>SHWG01000007.1 GCA_009693905.1 Rhodospirillales bacterium | reverse complement strand
GACCAGGCGCGCGGCAACATCGAGAAACTGGCGGAGCAGGTGGTCGGCCTCAACCGGGTCCTCGGCGACAAGCAGGCGCGCGGCGCCTTCGGCCAATTCCAGATGGAGGAACTGGTGCGCGACATCCTGCCCGCGGCGGCCTACGAGTTGCAGGCGACGCTGGCGAACGGCAAACGGGTGGATTGTCTCGTTAAACTTCCGAAACCGCCCGGGCCGATCGGGGTCGACGCCAAGTTTCCGCTCGAATCGTTCCAGGGCTTGCGCAAGGCGGCCGACGACAACGCCCGCGTGGCGGCGCTGCGCGCGTTCAAGGTCGATGTTTCCAAGCACGTGGCGGACATCGCGGATAAATACATCGTGCCCGGGGAAACCGCCGACTGGGCGCTGATGTTCGTGCCCTCCGAATCCGTGTACGCGGAAATCCACACCAGCCTGCCCGAAACGGTCGCCGAGGCGCACCGCCGCCGGGTCGGCATCGTCTCGCCCACGACCTTGATGGCGGTGCTGACGACGGTGCGTGCGATCGTGCTCGACGCCGAAATGGTCGAACGCGCCCAGGAAATCCGCGCCGAGGTCCAGCGCCTGAAAGAGGACGCCGACCTGCTCGATAAGCGGACGGCGGACTTGGAGAACGGGTTCAACCGGGTGGTCGAAACATTGCGCCAGGTCAAGATTTCGGCGGGCAAGCTCGCAAACCGCATCGGCCGCATCGCCGAAGCCGACGTTCCCGAGAAATAGAATTACATCAATGGCCTTTGATCGTGACGGATCAAAGACCCCTGGCCGTTGGTATTACAGCGGCCTTCGCGTTTTGAGCGCGGCCGAGAGCGTGCCGTCGTCGAGATAGTCGAGTTCGCCCCCGACCGGAATGCCTTGCGCCAGACCCGAGACCTTGGCGCCCGCTCCCGAAAGCCTTTCGGCGATATAGTGCGCGGTGGTTTGGCCCTCGACGGTCGAGTTGGTGGCGAGAATCACCTCGGCGGTGCGCTCGGCCCGGACGCGCTCGATCAATTTGGGAATCCGCAGCTCCTCGGGGCCGACGCCGTCGAGGGCCGAGAGCGCGCCGCCGAGCACGTGATAGTGCCCGCGAAACGCCCCGGTGCGCTCCATCGCCCACAAATCGGCCACGTCCTCGACGACGCAAACGACGCTTCCGTCGCGTTTCGGATTGGCGCAGATGCCGCAAGGGTCGGCGGTGTCGAGGTTGCCGCAAGCGCCGCAGACGCGGACGTTGGCGGCGGCCTCGGTCAGCGCCTGGATCAAGGGCGCGAGGATGGCGTCGCGGCGCTTGAGAAGATGCAACGCCACGCGCCGGGCCGAGCGGGGGCCCAAGCCCGGCAGTCGCGCGAGCATCTGGATCAGCCGTTCGATGTCGAGCATCGGCGAATGTCAGAACGGAAGCTGGAATCCGGGGGGCAGCGGCAGCCCACCGGTGATCTCGGCGAGGCGCGCGCGGGCCTCGGCGTCGGCCTTGGCGCGGGCGTCGTTGACGGCGACGCGGACCAGGTCTTCCAACGCCTGGGCGGCGCCGGCGGCGAGCAGCTCGGGCGCGATCCGCACCCGGCGCACTTCGCCCTTGCCGGTCATCGTGACTTCGACCTGGCCGCCGCCGGAGCTTCCCGTCACTTCCAGAAGCATCAGCTGTTCCTGCATCGCCTGCATGCGCGCTTGCAACTCGCCCGCCTGCTTCAGCATCTGGCCCAGGTTCTTCATTCGCGGTCCGGTTCGTCGTCCGTGCCCGGTCGATCGGCCGCCGGCGGCGTCATGCCGTTGGGCATGCCTTCGCGTAACGGGGAACGCACCGCTTCGAGGCGGGCCTCGGGAAAGACGGCATGGACCGCGCGGACGAAGGGATGCAGGGCGATCTCGGCGCGCGCCGCGTCGCGCGCCGCCGCCTGTTCCTCGGTCAACGTGCGCATGCCGGCGGCGGCTTGCGGCTCGGTTTCGGGCTCGGACTGGGTCTGGGGCGCGGGCCGCGCCAACGCGGCCGAGGATCGGGGCGAAGAACTCGGCGGGCGGGATTGCGGGGCGGGCATCGGCTGGGCGGGGGCCGCCGGCGGTTCCTTCATTGGCCCACCTACCGGCGAGACCATTGGCCCGCCTGCCGGCGGGATGAGCGCGCGGATCGCCTCTTCCGGAGTCGGCAGCGCGCTCGCGTAGGCGAGCCGCACCAGGACCATTGCCGCGGCTTCGGCGCCGTTCGGGGCGGCGCGGGTTTCGGCGAGACCCTTGAGCAGGATTTGCCAGGCGCGCGCGAGGGCGGGGATCGCGAGCGCGTCGGCCATCGCCCGCCCGCGCTTGCGCTCCAACTCCGGCACCGCCAGGTCGTCGGCGGCTTCGGGCACGAGCTTGATCCGCGTCAGCCAATGGACGAGGCCAAGCGTATCCTCGATCGTCTGGGCGGCCTCCGCGCCGGCGTCGTGCTGGGCGGAAAGCACGTCGAGCGCGCGCTTACCGTCGCCCTTGAGCGCGGCCTCGACCAGATCGAAGGTCAGCGTGCGGTCGGCGAGCCCGAGCATGGCGCGGACCTCGGCCTCGGTTATTTCGCGCTGCGCCGCGCCGCCGTCATCGCCGGCCGAATCCTTGTCGTGGACATGGGAGATGGCCTGGTCGAGCAAACTGAGGCCGTCGCGCACGCTGCCGTCGGCGGCGCGCGCGATCAGGCCGAGCGCGGCCTCGGCGATGCGGGCACCTTCGCGCTCGGCGATGCGGCGGAAGTGCGTCTTCAAGACGTCCTCGTCGATGCGGCGGAGGTCGAAGCGTTGGCAGCGCGACAGCACCGTGACCGGAACCTTGCGGATTTCGGTGGTGGCGAAGACGAACTTCACGTGCGGCGGCGGCTCTTCGAGCGTTTTCAAGAGCGCGTTGAAGGCGTTCTTCGACAGCATGTGGACTTCGTCGACGATGTAGATTTTGTAGCGCGCCGAAGTCGGGCGGTAGCGCACGCCCTCGATCAGCTCGCGCATCTCGTCGACGCCGGTCCGGCTGGCGGCGTCCATTTCGAGCACGTCGACATGGCGGTCCTCGGCGATCGCCCGGCAATGCTCGCACGCGCCGCACGGCGACCCGGTCGGCCCGCCCTGGCCGTCGGGGCCGACGCAGTTGAGCGCGCGGGCGATGATCCGCGCGGTCGTCGTCTTGCCCACGCCGCGCACGCCGGTCAACACGAAGGCGTGCGCGAGCCGGCCCGAGCGCAGCGCGTTGGTGAGCGTGCGCACCATCGCCTCCTGGCCGATCAAGTCGGCGAAGGTCGCGGGGCGGTACTTGCGGGCGAGGACCCGATAGGCCCCGCCGGCCGCGTCGCCGGAGGAAAGGAAATTGCGTTCGCCTGGTCCGGTCATTGGGCGTGAGGGGCCTGAGGAATAGGCGGTGAAGGTGGGAGGCTGAACGTCGACCCGGGCCGAAACTCGTTACGGCTGCTTCCTTTCGGACCTGACCGGGTTGGCGAGGGACCCGTCCGGCGCCAACCTCCCGCCCGGACTATACCAAGCCGGAGGCGGGGACGGAAAGCGCGCGCAAGCCGCGGCGGCGTGTGGATAAGTGCCGCCGCCCGGTGGAGTTTATTGCCCGAACAGGCCGACGCCGCCGGGATTTTTTTCGAATAGGCCCTGAGGCGCTGGTTGGGGCAGGAGTGACCGAGGCGGCGCGGGCGGTGGCGTCGGCGCCGCTTCCGGCTCGGCCGGCCGAACCGGCGCGGGCGAAGGCGGCGGGAGCAGGACGGGATCGGCGGGAGGCGGAGTCTCGGGTGCCGGCAGCGGTATTGGCAGCAGGGCGGGCTCGACCGGCATCGCGGGTATCTCCGGCGCCGGCATCGGCAGCGGGAGCAGGGCGGGATCGGCGGGCGAAGGGGCCTCGGGCGCGGGCATCGGTATTGGCAGCGTGACGGGCTCGACCGGCATCGCGGGTATCTCCGGCGCGGGCATCGGCAGCGGGAACAGGGCGGGATCGGCGGGCGAAGGGGGTGTCTCGGGCGCGGGTGGAACGACGGGCACGGCGACGGGGGTGTAAGGCCCGGCCGGGACATCCTCGGGCTTGATGATTCCCGGAGCCACCGGCGACATCAGGGCGGCGATCGCCGGCGGCTGTTCGATGTGGACGATGCCGTCCGGGATGGCGCCGAACACAAAGGGGAGCACATCGTCGGAATACTCGTAACGGCCGTCGCGGGCGGCGATGAAACGCACCTCCGCGACCTCGCCTGGCGACACGCGCACGCCCCACGGGCACTCGACCGAATAGGTCCCGCTCGGCCTGGTCAGGGAATGGATATAGACCGCCTGGAAAAACTCCCGCGATTGGAACCGCCGCGCGCCGCGGTCGCGGTTTTCGATCCGCATCACATAGGGGCGGCCCTGGTAGAGCCGGATCAGGGAAGGCTGGAATTCGCCGTCGCGGATACGCACGTTGATCCTGCGCGCGGCGTCCCAGTCCACGGATTCGAATACGTCGGGCGGTACCTCGTCGCAGCCGACGTAGGGGGAAGGTATCCTCGGCACCGGCGCGCAAGCGCCGACGGCCAACGCCGCCGCCAAGACAGTGCCCCGCCCGATCCAATTATGCCGAAACGCCATGCCTTCGTCCCTATGGCCCAAGGCCGCCCCAGCCTGGGCGCGCCAAGAGGACCGGTTCCGCTCAAGACCCCTGCTTAGCCGCTGTTCGGTTAACAAAGCCCCAAAAGAAGGGGGCGGCGGTTGTCGGCGGGCGGGGGGCCATGCGACGTTGGTTCTCATGTCCGCCCGCCCTGTTCCGCCTCGAATCGCCTACTCGGCGTTTTCTCTCGACCGGGCCAGCCACACCCGCCGCGACGTCCAGGCGCTGGCGGCGGCCGAACGCGCGCCTTCAACCCGGGTTGTTCCGGTCTGGCGGGGCCTGAATTTGATCGTGCCCGGCGCGACCCCGGTCGCTGTCGCGCTCGCGGGCGAGGTCGCGCAAACGGCTCTCGCCGCCGCGCCCGAGAAGGTCTTTCTTGGCGCGGACGACAAGGGTGCCTGGTTCGCGGCCGACATCGGCCAAAACCCGCTATCCGATCTGGCGGGTGTGCTCGCCGGCGCGCCCGCGGGCGCCGCGTTCCAGGAACTCAGAACCGCGAGCGCGTTGATGGTCGGGACCGAAGCGGCGTTGCTCGCCTGCGCGCGCGGCCTGGTTCATTGGCACGGCGCGAGCCGGTTCTGCGGCGCGTGCGGCCAGCCGACCGAATTCCGCGACGGCGGGCACGCGCGCCGCTGCACCGACAAACGCTGCGCCCGCGACCACTCTCCGCGCACCGATCCGGCGGTGATCATGCTCCTGACCCGGCCAGCACCGCCGGGCCATCCCGGCCAGGCGCGCTGCCTGCTCGCGCGCCAGGCGCATTGGCCCGAGGCGCTTTATTCGGCGCTCGCGGGCTTCGTCGAGCCGGGCGAGAGTCTCGAAGCGGCGGTCGCGCGCGAGGTATTGGAAGAAGTGGGGTTAAGCCTCGCCCAGGTCACTTACCGCGCCTCGCAGCCGTGGCCGTTTCCGTCCTCGCTCATGCTCGGGTTTCGCGCCGAGGCGGCCGACGAGGAAATCCGGCGCGACGACCGGGAACTTGCCGATGCGCGCTGGTTCACCCGCGCCGAACTTAAGACCCTGCCTGGCGAAGACCTCAAGCTCTCGCGGTCCGACTCGATCGCGCGTTTCCTGATCGAGGAGTGGCTGGCGGAAGTGGGTTAGGTCACTTGCGCGTGGGGTTAAGCCCGCGCTTATTTTTTGGTGCGCGCGGGGGTAAGCCCGCGCGACGCGCGCTTTTCCATCTTGAGGCGATAGGGGTGCGCCGGGTAGACGCCGAGCACCTTCACCTCGTGGGTGTAGAAGGCGAGTTCATCGAAAGCGCGCCCGGCGTTGCGGCTTTCGGGATGTCCCTCGATATCGGCGTAGAACTGGGCGGCGATGAAATCGGCGCTGACGTAACTTTCGAGCTTGGTCATGTTGACGCCGTTGGTGGCGAAGCCGCCGAGCGCCTTCAAGAGCGCGGCGGGCACGTTGCGCACGCGGAAGACGAAACTGGTGACGACCGGGCCGGCGTTCGTGCCGGGAACCCGCGGCCGCTTAGCCATGACGATGAAGCGCGTGGTGTTGTGATCCGCGTCTTCGATGTTCGCTTTCAGCGATTTGAGGCCATGGATGCGGGCCGCGAGCCTGGACGCGATCGCTCCTTGGGTCGGATCGCCGAGCTTCGCCACCAATGCCGCCGCGCCGGCGGTGTCCTCATGGATCACCGGACGCAGACGCAGCTTGCGGATCAGTTTGCGGCATTGGCTGAGCGCATGGACGTGGCTGTGGACGCGGGCGATGTCGGCCAACCGCGCGGTCTTGAGTCCGAGCAGGTGGTGGTTGACCCGCTGGAAATGCTCGGCGACGATGAACAGGCCCGAATCGGGCAGCAAATGGTGAATGTCGGCGACGCGCCCGGCGACCGAATTCTCGATCGGGATCATGGCGAGTCCTGCCCGGCCCTTGGCCAGCGCGGCGAAGGTGTCCTCGAAGGTGCGGCACGGCAAAGTTCGCATCGACGGATAGGCTTCGCGGCAGGCGAGGTCGGAGTACGCTCCGGCCGCGCCCTGGAAGGCGATAATTCCGCGCTCTTTGGTTTTTCTCATCGCTCGCTCACTTTTTTCGTGCGCCAAGCATGACGCGCGCCCGCTCGAGGTCGGCGGGAGTATCGACACCGAGCGGAACGGTGTCAACGAGCCGGGCGTCGATGCGCATGCCGGCTTCGAGCGCGCGCAGCTGCTCCAGCCGCTCGCGCCGCTCGAGCGCACCTTGAGGCAGCGCGACGAAGCGCGCGAGCGCTTCGCGCCGGTAGGCGTAAAGCCCGATGTGGTGATAAAGCGGGCCCTCGCCCGAAGGGATCGGGGCGCGGCTGAAGTAGAGCGCCCGGCCGATCTTGGCGCCAGGCGCGAACCCGACCGCGGCCTTGACCACGTTGGGGTCGTCTCGTTCTTCGGAGCGCGCGATTTCGGCGACCAGGGTGGCGATGTCCACGTCGGGGTGCGCGAGCGGCTCGAGCGCCGCGCGCACCGAGTCCGCTTCGAGGGTGGGGAGATCGCCCTGTACGTTCACCACCGCATCAAAACGTCCGTCGGGGTCGAAAGAGAGAAGCGCGGCATGGATGCGATCCGAGCCCGAGGGCAGCCCGGGCGGGGTCAGGATCGCGGTGCCGCCGGCCTGGCGCACGGCCCGGGCGACCTCGTCTTCGCACGCCGCGACGATCACCGGACCGATATCGGCCTCGCGGGCGCGCCGCCAGACATGGACGATCATCGGCTCGCCCAGGATGTCGGCGAGCGGCTTGCCCGGAAACCGGGTCGCGGCCAGGCGCGCCGGAATCGCCACCACCGGATTGCGGGGCAGGGCGGAATGAGCGCGGGTTCGGGCGGTCGAAGACATGACGCGGCAGTGTATATCCCCCGAGGTCCGGCCGTCCCCTCGGACATTGAATGAACCGGGGGCGGCGGGCTAGAGTGCGGGCTCGCGCCCGGTATTCCCGCGCCCAGCATTAAGGAATCGCAGGCCATGATCTCGTTCTTGGAAAAGGTGGGGGCCGGACTCCTCATTTCGGCGTGGCTGATCTGGGGTGGCCATTTTTTCGGCGACCTCCTGGTCGCGCCCCGCACCGCCGGCGCCGAAAAGATCGTTTTCGCCGCGCCCGCCGCCGCTCCGGCCGCGTCCGCGCCCGCCGCCGCGCCCCAGGACTTCAAGGTCCTGCTCGTCGCCGCCACGCCTGAGGCTGGCGCCAAGGTCTTCCGCAAATGCGTCGCCTGCCATGCCGCCGAAAAGGGCGCCAAGCACAAGGTCGGGCCCGGACTGTGGGACGTGGTTGGCAAGATGCCGGGCAAGGCGGAGGGTTTCAGTTACTCCGGCGCCATGGCCAAGGTCGGGAAGGAATGGACCTACGACACGCTGGATACCTTTCTTAAAAGCCCGAAGGACTACGCGCCCGGCAACAAGATGACCTTCATCGGACTTCCCGACGCCGCCGAGCGCGCCGCCGCGATCGCCTATCTGCGCACTTTGAGCGATTCGCCAAAGCCCCTGCCCTGACGTGGCGCCCGCCGGGTCCCTCGTCGTTCCCGAAGCCTTCATCGCGTTCGCGGGCCGGATGGCGGATGCCGCGCGCGCGGCGGTCATGGCGCATTTCCGCACCCGCGCGCTGATTGTGGACGACAAGGCCGACGCTTCGCCGGTCACCGCCGCCGACCGCGAGTGCGAGGCCGCTTTGCGCGCCCTGATCGCCAGCGAACATCCCGGCCACGGCGTCGTCGGCGAGGAGATGGCCGCGACCCGCGCTGACGCCGAGTGGGTCTGGGTGATCGATCCCGTCGACGGGACAAAATCCTTTGTCACGGGCAAGCCGCTGTTCGGGACGCTGATCGCGCTTTTGCACCGTGGCCGGCCAATGCTCGGAATCATCGATCATCCGGCGATCGACGTGCGCTATGTCGGCGTCGCCGGAAGGCCGACGACGCGGAACGGCGAAGTCGTGCGCGTGCGCGCGTGCGGCGCGCTCAAGGACGCCTGGCTTTACGCGACCACGCCCGAGATGTTCCGCGCGGGGGCCGAAGCCGACGCCTTCGCCCGCCTCAAGGGTCAGGTCAAGTTTCCGGTCTACGGCGCCGAGTGTCTCGCCTACGGGCTCCTGGCCGAAGGGTTCGTCGATCTGGTCGCCGAGGCGACCATGAAGCCGGTGGACTATATGGCGCTGGTGGCGGTGGTCGAGGGCGCGGGCGGCGTCATCACCGATTGGCAAGGGCTTCCGCTCGGCCTCGAGTCCCAGGGCCAGGTTCTCGCCGCCGGCGATCCCCTCAGGCACTCCGACGCGCTCGCCGCGCTTAAGGGATAAAGCCCCCACGCCCTTGATCGGCTGAGAGCAAGCCGCCACAATCCTCGTTCGGCTAAGCCCGGGGAAGGCGCGGGGTCTCCCGCGAAATCGCTCTCATGCGCGCTCTGTTCGCGGCCTTCGGCCTGCTCGCGGTCCTGGCGTTCGCGCCGCCAGCCCTGGCGGAAACGAAAACCGTCCGCGTCCACGGGCTGGCGATGCACGGGGCGCCGAAGTACGGCCCCGAGTTCACGCATTTCGACTACGCCAATCCCAACGCGCCGAAGGGGGGCGAGACCCGGCTTTCCGCCATCGGCAGCTTCGACAGTTTCAATCAATTCATCCTGAAGGGCGATCCGGCGGCGGGATTGGGCGCGGTGTTCGAGACCCTGCTCGCCAGTTCCGGCGACGAGGCGTTCAGCGAATACGGCCTCTTGGCCGAGGCGATCGAGGTACCCGAGGACCGCTCCTGGGTCGCGTTTACGCTCCGGCCCCAAGCGCGCTGGCACGACGGCCGTCCGGTGACGCCCGAGGACGTGATCTTCTCGCTCGATACCCTCAAGACCAAGGGCCATCCCTTCTACCGCTCTTATTTCAAGGACGTGGCGAGCGCGGAAAAGACCGGCGAGGGTCGCGTGCGGTTTACGTTCTCGGGCGGCGTCAACCGGGAACTGCCGTTGATCGCCGGCCAGCTTCCGATCCTGCCCAAGCATTGGTGGGCGACCCGCGACTTTGAAAAAACGACGCTCGAACCGCCCCTCGGCAGCGGGCCCTTTCGCATCAAATCGTTCGAGGCCGGCCGCTCCGTCACCTACGAGCGCGTCGCCGATTACTGGGGCCAGGGCGTGCCGGTCCGGCGCGGCACCTACAACGTCGATCTGCTTCGCTACGATTACTACCGCGACGGCACCGTGGCGCTGGAGGCGTTCAAGGCCGGCGAATACGACTTCCGCCAGGAAAACGTCGCCAAGGAGTGGGCGACCGCCTACGACGCGCCCCCGGTGCGCGAGGGCTTGATCAAGAAGGTCGAGATCGAGCACGAGCGCCCGACCGGGATGCAGGGGTTCTCCTTCAACACCCGGCGCGAGATGTTCAAGGACAAGCGGGTGCGCCGGGCGCTGACGCTGGCCTTCGACTTCGAGTGGGCGAACAAGAACCTGTTCTTCGGCCAGTACGTGCGGACCCGGAGCTTCTTTTCCAATTCCGAGCTCGCCTCTTCGGGCCTGCCTGAGGGCGAGGAATTGAAAATCCTCGCCGGGTTCAAAGGCCGCATCCCCGAGGAAATATTCGAGCGGGAATACGCCCCGCCGGTCGGCGGCAGCGACGAGGCACTCCGGGCCAATCTGCGCGTCGCCCTCGATCTCTTGCGCGACTCGGGCTGGATCGTCAAGGAACGAAAACTGGTTCATGGCACCACCGGCAAGCCGTTCTCGTTCGAGATCCTGCTCGCGCAACCGACCTGGGAGCGGATCGCGCTTCCCTTCGTCCGTCATCTCGAACGCCTCGGCATCGAGGCGCGGGTGCGCACCGTCGAGCCGGCCCAATACCGCAAGCGGATCGACGACTTCGATTTCGACATGATCGTCGATTCGTTCGGCCAGTCGCTCTCGCCCGGCAACGAGCAGCGCGACTTCTGGAGCACGGCCGCCGCCGCCACGCCAGGCAGCCGCAATACCGTCGGCATCAAGGACCCGGTGGTGGACAAATTGATCGAACTGGTCATCGCCGCGCCCGACCGCGAATCCCTGATCGTGCGCACCCGCGCCCTCGATCGGGTTCTGCTTGCCGGCAATTACCTGATCCCGCACTGGCACATCCGCACCTTCCGCGTCGCCTATTGGGACAAGTTCGGCCGCCCTTCAATACCGGCGAAATACACGCTCTGCGTCGAATGCTGGTGGGTGGACGCCGAGAAAGCCCGCGCGCTCGAGATCCGGCGCGGGCGTAAATAAATAATGTTCGCCTACGCCCTCCGCCGCCTGTTGCTCATCGTCCCGACGCTGTTCGGGATCATGGTCGTCAACTTCATCGTCGTTCAGGCCGCGCCGGGCGGCCCCGTCGAGCAGATGATTGCCCAGATCCAGGGCACCGCCGGCGACGTGACCGCGCGCTTCTCCGGCACCGGGGCGGGCGAGGCGGGCGAGGGGACCGGACGCGCCCAGCCGGGGGCCGGCGCCGGCGACGTCGTTTCCAAATATCGCGGCGCGCGGGGCCTCGAGCCCGACCTGATCAAGCAGATCGAGAAGCTCTACGGTTTCGACAAGCCGGCGCACGAGCGGTTTTGGCTCATGCTCAAGAACTACCTCGTCTTCGACTTCGGCGAGAGTTTCTTCCGCGACCGTCCTGTCGTCGATCTGGTGCTCGACAAGATGCCGGTCTCGATCTCGCTCGGGCTTTGGACCACGCTGCTGGTCTATCTCATCTCGATCCCGCTCGGCATCGCCAAGGCGGTGCGCGACGGCGGGCACTTCGACGTCTGGACCAGCGCGGTGGTCATCGTCGGCTACGCCATCCCCGGATTCCTGTTCGCGATCCTCCTGATCGTGCTGTTCGCGGGCGGCAGCTTCTGGAGCGTGTTCCCCCTGCGCGGGCTGACGTCGCCCGACTGGGCGACGATGGATTGGCCCGCGCGCGTCGCCGATTATTTCTGGCACATCGCGTTGCCGGTCACCGCGCTCGTGGTCGGCGGCTTCGCCGGCCTCACCATGCTGACCAAGAATTCGTTCCTCGAAGAGATCAACAAGCAGTACGTCACCACCGCGCGCGCCAAGGGGTTGCCCGAGCGCGGCATCCTCTACGGCCACGTCTTCCGCAACGCCATGCTGATCGTGATCGCGGGCTTCCCCGGCGCCTTCGTCGGCATCCTGTTCACCGGGGCGCTGCTGGTCGAAGTGATCTTTTCCTTGGACGGGCTCGGGCTCTTGGGCTTCGAGGCGGCCTTGAAGCGCGACTATCCGGTGATGTTCGGCACGCTCTATTTTTTCACCCTGCTCGGGCTGTTGATGAATTTGCTCGGCGATCTCGCCTATCACGTCGTCGATCCGCGCATCGACTTCGAGGTCAGGGAAACATGAGCGCTGCTCTTGTCCTCAAGCTGGCGCCGCTGACGGCGCGGCGGCTCGATAACTTTCGCGCCAATCGCCGCGGCTTCTGGTCGCTGTGGATTTTTCTCGCTCTTTTTGTCTTAAGTTTGTTCGCCGAGCTGATCGCCAACGACAAGCCGCTGTTGATCCGCCACGAGGGAACATTTTACGCGCCGGTGCTGTTTGCCTACGCCGAGACCGACTTCGGCGGCGACTTCCCTACCGAGGCCGACTATCGCGATCCCTATCTCAAGAAGAAGATCGAGGCCGACGGCTGGATCGTCTGGCCAATGGTGCGTTACTCCTTCACCACCGTCGATCGGAACCTCCCGGTGCCGGCGCCGGCGCCGCCATCCGGCGAACATTGGCTCGGCACCGACGATCAGGCCCGCGACGTGGTCGCCCGACTCATCTACGGGTTTCGCGTCTCGGTCCTGTTCGGGCTGGCGCTGACGCTGTTGAGTTCGGTGGTCGGCGTCGCCGCCGGGGCCGTCCAGGGCTACTTCGGCGGCAAAACCGATCTTATCTTCCAGCGCTTCATCGAAATCTGGGGGGGCATGCCGACGCTTTATCTTCTTATTATCCTGGCGAGCGTGGTCGAGCCGAATTTCTGGTGGCTGCTCGGCCTGATGCTGCTGTTCAGCTGGATGGCGCTGGTCGGCGTGGTCCGGGCGGAATTCCTGCGTGGGCGCAACTTCGACTATGTCCGCGCCGCCCGCGCGCTCGGCGTCTCGGACGTGACCATCATGTCCCGCCATATCCTTCCCAACGCCATGGTCGCGACGCTGACGTTTTTGCCGTTCATCTTGAACAGCTCGATCACCACCCTCACCGCCCTCGACTTTCTCGGCCTCGGACTTCCACCGGGCTCGGCCTCCTTGGGCGAGCTTCTCGGTCAGGGCAAGGCGAACTTGCAGGCGCCGTGGCTCGGGCTGACGGCGTTTTTCGTGCTCGCGGTGATGCTCTCGCTGCTCGTTTTCGTCGGCGAGGGCGTGCGCGACGCTTTCGATCCGCGCAAAGCCCGGCGGTAAAGCGATGACCGAAGCACCCATCCTTGAAATCGAGGACCTGCACGTCTCCTTCAACCGGGGTGAGCGCGAGGTCAAGGCGGTCCAAGGGGCGAATCTCGTGGTCCGCCCGGGCGAAATCGCGGCTCTGGTCGGCGAGAGCGGCTCGGGCAAGTCGGTGACCGCGCTCTCGGCGATGCGGCTTTTGCCGTACCCCTTGGCGTGGCACCCGAAGGGGAGCATCCGCTTCAAGGGCGAGGAGATTTTGTCGGCGCCCGAGGACCGTGTCCGGGCGCTGCGCGGCGATCGGATGTCCATGATTTTCCAGGAGCCGCTCACGTCCCTCAACCCGCTCCAGGGCATCGGCCGCCAGGTCGCGGAAAGCGTGGTGTTGCACCGGCCCGTTTCGGCCGCCGCCGCGCGCGAACGCGTGGTCGAGCTGTTCGAGCTGGTCGGCCTCCGTGAGCAGATCGCGCGCATGGACGCGCTGCCGCACGAATTCTCAGGGGGGCAGCAGCAGCGGGTGATGATCGCGATGGCGCTCGCCAACACCCCCGATCTGCTCATCGCCGACGAGCCGACCACGGCGGTGGATGTCACCATCCAGGCGCAGATTTTGAAATTGCTCCAGGAATTGCAGGCCCGCCTCGGCATGGCGGTGCTGTTCATCACCCACGACCTCGGCATCGTGCGCCGGATCGCCAACCGCGCCTACGTCATGTGCCAGGGACGTATCGTCGAAGAGGGGGTTTTGCCGGACGTTTTTCGCGCGCCCCGCCACGACTACACCCGCCACCTGCTCGCCTCCGAGCCCAAGGGGACGCCCGAGCCGGCGTCCGCAAGTGCGCCGGAGATCATGGCGTGCAAGAATTTGAAAGTCTGGTTTCCGATCAAGCGCGGTGTGATCCGCCGGGTCGTCGGCCACGTCAAGGCGGTGGACGGGGTGACTCTTTCCGTGCGCGAAGGTCACACGCTCGGGATCGTCGGCGAAAGCGGCTCGGGCAAAAGCACGTTGGGCCGGGCGTTGCTTCGCCTGGAGCGGAGCGAAGGCGAGGTCGCGTTCCGGGGCCGCGCCATCGAGGCGCTGCGCGCCAAGGCGCTGCGCCCGCTCCGGCGCGAGATGCAGATCGTCTTTCAGGACCCGTTCGGGTCCTTGAGCCCGCGCCTGTCGGTCGGCCAGATCGTCGAGGAAGGGCTTTTGGTCCACGGCCAGGGCGGCGACGCGGACGCTCGCCGCCAGCTCATCGGGCAAGCCTTGACCGAAGTGGGGTTGGACCCGGAGACCCAAGACCGCTATCCGCACGAATTCTCAGGGGGCCAGCGGCAACGCATCGCGATCGCGCGCGCCTTGGTCCTGAAGCCCAAGTTCGTCGTCTTGGACGAGCCGACCAGCGCCCTCGACGTTTCGGTCCAGGCGCAGATCGTGGAGTTGCTGCGCGAGCTACAGAAAAAGCACCGGCTCGCGTATCTGTTCATCAGCCACGATTTGCGCGTGGTTCGCGCCATGGCCCACGAAATCGCGGTGCTGCGCCAAGGCCGGGTCGTCGAGCACGGACCGGCCGCCGATATCTTCGCCCGGCCGCGCGAACCCTATACCCGGGCGCTGATCGCCGCCGCGATCGAGCTCAAGGCCGACGAGAGCGGCGCGGTGGCGATGTAATCATGGCCCTTCTCTTCATCAGCGCGGTTGAAGACCCGGAGGTTTGGCGCGCGGAATTCGCCCGCGCGCTGCCGGGAGACGAATTCCGCGTCTGGCCCGAGGTGGGCAACCGCTCCGACGTGGAGTTCCTGCTGGTCTGGCGGCCGCCGCCGGGCTCGATGAAGGGGTTTCCCAATCTCAAGGCGATCCTCAACATGGGCGCGGGCGTGGATTATGTGCTCGGCGATCCCGACCTGCCCAGGGACGTGCCGCTGACGCGCCTGGTCGACCGGGGCTTGCGCGAGGGCATGGTCGAGTTCGTGGTGCACGCGGTTTTGCACTTTCATCGCAATTTCCACCGCTACCGCGCCCAGCAGGCGGCGAAAGCGTGGATCGATATCCCGCAGATTCTCCCCGGCGCGCGTCGCGTCGGCATTCTCGGCTTTGGCCAGCTTGGCCAGGCGGCGGCGCAAGTTCTGGTCGCGCTCGGCTTTCCGGTCGCGGGCTGGAGCCGGACGCGCAAGCAATTTCCCGGCGTGGAAAGCTTCGCCGGGCCGGGCGAGCTGGCCAAGTTCCTCGCCCGCACCGATATTCTCGTCACCCTCGCGCCCTTGACCCGGGAAACCGAAGGGATCGTGAACGCGGCGAACTTGGCGCAATTGCCGAGGCGCGCCTATCTCGTCAACGCCGGGCGCGGCGGGCTCGCGGTCGAGGAAGACATCCTGGCCGCGCTCGCGACCGGGCAGCTCGCCGGAGCGTGGCTCGACGTTTTCCGCCGGGAGCCCTTGCCGCCCGAGAGCCCGTTCTGGACCCATCCCAACGTGATCGTCACCCCCCACAACGCGGCGGTCACCCAGCCGGGACCGTCGGCGCTCGATCTCGCGGACAACATCCGCGCGATCCGCGCGGGCCTCGTGCCCAACGGGCTGGTCGATAAAGCGCGGGAATATTGATCGTTCACACGTAGCCGTGGGCGAACGCGAGAATGAACGCGCCGAGCCCCAGCCGGTAGATCGCGAACGGCGTGAAGCTCGCGCGCTTGAGCCAGGCCATCATGGCGATGATGGCGAGGAGCGCGAACACGAAAGCGAGCAGGACGGCGAGGAAGACGTCCGCGGTCAGTTTCGCGTCGCCGAGCCTGAACAGCTCCCAGCCTTCGAGCACGCCCGCGCCGACGATGGTCGGGATCGAGAGGATCATGGAAAAGCGCGCCGCGTCGAGCCGCTCCATCCCGAGCAGCCGCGCCGCCGTCATGGTGATGCCGGAGCGGCTGGTGCCGGGAACGAGCGCCAGCACCTGGGACATGCCGATGAGAAGCACGTCCCAAATCTTGAGGTGTTCGAGCCGCCGGACCGTCATGCTGATCCGGTCGGCGACCCAGAGCAGAATTCCGAAACCCAACGTCGCCCATCCGACCACGGCGAGGTCGCGGATTCCCCCCGGGTAGTAGCGCTTGAGGGCGAGCCCGGCGATCACCACCGGGATGGTCGCGGCGATCACGTGGAAGGCGAGCATCGCGTCCGGGTTATTGCGGCCCTGGACGAAGCGGCCGAGCCCGGTCGTCATCCGCCACACGTCGCGCCAGAGATAAAGTGTCACCGCGCCGAGCGTGCCGACGTGGACCGCGACGTCCACGATCAGGCCCTGGTCGGGCCAATGGAATAGGTGGGGAATGAAAATGAGATGCCCCGACGAGGACACCGGCAGGAATTCGGTGACGCCCTGGACCAAGGCGAGAATCACGATATGGATGGTGGTCAAGCGCCGGCCCCCCGGATAATGCGAGTGTTCTTATAACACCCCGGCCCTTGGCTCCCAAGCCGGCCCCCAAGGCGGAGGGGGTGGGAAACCGACCCTTCCGGGGGGGCTGGCGGCGGATTCCCGCTGGCCTCGAACGCCGGGCGCTGATATGCAAAGAACTTGCCTGTCAACGAGAGACCGGAGCCCGGACGATGAAAGGATCGGACCGCCAGTACGCGCGCGCGCGCGCCCCCCGAAAGGGGCGCAATGCTGGCGGCGCGCGGGGATTCTGTTCCGCGCCCGCCTACCGGCGGGACCGCGCGCGCGGGATGCGCGTCGCGCCCGGAAAGGGGCGCGCCATGGAAAGCGCGCGGGGATTCGCCCGCGCGCCCGGATTGCCGCCCGCCCAGGGGCTGTACGATCCGGCGGCCGAGCACGATTCGTGCGGCGTCGGATTCATCGTCCACATCAAGAATCGCAAAAGCCACGACATCGTCACCCGCGGGCTCCAGATCCTCGAAAATCTCGACCATCGCGGCGCGATCGGGGCCGACCCGCTCGCCGGCGACGGGGCAGGAATCCTGATCCAGATCCCCGATCGGTTCCTGCGCGCCGAATGCGCCGCGCTCGGCATCGATCTGCCGGCCACGGGCGACTACGCGGTCGGCCAGGTGTTCCTGCCGCGCAACGGCCGCGCTCGCGCGGCCTGCATGGACGCGTTCGAGCGGACCGCCAAGCGCGAAGGGCAGCGCGTGCTCGGCTGGCGCGACGTGCCGGTGGACAATTCCTGCATCGGCGAGAGCGTCAAGCCGAAGGAACCGGTGATCCGCCAGGTCTTCGTCGCCCGCGGCCCGCGCACCCGCGGCCAGGACGCGTTCGAGCGGAAACTGTTCGTCATCCGCAAGCAGGCGCACCACGCGATCTGGGACAAGGGGCTCAAGAACGCCGAGCCGTTCTACTTCTGCTCGCTGTCTTCGCGCACCGTCGTCTACAAGGGCATGATTCTCGCGCCGAATCTCGCCCGCTATTACCGCGACCTCAACGACGCCCGGGTCGAATCGGCGCTGGCCCTCGTCCATCAGCGTTTTTCGACCAATACCTTCCCCTCCTGGCAGCTCGCGCACCCTTACCGCTACCTCTGCCACAACGGCGAGATCAACACCGTGCGCGGCAACATCAACTGGATGCAGGCCCGGCGCCATTCGATGAAGTCGGCGATCCTCGGGCGCGATCTCGCTAAGCTGTGGCCGCTGATCGGCGACGGCGCGTCGGACTCGGCGACCTTCGACAACGCGCTCGAGCTGCTGGTGGCGGGCGGCTATTCGCTGCCGCACGCGGTGATGATGATGATTCCCGAGGCCTGGTCGGACAACGACCTGATGAATCCGCGCCGGCGCGCCTTCTACGAATACCACGCCGCGCTGATGGAGCCCTGGGACGGCCCGGCCGCGATCGCCTTCACCGACGGCCGGCTGCTCGGCGCGACCTTGGACCGCAACGGGCTCAGGCCTTCGCGCTACGTCGTCACCGACGACGATCTCGTCATCGGCGGCTCCGAGGTCGGCGTCCTGCCGATTCCGGAAAATAAAATCGTAAAAAAATGGCGCCTGCAACCGGGTCGCATGTTCCTGGTCGATCTCGAGCAAGGCCGCATCATCGAGGACGAGGAACTGAAAGAGTCGCTGGCCTCGGCCAAGCCCTACCAGAAGTGGCTGGACGAAACCCAGATCCATCTCGAGGACCTGCCGGCCGAGGTCTCGCCGATGACGCCCGGCCGGCGCGCGCTCTTGGATCACCAGCAGGCGTTCGGCTACACCCAGGAAGATCTGAAATTCTTTCTCCTGCCGATGGCGGTGGGGGCCGAGGATCCGGTCGGCTCGATGGGCCGCGACACCCCGGTCGCGGTGCTCTCCGAGCGGCCGAAGATGCTCTACGACTACTTCAAGCAGAACTTCGCCCAGGTCACCAACCCGCCGATCGACCCGATCCGCGAGGAAATGGTGATGTCGATGGTTTCGCTGATCGGGCCCCGGCCGAACCTGCTCGATCTCGAATCGGGCGGCAAGCACAAGCGGCTCGAGGTTCTCCATCCGATCCTGACCAACGGCGACCTCGAGAAAATCCGCCGGATCGAAAACCACTTCGATCGCGCGTTTCGCACCTACACCCTCGATGTCAGCTATCCGGCGGCGTGGGGTGCGCGCGGCATGGAGAAAGCGCTGGCGGCGCTGTGTCGCAAGGCGAAGGCGGTGGTCGGCGAGGGCCACAATATCGTCGTCCTTTCCGACCGCGGCCAGGAAACGGGCCGGGTTGCGATCCCGATGCTGCTCGCGACCGCCTCCGTCCACCACCACCTGATCCGCGAGGGGCTCAGGACCGAGGTCGGCCTGGTGGTCGAGACCGGCGAAGCGCGCCAGGTCCACGATTTCTGCCTGCTCGCCGGCTACGGGGCCGAGGCGATCAATCCCTATCTCGCCCTCGATACCCTGGCGACGCTGAAGGACCAATACCCGCTCGGCCTGACCGAGGAGAAGGCGCACAAGAATTACATCAAAGCCGTGGTCAAGGGCGTGATGAAGGTGATGTCGAAGATGGGCATCTCGACCTACCAGTCCTATTGCGGCGCGCAGATTTTCGACGCGGTCGGGCTGGCGAGCGGTTTCGTCGCCAAGTATTTCACCGGTACCGCGAGCCCGATCGAAGGCGCGGGCCTCCGGGAAATCGCCGAGGAAACGGTGCGGCGCCATCGCCTCGCCTTCTCGGGCGCGCCGATCTATCGCACCATGCTCGACGTCGGCGGCGAGATCGGCTGGCGCATCCGCGGCGAGGAGCACGTCTGGAACCCCAAAACGGTCGGCCTGCTCCAGCACGCGGTCCGCGGCGCCGACTTCAAGCTGTTCCGGCAGTTCACCGCCGCGGTCGACGACCAGTCGGTCCGGCTGAAAACCCTGCGCGGCCTGTTCGAGATCAAAAAAGCGAAAAAACCGATTCCGCTCGATCAAGTCGAGCCGGAAGCGAATATCGTCAAGCGCTTCTCGACCGGCGCCATGTCGTTCGGCTCGATTTCGTGGGAGGCGCACACCACGCTGGCGATCGCCATGAACCGCATCGGCGGGCGCTCGAACACCGGCGAGGGCGGCGAGGAGGCGGTGCGCGACAAGCCGCTTGCGAACGGCGATTCCATGCGCTCGGCGATCCGCCAAGTCGCATCGGGCCGCTTCGGCGTCACCGCCGAGTACCTGGTCAACGCGAGCGATCTTCAGATCAAGATGGCGCAAGGGGCCAAGCCCGGCGAGGGCGGCCAGTTGCCCGGCAAGAAAGTGGACAAGTGGATCGCTCGGGTGCGCTACTCGACCCCCGGGGTCGGCTTGATCTCGCCGCCGCCGCACCACGACATCTATTCGATCGAGGATTTGAAGCAGCTGATCCACGACCTCAAGAACGTGAACCCGGCGGCGCGCATTTCGGTCAAGCTCGTATCCGAAGTGGGCGTCGGCACGGTCGCGGCAGGCGTGTCCAAGGCGCACGCCGATCACGTCACCATCTCCGGGTTCGAGGGCGGCACCGGGGCTTCCCCGATCACCTCGATCCAGCACGCGGGCAGCCCTTGGGAAATCGGGCTTGCCGAGACCCATCAGACCCTGGTGCTGAACCGGCTGCGCGGGCGGATCGCGGTCCAGGTGGACGGCGGCTTCCGCACCGGGCGCGACGTGGTGGTGGGGGCACTTCTCGGCGCCGACGAGTTCGGCTTCGCCACCGGCGCGCTCATTTCCGCCGGCTGCGTGATGATGCGCAAGTGCCACCTCAACACCTGTCCGGTCGGGGTCGCGACCCAGGACCCGGAGCTGCGCAAGCGCTTCACCGGCCAGCCCGAGCACGTCATCAACTTCATGACCTTTATCGCGCGCGAGGTGCGCCTGTTGATGGCGGAGATGGGCTTCAAGACCTTCAACGAGATGATCGGGCGCTCGGACCGGCTCGTCGCCCAGAACGCGATCGGGCATTGGAAGGCGAAGGGGCTCGATTTCTCGCGCCTGTTCTTCCGCCCCAAGGCGGAGAAGGGCGTCGCCGTCTTTAATAGCGAAACCCAGGATCACGGCCTGGACAAGGCCCTCGACCACGAGTTGATCCGCCAGGCGCGCCCCGCCCTCGAAGCGGGGACCCCGGTCCGGATCGAGACGGCCGTGCGTAACGTCAATCGCACCGTCGGCGCGATGCTTTCGGGCGAAATAGCAAGGCGCTACGGCCACGCCGGCCTGCCCGACGACACCATCCATATCCGGGCCAAGGGGACCGGCGGCCAGAGCTTCGGCGCCTTCCTCGCGCGCGGCGTCACGCTCGAGCTCGAAGGCGACGCCAACGACTACGTCGGCAAGGGGCTTTCGGGCGGGCGCCTGGCGGTCTATCCGGCCAAGGGCGTCAAGTTCCGCCCCGAGGAGAACATCATCATCGGCAACACCGTGCTCTACGGCGCGATCGCGGGCGAATGCTATTTCCGCGGCGTCGCCGGCGAGCGCTTCGCCGTGCGCAACTCGGGCGCGATCGCCGTGATCGAAGGGGTCGGCGACCACGGCTGCGAATACATGACCGGCGGAGCCGCCGTGGTGCTGGGCCCCACCGGGCGCAACTTCGCCGCCGGCATGAGCGGCGGCATCGCCTACGTGCTCGACGAAGCGGGCAACTTCGAGCGCCGCTGCAACACCGAAATGGTCGAACTCGAGCGCGTCCGCCCCGCGCCGCTCGCGCCCCATGAGGATTGGGCGGCGGTGCCGCTCGCCGAGATCATGGCCGATACGCTCGGCGACGACGAGCGGCGCTTGCGCGTGCTGATCGAGCGCCACCGCCGTTTCACCGGCAGCACGGTCGCCGCCCGCGTTCTCGACCGGTGGGACGAGTGGCTTCCCAAGTTCGTCAAGATCGTGCCGGTGGACTACCGCCGCGCCCTCATGGCGCTGCGCTCGGAAGCCGTCGCCAAGACGGCGGCCGCGGAATAAGGTTTTCCATCATGGGCAAGCCGACCGGATTCCTGGAGATCGAACGGATCGAGCGCGACTACGCGCCGGTCGCGGAGCGTCTCAGGCATTATCGCGAGTTCGTCCAGCCGCTGCCCGAAGACGAGCTCAAGCGCCAGGGCGCGCGCTGCATGGATTGCGGCGTGCCCTATTGCCACGAGGGCTGCCCGGTCAACAACATCATTCCGGACTGGAACGATCTGGTGTATCGCGGCGACTGGCGCCAGGCGAGCCAGGTGCTGCACTCGACCAACAATTTCCCCGAATTCACCGGCCGCATCTGTCCGGCGCCGTGCGAGACCGCCTGCACCCTCAACATCCCCGACGTTCCCGTCACCATCAAGACGATCGAATGCGCGATCGTCGATCGCGCCTGGACCGAAGGCTGGATCGAACCCGACGTTCCCCGCCACCGCACCTTCAAGCGGGTCGCCGTGGTCGGCTCCGGTCCCGCCGGCTTGGCGTGCGCCCAGCAGATGGCCCGCGCCGGGCACGATGTGACGGTATTCGAGAAGAACGCGCGCATCGGCGGCCTGCTCCGCTACGGCATCCCCGACTTCAAGCTGGAGAAGCGCCTGATCGACCGGCGCATGGCCCAGATGCAGGCGGAAGGCGTGGAGTTCCATCCCAACATCCACGTCGGGACCACGTTCCAGGCGGGCCGGCTGTTGAAGGAATTCGATGCGGTGGTTTTGGCGCTCGGCTCGGAAGCGCCGCGCGCGCTCGAGGTCGAGGGGCGCGAACTCGACGGCGTTCACTTCGCGATGGATTTTCTCGGCCAGCAGAACCGCCGCGTCAGCGGCGAGTTCATCGCCGACAACCGCCCGATTCTCGCTTCCGGCAAGCGGGTGGTGGTGATCGGCGGCGGGGATACCGGCTCGGACTGCATCGGCACCTCGACCCGCCAGGGCGCCAAGTCGATCCTTCAGACCGAAATCCTGGCCAAGCCCCCGGATAAGGAGAACAAAGGACTCATCTGGCCGGACTGGCCGTCGAAGCTCCGCACCTCGAGCTCGCAAGCCGAAGGCTGCGAGCGCGACTGGGCACTCACGACCAAGCGGATTCTCGGGAGCGACGGCGCGGTTGCCGGTCTCGTCTGCGCGCGGATGGAATGGGCGAAGGATAAGGACGGCCGTTCCGTCCCGCGCGAGGTTCCGGGCAGCGAATTCACCGTCGAGGCCGATCTCGTTTTGCTCGCGATGGGGTTTGTCCATCCTGTCCACGAAGGGCTGGTGAAGGATATCAAGGTGGCGTTGGACCCGCGCGGCAACGTCCGGGCGAGCGTCGAGGACTACCAGAGTTCGACGCCCCGAGTGTTCGCCTGCGGCGACACCCGCCGGGGCCAGTCGCTGGTGGTGTGGGCGATCCGCGAAGGCCGCCAGTGCGCCCGCGCGGTCGACGAATTCCTGATGGGCGCTTCGGAGCTGCCGCGCTGACCCTCACCCTCCCAGCCCTGACGGGCTGGGTCCCTCCCTCTCCCGCTCACGCGGGAGAGGGGATTTCCGTGACCCTCTCCCCTTGCGGGAGAGGGTGGCCGCGTTAGCGGCCGGGTGAGGGGGTGGAGTGAGCGGGGGGGCGATTTCAGTCAGCGCGATAATGCTCTAACATCGGCCCGCATCGCCCGCCCCCCATCGTCTTTCCGGACCCCCCGTGCGCCAAGTCCTCTACATCGTCGGGATCCTGTTGCTCGTGCTCGCCGGCGCGATGCTCCTGCCCGCGGCTGCCGATTGGGCGGTGGGCCATCCCGAGTGGCGGGCTTTCGCGGTTTCCTCGGGCGTGACCGCGTTCGCGGGCGGGGCGTTGCTGTTCGCCAACCGCTCCACGGCCTTCACCCTCGACCGCAAGCGGGGCTTTCTCCTGACGAGCTTGAGCTGGGTTTTGCTCTGCGCCTTCGCCGCCCTGCCGTTCACGCTCTCGGAGTATCGCCTGCCGTGGGCGGACGCCTACTTCGAGGCGATGTCGGGCCTCACCACCACCGGGGCGACGGTGCTGACCCGCCTCGATTCGGCGACGCCCGGCGTGCTGCTCTGGCGCGGCCTGCTCCAGTTCCTGGGCGGGATCGGGATCGTGGTCATGGCGATCGCGCTATTGCCGTTCCTCAGCGTCGGCGGCATGCAGTTGTTCAAGACCGAAAGCTCCGACATTTCGGAAAAGTCCATGCCCCAGATCAAGCAGGTGGCGACCGGCATCTTCATCGCCTACGTGGCGCTGAATCTCGCCTGTGCGCTGGCCTACTGGGCCGCCGGTATGACCGGATTCGAGGCCGCCATCCACGCCATGTCGACCGTCTCGACTGGCGGCTTTTCGACGTCCGACGACTCGATCGGCCATTTCAAGAGCCCGACGATCGAATGGATCGGCGCGCCGTTCATGTTCCTGGGCGGCCTGCCGTTCATCCTTTATTTGCGCACCGCGATGGGGCACTCCGGCGCGCTGTTCCGCGATCCCCAGGCGCGGATGCTCGCGCTGCTGGTCATGCTCGCGAGCCTTGCGGTCGCGGCCTGGCTCGTCGAGACCCGCGCCATGCCGGTCGCCGACGCGCTCCGCCTCGCGGTCTTCCACGTGGTCTCGATCGTGACCACGACCGGATTCGTCGCCGCCGACTACATGGAATGGGGCGCGTTTCCGATCGCGGCCTTCTTTTTTCTCACCTTCGTCGGCGGCTGCACCGGCTCGACCGCCGGCGGCATCAAGATTTTCCGCTTCGAGGTGCTGGCGATCGCGATCCGGGCGCACGGCTGGCGCCTGATCGCGCCCTTGAGCGTGCGCCCGACGTTCTACGGCGAGCGCAAGCTCTCGAACGAGCTGTTCGCCTCGGTGCTGCTGTTCATGGGGGCCTACGTCGGCACGGTGGCGGTGACGGCCCTGCTGCTCGCCGCCTTTGGCCTTGACCTGGTGACGGCGCTTTCGGGCGCGGCGACGGCGGTCGGCAACGTCGGGCCGGGGCTCGGCAACATCATCGGTCCGGCGGGGACCTTCGCCCCCTTGCCGCCCGAAGCCAAGTGGGTGCTGTCGTTGGCGATGTTGCTCGGTCGGCTCGAACTGTTCACCGTATTGGTGCTGTTCAGCCGCGCCTTCTGGCGGACGTAAGAAAGCCGCATAGACCAACGGCCACGCCCGTCTCTTCTTGGCCGTTGGTCCGCCCCGCCCCGGTAGGGGCGCAATACGATATGCGCGGCGGCGCGCCGAATGGCGCGAAAGCCAAGGCGAGCGGCGCTCGCCGCCCGGCGACCGAGGGGGGCCTTCGATCGGTCACGATCGAAGGCCGCCAATATTACGCGGCGGCGCGGATCGCGGCGGCGCGAACCTTTTCGTCGACCTGGGATTCGAACTGGCGGAAGTTGGCCTCGAAGCGGCCGCGGATCTCGCGCGCCTTTTCGTCGTACTTCGCGGGATCGCGCCAGGTGGCGCGCGGCGCCAAAACTTCCTGGGGCACGCCGGGGCAGGACTCCGGCACCAGCACGCCGAAGTTGGGGTCGGGCCGGAAAGTGGTTCCGTCGAGATGGCCGGCGAGGGCGGCGTCGAGCAGCGCCCGGGTGTAGGCGATCTTCATGCGGCTGCCCTCGCCGTAGCCGCCGCCGGACCAGCCGGTGTTGACCAGCCAGCAGGCGGCGCCATGGCGGGCCATCCTCTCGCCCAAGAGCTTGGCGTAAACGGCCGGATGGCGCGGCATGAACGGCGCCCCGAAGCAGGCCGAAAACGTCGCGGTCGGCTCTTTCAGGCCCTTTTCGGTGCCGGCGACCTTGGCGGTGTAGCCCGACAGGAAATGGTACATCGCCTGTTCCGGCGTGAGCTTGCTGATCGGCGGCATGACGCCGAAGGCGTCGCAGGTCAGCATGACGATGTTCCGGGGGTGTCCGGCCATGCCGCTCGCCGAGGCGTTCGGAATCCGCGCCAGCGGATAGGAGGCGCGGGTGTTTTCGGTCAGCCGCGCGTCGTCGAGGTCGAGCGCGCGGGTGTCCATGTCCATGATCACGTTTTCGAGAATGGTGCCGAAAGCGCGGGTGGCGGCATGGATTTCCGGTTCGGCCTCGCGGCTCAATTTTATGACCTTGGCGTAGCAGCCGCCCTCGAAGTTGAAGATGCCGTCCGCGCCCCAGCCGTGCTCGTCGTCGCCGATCAGCGTGCGCGTCGCGTCGGCCGAGAGCGTCGTCTTGCCGGTGCCCGACAGCCCGAAGAAGATCGCCGCATCGCCCTTCGGCCCGACGTTGGCCGAGCAGTGCATCGGCAGGACCCCTTGCGGCGGGAGCAGATAGTTGAGGATCGAGAAGACGGATTTCTTGATCTCGCCCGCGTACGAGGAGCCGCCGATCAGCACCAGGCGACGGGCGAAGTTGACCACGATGAAGGTTTCGGAATTGGTGCCGTGACGCGCGGGGATGGCGTGGCAGGTGGGCGCCTGGATCACCGTGAATTCGGGCCGGAAGGAGCGAAGGTCCGTGGGCGTGGGTTGGATGAACATGTTGCAGGCGAACAGGTTGTGCCAGGCGGTCTCGGTGACGACGCGCACCTGGAGGCGGAACTTCGGATTCGCGCCGGCGTAGCAGTCGCGCACGAACACGGCACGGCCCGAGAGATGATCGAGGATGTGCCGGTGCAGCAGATCGAAGCGTTCCGGCGCGAACGGGCGATTGACCGAACCCCACCAGATATCGCCCTTGGTCGAGGGTTCCTCGACCACGAACTTGTCGTTGGCGGACCGCCCGGTGTGATGGCCGGTGTGGGTCACCAGCGCGCCGCCCGGGGCGAGCGCGCCTTCGTGGCGGCGCATCGCCTCCTCGAGAAGCTGCTCGGGCGTCAGGTTCCAATGCTCGGCCGTGACGTTGCAGATGCCGAGCTTGTCCAACCCATAACTGCTGATCGCAGGGCCAATTTCCCGCATGATTTCCGAGTCCATTCCTGGAGATTTCGCGCGCGACGGAACGCCGGCGGGTTGTTCGCGCCCCGCGTCCGGCCGCCCCTCCCAGGCGGACCGAGGCTCACCTTAGCCACCGGTTCGGGTGGGTATCAACCCCCTCTTGGTGGGGGAAATTATTTTTTCTTGGGGCGCTTCCGGCCCCGGGCTCGATCGGCCAGCGCGACCAGGGCGGCGCGCACCGCGCCCGCGTTTGCGGCCGGTTCGGGAAAGTCGAGCCTGGCGAATTGCGAGCCGCGCTTGAGATCGACCCCGTCGGGATCGAGGCCGGCGAGCGTCCAGCCCTGGCCGCGCCGCCCGAGCAGGCGCCGGGCGTAGAGACCGACCGCGTCCGCGTGATCGGCGTTCATGTGGGCGAGCACGCTCTCCTCGCACGCCGCGAGGGCGGCGACGATCTCGGGCCGAAGCGCGAAGCGGGATCGCTCGATCCACACCGCGCGGGCAAAACCGCCGACGTAGTGCGCGCTTTCGGCCGTCATGCGAAAGAAACGAAAGTCGCCGAACCCGGCGTAGCGCGCGGCCTCGGGATGCCGGGCGAGGAAACGCCGCCGGGCGGAGGATTCGTCCGCGCCCTCGGCCACGGGCGCGATTCGGCCGAGCAACGTGACCCGGGGGCCAGTCTGGGGGTTGGCGCGCCGGCTCGCTTCCTCGATCAGCAACGCGGCGCGCGGATCGCGGGCCAGATTCCGGGTGTGATCGGAGAGCGCGGAAAAGAGAAAGATCGGGGTTGCGTCGATATCCCACGCCACCGTGACCAGCGAGGCGTACGGATGCCCCGCTCGGGCACCTTCTCCGCCGAGCGCGGTCGCGAGCGTGCCCGAGCGCCCCCGGCGGAGAAGCCGGCGCACGGTAAGCTCAATTCTCAGGTCAGACTCGGCCATGATTGTGCGCGTCCCACGCGCGCAAGCCCGCGTCCCGCGCGCGCAAGACTATATAATGTCGCGGCGCGCCGGGTTCCTTGTTAATCTCCGTGCCGGAAAACCATTGCCGAGACTATAATTTCCCGCCGCGCTCCCCGTCAACCGCGCCCGGGCACGGGTGGAGACTTAAATTCGATGACTCACAGCATTGCCCTGGTTGACGACGACCGCAACATCCTTGCGTCCGTGAGCATGGCCTTGGAGACGGAAGGATTCCGCGTCCGTACCTATACCGACGGGGTCGAAGCGCTGGCCGCGTTCGAGCGCCAGCCGCCCGACCTCGCGATCCTCGATATCAAGATGCCGCGCCTCGACGGCATGGAGCTGCTCAAGCGGCTGCGCCAGAAAAGCAGCATGCCGGTCATCTTTCTCACCTCCAAGGACGACGAGATCGACGAAATGATGGGATTGCGCATGGGCGCGGACGACTACATCACCAAGCCCTTCTCGCAACGGCTCCTGATCGAGCGCATCCGCGCGATCCTGCGCCGGCGCGAGGCCTTGGGAACATCGCCCGCGGCAGGCCTCCTCAAGCGCGGCGAGCTCGAGCTCGATCCTCAGCGCCACTCGTGCCGGTGGAAGGGCCATGAGGTCGACTTGACCGTGACCGAATTCCTGCTGCTCCAGGTGCTCGCCCGCCGGCCCGGCCACGTCAAGAACCGCGACCAGCTCATCGACGAAGCCTACGGGCAGAATGTGTTCGTCGACGACCGCACCATCGACAGCCACATCAAGCGCATCCGGCGCAAGTTCCGCGAACACGATCCCGGCTTCGCCGAGGTGGAGACGCTCTACGGCGTCGGCTACCGCTATCGGGCGGGCTGACGGCGCGGGCCACGGATGCGGATAACCCACGCCAAGCGACCCCGGCTGTCGCCGATCACCCGGCGGATTCTCGCGGTCAACGTGCTCGCGCTGGTGATCCTGGTCGGCGGGCTTCTGTTCCTCGGCCAGCATCAGCGCAGCCTGATCCAGACCGAACTGTTCGCGCTGCAATTGCAGGCCGACACCTACGCCGCCGCGGTGGCCGAGGTCGCGGTCACCGTCGACCAATTCGCGAGCGAGGAGCTGGTGCCCGAGCTCGCGGCGCGCATCATCCGCCGCGTGATGGAGACGACGGATGCGCGCGCCAGGCTCTATCAGCTCGACGGGGCCCTGGTCGCCGACAGCCGCACGCTCGGCATGACCGGAAGCCGCGTCAGCATCGAGGACCTGCCGCCGCCGGGCGAACGGCCGGGCATCCTGAGCCGGGTGCTCGGAGTCTATCACCGCGTTCTCAGCCGGCTGTTCGGGTTGGAGGGGATGGAGCCCTACGAGGAAGCGTCCAATCCCCGCGCCGAGGACTACGCCGAGGTCGTCGCCGCGCTCGGCGGCGACGAGGACCGCGCCGTGCGCATCGCGCCGGACGGGGGCCTGATTCTCAGCGTCGCGGTGCCGGTGCAGCGTTACAAAAAAGTTCTCGGCGCTCTGATGTTGTCCAAGGATTCGGCCGAAATCGACGCGGCCATATACCAGGTGCGCCTCGATATCATCAAGATGTTCGGCGTCGCGCTGGCGGTGACGGTGCTGCTCTCGCTCTATCTCGCCGGCACCATCGCCCAGCCGCTGCTGCATCTCGCCGCCGCCGCGCGCAAGGTGCGCGGCGGCGTGCACGAGCGTCACGGCATTCCCGACTTCGGCCGGCGCAACGACGAGATCGGCGAACTCGCCGCCTCCTTGAAGGAAATGAACGAGGCGCTGTGGCAGCGCATGGACGCGATCGAAAGCTTCGCCGCCGACGTCGCCCACGAGATCAAGAACCCTCTCACCTCGATCCAAAGCGCGGTCGAGACCATCCGCCGGGTCGACGATCCGGCGCAAAAGGAAAAGCTGATGGCGATCATCGCCGACGACATCCAGCGGCTGGATCGCCTGATCAACGACATCTCGGCGGCCTCGCGGGTGGACGCGGAGCTGTCGCGAGCGAAGCTGGAGCCGGTCCGTCTCGATCAACTATTGAAGACGGTGGTCGAGGTTCACCGGGCGACCAGCGGCGGCAACGGGCCCGCGCTCGCGCTCGACTTGGCCTCCGACGTTGCGCTCGCGGTGCGCGGGGTGGAAGGGCGGCTGGTCCAGGTCTTTCGCAACCTGATCGCCAACGCCCAGTCCTTCAGCCCGCCCGGCGGCACCATCACGCTCGGCGCCCGGGCCGGCGCCGGGATCGTGGTCGCGAGCGTCGAGGACGAAGGGCCGGGGATTCCCGAAGGCAGCGAGAACGCGATCTTCGATCGGTTCTACAGCGCCCGGCCCGAAGGCGAGAAGTTCGGCATCCATTCCGGGCTCGGGCTCAGCATCTCGCGCCAGATCGTCGCCGCCCACGGCGGAACGATCCGCGCCGAAAACCGCCGCGACGAAACCGGGCGGCTGCTCGGCGCGCGCTTTCTCGTCACCCTTCCGGCCGCTTGAAACCGCTTTCCTGTGCCTCACCCTGAGCTTGTCGAATGGTGAGGCCCTCATGCTTCGACAGGCTCAGCATGAGGGCAAACTGACCCACCACCCTTAATTACAAATCGTTGACAATCCTTACCCGCTCGCTCCACGCTTGCCCCCATGCCCGCCCCGCTCCGCCAGATCCATGGAACCGTGGTCGCCGTGAACGGCCGGGGCGTTTTGTTGCGCGGCCCTCCGGGGGCGGGAAAATCCGATCTCGCGCTCCGGCTCATCGACCGGGGCGCCCTTCTCGTCGCCGACGACCGGGTCGTGCTTTCGGTTCGCCGCAACCGCTTGTTCGCGGCCGCGCCCCCGGCTCTGGCCGGGTTGATCGAAGTCCGCGGCATCGGCGTCGTCGCCGTTCCGAGGCGCCCCGCCGTCGAACTCGTTCTAGTGGTGGATTTGGCGAGACCGGAGCGGGTGGAACGCATGCCCGCGCCCGGCCGCTGCGTGATGGCCGGCGTGTCGCTGGCGCGCGTCGGCCTCGCGCCGTTCGAGGCGACGGCACCGATCAAGATCGGCATGGCGCTCGCGCGAATAACGCGGCACCGGAAAAGAAAGAGAAAACCGTGACCGCCGCGAAGGGGCGCACCATGATTAAGCGCGCGGGGTTAAGCCCGCGCGCCCGCACGACTCCCCGCCGGGTCGTCCTCGTCACCGGGATCTCCGGGGCGGGAAAAAGCTCCGCCTTGAAGGCGTTCGAGGACATGGGCTTCGAAACCGTGGACAACGCGCCATTGGGATTGCTCGAAAAACTAATCGCGCCCGCGGGCCGGGGCCGGCCCCAGCGCCCGCTCGCGGTCGGCATCGACGTCCGCACCCGCGATTTCAATGTGCGCGGCCTGCTCGCCGCGCTTGCCAAGCATGCCGGAAAAAAAGCGCACCTCGTCTTCATGGACGCGACCGACGCGGTGTTGCAGCGCCGCTACGCCGAAACCCGGCATCGCCATCCGCTCGCCGGCTCAGGCACGCTCGGCGAGGGCATCCGCCGCGAGCGCCGGCTCTTGCGCGCGGCGCGCGAACGCGCCGATCTGGTCATCGACACGAGCGAGATCGGGCCTGGCGAACTCAAGCACGTGCTCTCGGGCCGTTTCGCCGCCGGCGCCGAGGGCGGCATGGTGGTGTTCGTGACCTCGTTCGCGTATCGCCATGGTCTGCCGGGCGAAGCGGATATGGTGTTCGACGTCCGGTTCCTGCGCAATCCGCATTACCGCCCCGAACTGAAGCCCAGGGATGGCCGCGACCGGGCGGTGGCCGCCTATATCGGCCGCGATCGGCACTTCGCGGGTTTTTTCCGCCATCTCACCCAGTTGGTCGGACCGCTGTTGGGGCGCTATGCCGCCGAAGGCAAGAGCTACCTCACCCTCGCGGTCGGCTGTACCGGGGGGCGGCACCGCTCCGTTTTCGTCGCCGAACGGCTCGCCCAATGGCTGAAGAAGCGCGAGATTCCCGTCGAGATTCGCCATAGGGATCTGGAAACGGGGGCGGTGGCGGCGCACAATCGGCGCCCCGGCCGAAACCGGAGTCGTGCGCTCCGCGCGCGCAAGACTGTTAAACGACCGAAGGGACGACGGCAATGATCGGAATGGTGCTGGTCACGCACGGCCGCCTGGCGATCGAACTGCAGAGCGCGCTCGAGCACATCGTCGGCGCGCAGCCGCAAACCGCGACCGTGTGCATCGGTCCCGACGACGACATGGAGGCGAAGCGCGCCGAGATTCTCGACGCCGTCGCCCGCACCGATTCCGGCAAAGGCGTCGCGGTGCTCACCGACATGTTCGGCGGCACCCCGTCCAATCTCGCCATCTCGATCATGGACAAGGGCAACGTCGAGGTCATCGCCGGCGTGAATCTGCCGATGCTCATCAAGTTGGCGAGCGCGCGCAAGACGGAGACTCTGCCCCAAGCGGCGGTGAGCGCACAGGAGGCCGGGCGCAAGTACATCACCATCGCCTCCAAGCTCCTGGCCCAAAACGGCGCGTGACATGAACAAGGGGCGTTCGCCGACCCGCGCGGTCCCACCGGCAGATGGGCCAACGAAAGAATCCCCGCGCACCGTGAATAATGCCGTCCTCAGGCGCCACGCGGTCATCCGCAACCAGCGTGGATTGCACGCCCGCGCCGCGGCCAAGTTCGTCAAGCTCGTCGGCCAGTTCGACGCCTACATCCAGGTTTCGCGCGCCGGCCAGACCGTCTCGGGCCATTCGATCATGGGCCTGATGATGCTGGCGGCGGGTCCGGGCATGGACATCGAAATCGCGGCCCGCGGGCCGGCGGCCAGGGCGGCGCTGGATGCGATCCAGGCGCTGATCGAATCCGGATTCGACGAGAGGGATTGAATTCATGACCCCCGAACGCCGCCCGGAACGGAGCTTGAAGGGCCTCGGCGTGTCGCCGGGGATTGCCATCGGCCCGGCTTACGTGCGCGCGAGCGGAACCGCCGAGGTCCCGACCTACACCATCGCCGCCCGCGCGGTCGAACCCGAGATCGCCCGCCTCGACGCGGCGGTCGAGCGCGCCAAGCGCCAGATCGGCCGGCTCCGGATCAAGGCGCGCGGCATGCGCGGCGCGGCCGGCGAGGAACTAGCGCATCTCCTCGACGCGTACGGACAGATGCTGGGAGAATCAAGGCTGCTGCGCGGCGCGCGCGCGCGGATCGAGCAGGGCCGGATCAACGCCGAGGCCGCGGTCGAAGCCGAGATCGTCGACATCGGCCGCGCGTTTGCCCAGATGAAAGACCCTTATCTCGCCGCCCGGCTCGAGGACATTCGCGGCATCGGCAACCGCCTGGTCCGGAACCTCACCCGCGCGCCGGTCAAGCCGTTTTCGGCCGTGCCCAGGGGCGCGATCATCGTCGCCGACATGATCACGCCGGCGGGCGCGGCGCAGATGGACCCGGCGCGCGTCATGGGCTGCGCCGCCACGGTCGGCGGCGCGGAAGGCCATACCGCGATCATGGCGCGCGCGCTCGGCCTGCCCGCCGTGCTCGGCGTCGCCGGCCTGCTCGATCACGCCACGAGCGGAACCGTCACCATCGTGGACGGGGACTCGGGCCGCGTGATCCTCGATCCCGCTCCGGCGACGCTCGCGGCCTACGAGCGCCGGCGCGAGGAACGCTTGCGCGACGTCCACCGCCTTGCCCGCCTGCGCGGCCTGCCGGCGGCGACCCGCGACGGCACCGAAATCCGGCTCGAGGCGAACGTCGAGCTGCCGCTCGAAATGGACGCGGTCCGCGCCGCCGGCGCCGCCGGGGTCGGGCTGCTGCGCACCGAATTCATGTTCATGAACCGCGACGATCTGCCCGGCGAAGACGAGCAGGCGCGCGAGATCACCCGCGTCGTCGCCGCCATGGACGGCCGCCCGGTCACGGTGCGCACCCTCGATATCGGCGCCGACAAGCTCGCCGCCGTGCTCACCGACGGGCTCGCCGGCGGCGGCCCGTCGGCGCTCGGCTTGCGCGGCATCCGATTGTCGCTGAAAAAGCGCGAGACGCTGGAAACCCAGTTCCGCGCCATCTTGCGCGCGTCGGCGCACGGGCCGGTGCGGATTCTCCTGCCGATGGTGACGACGCCGAGCGAGGTGCGCAAGGCGCGCGAGATCCTGGAGCGCGTGGCGCAAGGAATCCGCCGCCGGCGCGGGGGCGTGCCCGAGAAGCTCCCGCCGGTGGGGGCGATGATCGAGGTTCCCGGCGCCGCGCTCGCCGCCGACGCGCTCGCCAAGGTGTGCGACTTCTTCGCCGTCGGCTCCAACGATCTCACCATGTACACGCTCGCCGCCGACCGGGCCAACGAGACCGTCGCGCATTTGTTCGATCCGCTCCATCCCGCGGTGCTGCGCCTGATGCAGTTCGCGTCCGAGGCGGCGGTGCGCGCCGGCATTCCGGTCAGCATCTGCGGCGAGATCGCGGGCGATCCGCGCTTCGCCGCCCTGCTGGTGGGGCTCGGCTTCCGCGAGCTGTCCATGGCCGCGGCCAATCTGCCGCGCGTCAAGCAGCGCATCCGCGCCATGGACGCGCTCGCCGCCCGCCACCGGGCGCTCCTGATCATGGACCAGGTCGATGCGGTCCGGATCGCCATGCTGCTCGACGACTTCAACGCCCTGCAGGAGTAGGGGGCGGGCATTTCGAGGGGGACGGGCGAGCATTGGCAATCCTTGCCAGTTATGATATTATGTCCCCGACCTTCGAGGAGGAACGGCATGCCCACCCGAAACATCAATCTGACCGCCGAGCAGGACACCTTTGTCGAACGGGTGGTCAAGACAGGCGAATACCAAAGCGCCAGCGAAGCCATCCGCGACGCGCTGCGCGTGCTGCAGCAGCGCCGCCGCGAAGATGCTTTGAAGCTGAAAGCGCTCAGGGCGCGGATCAAGGCCGGAGTCGACGCGCTCGATCGCGGCGAGTTCACGGAAATCGCCGACGCGGACCTCGACGCCGCCCTCGACGGCCTCGCAACCGCCGGATCGCGGTGATCGGTGGCGCGCTATCGGCTATCCAATCCGGCGAAGGCCGACATCGCATCGATCTTGCGCGCCAGCGAAATGCAACACGGAGCCGAAGCGCGTATCCGCTATCGCGGGCTGCTGGCGGCGGCGCTGCGCCGGATCGCCGACGATCCTCGGGCGCGCTCGACGGTCGACCGGAGCGAACTCTTCGCCGGGCTTCGCAGCCTGCATATCCGGCACAGCCGCAACCAAAGCAGCGAGGCGCCGGTTGCCGCGCCGGTGCACGTGATTTTCTACCGCGCGGTCAAGGCGGGCCTGGTCGAGATCGTGCGTGTGCTGCACGAGCGCATGGAGCCGAGCCGACACGTGGGTTCCGAAAAATCAGAATGATGAAACGGGCAAAAACCAATGCCGAGTTTGAACTGGCTGACCCGAGACGAGGACATCCGCATCGTCCCGCGGCTCGACGACTTTAATGCGCCGCGGGAGTAGATTTTCGGGCGGCGAGTGTTCGCGGCTTTCTTCGCCCGCAAGTTCCCGCAAGCCCGTGGCGGCGGTGACTTAGGGCGCCTTGCGGCGCAACCAGCCGTCCACGCCAGCCCAAAACAAAAACGAGGGGGCGACTTGAAGACAAAAAC
>SHWG01000006.1 GCA_009693905.1 Rhodospirillales bacterium | reverse complement strand
TGGCGACCCCGAGAGGATTTGAACCTCCGACCTGCGGTTTAGGAAACCGCTGCTCTATCCAACTGAGCTACGGGGTCGGCCGCGGCCTTATAGCACCCCCCGGGCGGATCGCGAAAGCCGGGCCGAGCCCGCCCCGCCCGGTCCCCGAGTTTTCACCCCGCGAACAGCCGGCCGAGGCCCCACCAGAGAATCGACAACAGCAGGAGCAAAACCGTGATGCCGAAGACGACCGCGAGCGCCGTGAACAGCTTGTCGAACAACCCATAAAAACGCTCGGTGAGATTGAATATCTGCTGGGCGACGAAAATCCGGTCGATCTCCGCGTGCAGGTTTTCGGCGATTTCCTCGGCAAGGGTAATGTCTTCGGCGGTGAAATTCGCTCCGCCCTGCTTGTTCAGCAACTGAAACGCGCCGGTCACCTCGCCGCGGCTGGGGCTCTTGATCGGAACCGAAAGCACGCCGCGGGTCACGAATCCGGTCTTTTGATCCACCGCCCTGTGCGCGCCGTCGGTGGTTTCGAGGCCGGTGATATGGACGGTTTTGCCCGAAGCGATTGCCTTGCCGACCAACGGAGCCTTCCTTGGCCACCACGATCTCGGCTTCCTTGACCCCGGTCCCGGTTTTCAGCCAAATCCTGTCCTTGTCGGGATCGTGGATGAAGATGCTGCACCGCTCGGCGCCGACCGCGCGGGTCATCATCCGGGTGTAGAACCCGAGCAATTTTTCGCGCCGGCCGGGATCGTCCGAGGATTTATGGAGATCCCGCAGGCGTTCGAATTGCAGCCGCAACGAATTGAACATCCCAACCCCCCTTAAGAACCCAAACCCGACCGCTTCCCGGCGGTTTTGCCCGAAACCATAGGGCAAAACGCCGGCGCGCGCCAGTTTGAACGGAAAGCTCTCCTCGCCCTTCAAGGCAAGTGGGAAATCCAAGAGCGGCCCATGATGCGAAGTTGGCGGGGATACAAAGCGGTGAAGCGATGATCCTCCCTTGACCGCCCGATAGTTACGCAGTACGTTACCATGGTGATCCGGAGCTTCGCCGACCGACGGACCAAGGCCTTGTTCGAGGGAGTTCCCATCAAGGGCATTCCCACCGATGTCGCCCGCCGGGCGCGGATGAAGCTCCAGCAGTTGGACGCGGCGACCGATCTCCGGTTCCTGCGCGTTCCGCCGGGCAATAGGTTGGAGGCTCTGAAAGGCAGCCGGGCCGGACAGTGGAGCATCCGGGCAAACGATCAATGGCGCGTTTGTTTCCGTTTCGAGGGCGATGCTGCGTTTGAAGTCGAGTTCGTGGACTATCATTAAGGAAAGCCGTCCCATGCCCATTCCGCGCGATGCCGCTGTCAGTTACCGCGATCTGGCCGATACGTCCCGCCGCCGGACGGGTCCGGTTCATCCCGGGCGGATTCTGAAGGAAGATTGGATGGACCCGCTCGACCTCACCGCTTACCGCTTGGCCAAAAGCATCGGGGTTCCGCTCACCCGCATCGCGGCGATCCTCGCGGGCAGGCGCGCCATTTCCGCCGACACCGCGCTCCGGCTCGCGCGCTATTTCGGCACCGACGCCCAGTCGTGGGTCAATCTCCAGGCCCACTACGAGCTCGAAACCGCGCGGCGCAAAACCGAATCCCGCGTCCGCGCCGAGGTCCGACCGCGCGCGGCGTGATTTATTCTCACCCGACCGCGACCGCGCCGGTTGCGATCAATTTCTCGATCTCGGCTTCGGCAAAACCATATTCCGCCAGGACCTCGCGGGTGTGCTGGCCAAGGGTGGGCGCGGGGCCCGCCACCTTGCCCGGCGTGCCTGAGAATTTCACCGGCAGGCCGAGCGTCTTGACCTTGCCCGCTTTCGGATGGTTCACCTCCACCACCATCTCGCGCGCCAGGGTTTGCGCGTCCCGGTGCATTTGATTGATATCGAGAACCGGCCCGGCGGGCACCCCGGCGGCCTCCAGTTTTGCGAGCCATTCGGCGCTGCCCAGGCGGGCGAGTTGGGGCGCGAGCGCCGCTTCCAGGGCTTGCGGATTTTTCATCCGGCTGGCGTTGTCGGCGAAGCGCGGATCGCGGCCGAGTTCGGGCGCGGCCAGCGCCTCGACCAATCGCAGCCAGTTCGCCTGGTTGGCGGCGCCGAGCGTGATCCAGCCGTCCGAGGTCCGGAATGCCTGGTAGGGCGCGTTCAAGGGATGCGCGGTGCCGAGCGCGCCCGGCGCCGTGCCGGTGGCGAACGCGATCGCCGATTGCCAGTAGGTGTGGACGATGCCGGCTTCGAACAGGGACGTATCCACCCGCTGGCCCCGCCCGGTCCGGGCCCGCGCGAGCAGGGCGGCGAGCACGCCCATGGCGCCGAGGATGCCCGCGGTGATGTCGGTGAGCGGCGCGCCGACCTTCATCGGCGGCCCGCCCGCGCCCGCGCCGGTGATGCTCATCAGCCCGCTCATGCCTTGCGCGATCAAATCGAACCCGCCGCGCTCGGCGTATGGCCCGGTCCGGCCGAATCCGGAAAGCTCGCACCAGACGAGGCCGGGGTTTTCCTTGGCGCACGCTTCGTAGCCGAGGCCGAATTTTTCCATCGTGCCCTTGCGGTAGTTTTCGATCACCGCGTCGGCTCGGCCGACCAGGCGACGCGCGACCGCCCGCCCGCCGTCGCTTTTGAGATTGGCGACGATGCCCCGCTTGTTGCGGTTCATCATCATGAAGGCCGCCGGCTCGCCGGCGATCGCGGGCGGCAGGAAGCGCCGGGAATCGTCGCCCTCGGGCGATTCGAGCTTGATCACGTCGGCGCCCATGTCGGCGAGCATCAGGCCGCACACCGGCCCGGCCATGATGTGGGCGAACTCGATCACTTTGAGGCCGGCGAGCGGGCCTGAATGTTCGGTCATGGCCCCCGCCCATTGAGCGGATTGCGATCAGATGGCACCGCCCCCCTCACCCTTCCCTCTCCCCCCGCTACTCGCGGGGGGAGAGGGTTGCGAAGGGTTGGCGCGGCGCTCGGGCCGCGCCTTACCCGGAGCTGGGTGAGGGGGGATGATTCCATTCGATCGCGGCTTGCTCTAGCGCCCCTTGAACGCGGGGTCCCGCTTGGCGAGGAACGCCTCGACCCCTTTCTTGAAATCCTCGGTGTCGTAGCAGGTGAAGCCTTCGTCTTTCTCGGCCTCGGTCAAGGGACGGGGATCGAGCAGCCGATTGAGGAATTTTTTGTGCCAGCGGGCGACCAGCGGCGCCCCTTCGGCGATGCGACGCGCGCAGGCGTAGGCTTCTTTTTCGACCTCGGCGTCGGCAACGACCCGGTTGACGAGGCCCTTGGCCAGCGCCTCGGCCGCGTTGAAGACGCGGCCTTCGAGGAGAATTTCGAGCGCGACCGCACGCCCGACCAGGGCCGCGAGCTTGGCGAGCTCGCCGTAGGCCATGACCAGTCCCAACCGCTTGATCGGCACCCCGAAGCGCGACGATTCGCCGCAGATGCGGATATCGCAACAGGCCGCGACCTCGAGCCCGCCGCCGACGCACGCACCCCGGATCAGCGCCACCGTCGGGTGGCGGCAGTCCATCACCGCCTGCATGGTGGCGGCGACCCGTTCGCCGTAAAGCTTGGAAACCCGCGCGTTCTTGCGCACCGTCGCGAACTCGCCGATGTCGGCGCCGGCGGCAAAGGCTTTTTCGCCCGCGCCGCGGAGAACGATGCAGCGCAAGGAATCGTCGGCGGCGAGCGCGACGATGACTTCGCCCAGCCGCGTCCAGGTGGCAAGATCAAGCGCGTTCAGCTTTTCCGGCGCGTTCAAGGTGACGGTGGCGATGGCGCCGTCGCGGGTGGCAAGGACGGTTTCGGCCATGGGTGCGAACCTAGCGGTAGAATATCTCGACCGGCAACAGGGCGACGATCGGGACATAGGTCACCAGCAGGAGCACCGCGAGCAGCACGGCGACGAACCAGACGTTGACCTTGGTCACCTCCCAGATGTCGGCCTTGGAAATGGCACACGCGGCCATCAGCACGCTCGCCACCGGCGGGGTCTGCTGGCCGATGCCGAGGTTGATGGTGACGATGATGCCGAAGTGAACCGGATCGATGCCCATCTGCAAAACCAGCGGCATGACGATCGGCACCACCAGGATGATGGCCGCCGCCGAATGGAGAAAGAGCCCGATGATCAAGAAAAACACGTTGAGGATCGCCAGAACCACCCATTTGGAATCGGTGAAGCTGGTGATCCCTTGGGCGAGCGCCTGGGGCATCTTGATCTCGGTGAGATAGCCGCCGATCAACGCCGACGCCGCGACCAGGAGCATCACCACCGCGGTCTGCTCGCCGCCCTCGATGACCGATTTCACGAGCTGCTTCGGATCGAGCTCGCGGTAGATGACCAGGCCGATGAAAAGCGCGGAGAGAACCGCGAGCCCGGCGCCCTCGGTCGCCGTCACCCAGCCGGTGAATATTCCGCCCAAGATGATGAACGGCATCGTCAGCGCCCAGGCTGATTCCTTGAACCTCACCCAGACGTTGCAGAGGTCGAAAACCTCTTCGACCGGGTAGTTGTAGCGGCGCGCGAACCCGTAGGCCATGCCCATCAGGCCGAAGCCGCCGAGGATGCCCGGGATGATTCCGGCGACGAACATCTGGGTGACCGAGGTGTCGGCCATCACCGCGTACAGGATCATCGGGATCGAGGGCGGGATGATGACCGCGAGCGTCGCCGCCGAAGACGTGATCGCGGTCGAGAATTCGATCGGGTAGCCTTTTTTCTTCATCGCCGGGATCAGGATCGAGCCGATGGCGGCGACGTCGGCGACCGCGGAGCCGGAAATCTCGGCGAAGAACATCGAGGCGCCGACGTTGACCATGGCGAGCCCGCCGCGAATGAACCCGAGCAGCGCCGAGGCGAGCCCGATCAAGCGGCGCGAAATACCGGTCGCGTTCATGATCGCGCCCGCCAAAATGAACAGCGGAATGGCGATCAAGGGAAACTTGGTCGCGCCGGTGTACATGATCAGCGCGACGTTGGGGAGAATGTCCACCCCTTGGGTGATCACCATCGTGACCACGGTCACGACCGCGAGCGCGACCGCGATCGGGACATTGATGAGAACCAGGGCGAACAGCGCCAAAACCATGATCAGCAGCAGCATGGGCCCGTTTCCCTCAGAACTCTTCCGCGGCTTGTTCGCGGCCGCGCATGGCGTCGCGCCAGCCCTCGGGCAGGCTCAAGGCTTGCGCGATCAGATACAAAACCGCGCCGATCGGAATCGCGGAATGGGTATAGACCGATGAAAGCTCGGGCAGGGTCGCGAGAAAATCGATGGTCAGCACCTCCATCACCCGCACCCCGACCCAGGCGAGCAGGACGAAGAAGGCGGCAACCGTGATCTCGGCGGCGACGAAACAGGCGAGCCGCCAGAACCGCGGCATCATCTTGACCACGGTGGTGACGCCGATGTGGCCGCGCTTCAGCGCCGCCAACGCCGCGCCGTAGTAGGTAAGCCAGGCGAGAAACACCTCGGCGATCTCGTCGTACCAGATGAGCGAATTGCCGGCCTTGCGGTAGATCACCGCGACCACGACCAGGATAAACAGCCCGGACGTGAGCACGACGACGATGCCTTCGAGCAGGCGCTCGAAACCCGCCCGGATGGTCTTGACGGTCACGTCCGTTCTCCCAATTCCCGCAGGACGGCCGTCGCGCGCGCGCGACGGCCGGACGGCGTCAGCGGATCTTGCTGGCGATGGAGATCATCTCGTCCGCGCCGGGGACCTGCTCGCCGAACTCCTTGTAGATCGCCGCGCTCGCCTTGACGAAGGCTTCCTTGTTGGCGTTGTTGACCGCGACGCCGGAGGCCCTGATCTTGTCGAGCAGTTCTTTTTCCATCTTCGCCGCCGTCTCGTAAACGTAGTCTTGCGTTTCCTTCGCCGTATCGGCGAGGATTTTGCGCACGTCGGCGGGCAGCGCCTCCCAGCGCTTGGTTCCGGCGATCACATAGGCCGGGGTGTAAACGTGATCGGTGATCGAGAGATACTTCTGCGCCTCATGGAATTTGGCGCTGTAGATTTGGGAGTAGGGATTTTCCTGTCCGTCCATGGTCCCGGTCATGAGCGCGGTGAAGACCTCGGAGAACTTCATCGCCGAGGGATTGGCGCCGTAGGTTTGGAACATCTTCACCCGCCACTTGCCTTCGGGCACGCGGAGCTTGATGCCCTTGAGGTCCTCGGGGTTGACGATCGGGCGGACGTTGTTGGTGATCTGGCGGGAGCCGTTCTCCCACACCGCGAGCAGGGTGTAGCCCTTCGCCGCCGCGAGCGGCGCGAGCTTGGGCCAGACGACTTCTTTTTCGATCCGCTTCATGTGCTCGCGGTCCTTGACCAGATACGGCATCTCGAAGACGCCGAACTGATCGACGACCGAGGTCATGACCGTGGACGGCACCGCGAGTTCGAGCGTGCCGAGCAACAGCTTCTGCATCTGCTCCTTGTCGCCGCCGAGCTGGCTCGAGCCGAAGACCGAAACCTTGGCCTTGGTTGCGAGCTTGGCGTTGGCGCGCTTGGCGAACTCGTTCGCGGAAATATCGAACAGCGAGCCCGGTTCGCCGACGTGCCCGACCTTGATTTCGAGCCCTTGGGCATACACGGACGGCGCGCCGAACAGCGCAAACGCGGCGGCGGCGATCAGAAGACGCGACGGTTTCATGGCATTCCTCCCTGGACTCAGCGGTGTTTTTGGTCGAAGCACTTCTTACGTGCGATTATTCCGGCGATTATGCCCGCTCCCCCGCCGTTCTCCAATGCCTTTCGCCCGGCCGGAAACATGCAAAAAGTCGGATTTACTCAGGCGCCGGGGACAAGTTTCGGTTTTTTTCCGAGCAACGCCGGGTCGCTTTCGGCGAGATAGTCGAGGGCGGCGGAAACGCCGCCCCGCTGGAACGGAATGCCGGCGAGCCCGAGCCCCATCTCCACCCCTGAGAGCGTGCCGGCGAGCATCAAATCGTTGAAATCGCCCAAGTGCCCGATGCGGAAGACTTTACCCTTGATCCGGCCGAGCCCGGTGCCGAGCGACATGTCGAATCGCTCGAGGATCACGCGCCGCACTTCGTCGGCATCAAAGCCGTCGGGAACGCGAATTGCGGTGATGGTCGCCGAATACTCGGCCGGATTGACGCATTGGTTTTCGAGCCCCCAGGCCTGGACCGCCAGCCTGGTCGCTTCGGCGTGGCGCCGGTGGCGGGCGAAGACGTTGTCGAGCCCTTCCTCGAACAGCATCTTCAAGGCCTCGTCGAGGCCGTAGAGAAGATTGGTCGCCGGCGTGTAGGGGAAGAAGCCGGATTTGTTCGGCTCCAATATTCCCGGCCAATCCCAATAGGCGCGGGGCAGGCGCGCGGTCTTGCCCGCTTCGAGCGCGCGCGGACCCACGGCGTTGAATCCGAGTCCCGGGGGCAGCATCAGGCCCTTTTGCGAACAACCGACGGTCACATCGACGCCCCACTCGTCGTGGCGGTAGTCGATCGAGGCAAGCGAGGAAATCGTGTCCACCATCAACAGCGCGGGGTGGCGGGCGCGGTCCATTGCCTTGCGGACCGCCGCGACGCTGGAGGTGATCCCGGTCGAGGTTTCGTTATGGACGACGCCGACGGCCTTGATCGCGTGCGTCTTGTCGGCACGAAGTTTTTCCTCGATTTTGTCGTCCGGGGCGCCGGTGCGCCAGTCGCCGGGGATCAGCTCGACCTTGAGGCCGAGCTTCTGGGCGAGCGCAGCCCAGAGCGAGGCGAAGTGTCCGATCTCGCACATCAGGACCGTATCGCCGGGGGAAAGGGTGTTGACCAGCGCCGCTTCCCACGCCCCGGTGCCCGAGGACGGGAATATCACCACCGGGCCCTTGGTCTTGAAGACCTTGCGGCTGGCGTCGAACACGCCCCGCGCGAGATCGGCGAAATCGGCGCCGCGATGGTCGATGACCGCGCGATCGAGCGCGCGCAGCACCCGATCGGGCACGTTGGTCGGGCCCGGAATATTGAGAAAATGACGCCCCGCGCGACGGGCCATGGACAGGATTCCCCCGACAAAGATTGCACGCAATCCTGTCAGACGGATGGCAAAAACGCAAAAGCTAAAGGCCGGGGACTATTTTGGTCCCGGGCCTCGAGAGCGGAATATCGCGTCGATTTAGGCCCGCCGCGCCCTCCCCGCGAAAGCGGGGAGCGGGGCGCATTTTTTATGGCGCGCGGGGTTAAGCCCGCGCGACGCGCTTTGGCCTCGCCGCCGCCAGGGCCGCGTCGCCGTTGGCCAGATAATCGAGCGCGGCGTCGACGCCGCCCCGCTGGAACGGAACCCCGGCGAGCGCGAGGCCCATCTCGACTCCTGAGAGCGTGCCGGCGAGCATCAAATCGTTGAAATCGCCGAGATGCCCGATGCGGAAGACCTTGCCCTTGAGCTTGCTGAGCCCGGTGCCCAGCGACATGTCGAACTTGTCGAAAATCACGCGGCGCAATTCGTCGGCGTCGTGGCCCTCGGGCACGCGGATCGCGGTGATGGTCGCCGAATACTCGGCCGGATTGACGCATTGGTTTTCGAGGCCCCAGGCCTGGACCGCGCGCCGGGTTGCCTCGGCCAGGTGCTCGTGGCGGGCGAAGACGTTATCGAGCCCTTCCTCGAACAACATCTTGATCGCCTCGTCGAGGCCGTAGAGAAGATTGGTCGCCGGGGTATAGGGGAAGAAGCCGGATTTGTTCGGCTCCAGCATCGCTTGCCAATCCCAGTAGGCGCGGGGCAGGCACGCGGTCTTGCTCGCTTCGAGCGCGCGCTCGCCGATGGCGTTGAAGCTGATCCCGGGCGGCAGCATCAGGCCCTTTTGCGAGCCGCCGATCGCCACGTCGACGCCCCACTCGTCGTGGCGGTAGTCGATCGAGGCGAGCGAGGAAATCGTATCCACCATCAGGAGCGCGGGGTGGCGTGCGCGGTCCATTGCCTTGCGGACCGCCGCGACGCTGGAGGTGATCCCGGTCGCGGTTTCGTTGTGGACCATGCACACGGCTTTAATCGCGTGCGTCTTGTCGGCGCGGAGCCTTTCTTCGATCTTGTCGGCATTGACGCCGGTGCGCCAATCCGAGGCGATGAGATCGACCTTGAGGCCGAGTTTCTCGGCCATGTCCACCCAGAGCATGGCGAACTGGCCGACCTCGTACATCAGAACCGTATCGCCGGGGGAAAGGGTGTTGACCAGCGCCGCTTCCCACGCCCCGGTGCCCGAGGACGGGAATATCACCACCGGGCCCTTGGTCTTGAAGACCTTCTTGATCTCGCCCAGCAGGCCGAGCGCGAGTTGGCCGAATTCGGCGCCGCGATGGTCGATCACCGCCCGGTCGATGGCGCGCAATATCCGATCGGGCACGTTGGTCGGGCCGGGAATGTTGAGAAAATGACGGCCGGGGCGACGGGTCATGGACGGGGGGTTTCCTTAAGTTGTATGCAAGGCGGTCAAGGGGGCTGGAGTTACGCATACGGCGAGGCCCCCCAACAACGCTGCTACCGGGTAGGATATTGCCTACCCTAATGTGCTAAATATTTGCAAATGCAGCATTTTTTGTGCGCTGCGGCGGGCTTTCCCCGATTCTTGTCTTTCGGACGAGGCTGACTAGGGTCCCTTTCCCGCCATGACCATGCCGCGCCACAGCATCCCTCGAACGACCGGTTTTTCCGCCCGGGCGCCGCTTCTTCCTGGCGATCCCGCGCTCGCCCGGCGCCTCGAAGGCGAGGTTGCGGGCGAAGTGCTGTTCGATCCTTTCAGCCGCGGCCGCTACAGCACCGACGCCTCGATCTACCAGATCGAACCCTTGGGCGTGGTGGTGCCGCGCTCGGCCGAGGATGTCGCGCGCACGATTGAAATCGCGGCCGAAGCGGGGGCACCGGTGCTGGCCCGCGGCGGCGGCACCTCGCAATGCGGACAAACGGTCGGACGCGCGGTGGTGGTGGACGTATCCAAGCACCTCGATCGCGTCCGCGCCTTCGACGCCGGCGGGCGCGCCGTCACGGTCGAACCCGGGATCACGCTGGATCGCTTGAACGCTTTCCTCAAACCCCACGGCCTCTGGTTTCCGGTCGATATTTCCACCGGCGACCGCGCCACCCTTGGCGGCATGGCCGGCAACAACAGCTGCGGCACCCGCTCGCTCCGCTACGGCACCATGCGCGACAACGTCCGCGCCATCCACGCCCTGCTGCCGGACGGCCGGGCGGCGCGCTTCGGCGAAGTTCCGTGGGACGCCGACGCCGCCCGCCTGCCGGCGGAACTCGGCGAGATGGTCTCGCGCCTGTTCGCGCTAGGCCGGCGCGAAGCGGACGAAATCGCAAGCCGCATGCCGACGCTGATGCGCCGGGTCGGCGGCTACAACATCGACGCGCTCGTGGCCCACGCCGGGGCGGCGTCGGGTACGCTTCGCGGCCACAACCGCGAGGCCGCCAATCTCGCACATCTGCTGGTCGGATCGGAGGGCACGCTGGCCTTCACCACCCTGCTCGAACTCGAACTCGCCCCCATTCCGCCGCATCGGGCGCTCGGGGTTTGCCACTTCCCGACGTTCCACAAAGCGATGGAATCGGCCCAGCATATAGTGAAGCTCGATCCCTCGGCGGTCGAGCTGGTGGACCGGACCATGATCGAGTTGGCCCGCGCGATCCCGATGTACCGCGCGACCGTCGATCAATTCGTCCGGGGCGAGCCCGAGGCGTTGCTCTTGGTCGAATTCGCGGGCGACGATCGGGAAGTTCAGTTGCGTGACTTGCGGCGGCTCGGGCAGTTGATGGGGGATCTGGGCTTGGGCGGCGCGGTCGTCGAGATCGCCGACGCCGGCCTGCAACGCGCGGTCTGGGAGGTGCGCAAAGCCGGCCTCAACATCATGATGTCGATGAAGGGCGAGGGAAAACCAGTTTCCTTCATCGAGGATTGCGCGGTCCGGCTCGAGGACCTCGCCGCCTACACCGCTCGCCTGACCGAGGTTTTCCGCAAGCACGGCACCATGGGGACCTGGTACGCGCACGCTTCGGTCGGCTGCCTGCACGTGCGCCCGGTCCTCAATCTCAAATCCGAAATCGACGTCAAAAAAATGCGCGCCATCGCCGAGGAGGCCTTCGCCCTGGTGCGGGAATACAAGGGCTCGCATTCGGGCGAGCACGGCGACGGCCTGGTGCGCTCCGAATTCCACGAAGCGATGTTCGGCGCGCGCCTGGTCAACGCCTTCGCCGAAATCAAGACCCTGTTCGATCCCGAGGGCCTAATGAACCCCGGCAAGATCGTCAATCCCTCCAAGATGGACGACCGCGCGTTGTTCCGCTATCCGCCCGGCTATGGCGCGGAAAAAATCGAACCCGCGCTCGACTGGTCGGAATGGGGCGGCTTCGCCCCGGCGGTCGAGATGTGCAACAACAACGGCGCCTGCCGCAAGCGCGACGGCGGCGTCATGTGCCCGTCGTACCGCGCCACCGGAGACGAGGCGCACGTGACCCGCGGGCGGGCCAACGCGCTCCGGCTCGCGCTTTCCGGGCAGTTGGGAAAAGACGCGCTTCTCTCCGACGCCATGGCCGAGGCGATGAAACTCTGCGTCGGCTGCAAGGGCTGCCGGCGCGAATGCCCGACCGGGGTCGACATGGCGCGCATGAAGATCGAGGTCCTGCACCAGCGCGCCCGGCGCCTCGGCGTGCCCTTCAAAGACAAGCTGATCGCGCACCTGCCCCGCTACGCGCCGCTGGCGGCCAGGATGCCTTGGCTGTTCGCCGCCCGGGACTTTATCCCCGGCCTGGCGGGCTTGAGCGAACTTGTGCTGGGCTTGAGCGCGCGGCGAAGTTTCCCGCGATTTTCCTCCGTTCCCTTCGATCCGGCGCGGGAGGAGCCCGCGCGGGCGGACCCAAACGCCCGCCCCGATAGGGGTGCATTATTAAATGCGCGCGTCACGCCGGCAGGCGTGCATTCGCACGACGTTAAGCCCGCCCGCGAGGTGGTGCTGTGGGCCGACACCTTCAACACCTATTTCGAGCCGGAAAACGCCCGCGCCGCGCTGCGCGTCCTGACCGCGGGCGGCTACCGGGTCCATCTCGCCAGGCCCCGCGACGGCGGCCGGGCTTTGTGCTGCGGGCGAACCTATCTCGCCGCCGGGATGATCGCCGAAGCCCGCGCCGAGGCTTCTCGCCTGCTCGCCGTATTGGTGCCCTTTGCCCGGCGGGGCGTGCCGATCGTCGGCCTGGAGCCGTCATGTTTGCTCGGCCTTCGCGACGAAATTCCGATTCTTCTTCCCGGCGACGAAGCGAAGGCGCTCGCAAACCAGGCGGTGCTGTTCGAGGAGTTTCTCGCCGCCGAGGCCGAGAGCGCCCAACTCGATCTTCCCTTGAAGCCGCTGGCCCAGCGCGCCCTGTTGCACCCCCATTGCCACCAGAAGGCGTTCGGCGTGGTCGGTGCCGTCGAGAGGACCTTGCGCCTGGTCCCCGACCTCGACGTCGAGACGATCGAGGCGGGCTGCTGCGGCATGGCCGGCGCGTTCGGCTTCGGCGCCGATACTTTCGATGTCTCCATGCGCATGGCCGGGGAAGCGCTTTTGCCCGTGCTCGCGCGCGCGGGGCCGGATATCCTCGTGGTCGCCAACGGCACGAGCTGCCGCCACCAGATCGCCGACGGCTCGGGCCGGAGCGCGGTCCACGTCGCCCGGGTTTTGGAACAGGCGTTGACGGAGAACCGGACCCGCCAGGCGCGCTAAGTTCGGACGCTGGGCGACCGGAAATTTAATTCATGAAAAATTGGCTCAATTCTCTCGCCACCGCGATCCTCGGCGAATAGCCCGTGGACCGCGCCCCGGCGCGGGTCCTGGAAATCATCGTTCGCCAGCAGCGCCACAGCGAAATTCTGATCGGCTGGGTGCAGTTCGCCTTGGCGGCGGTGTTCGCCCTTTTGTGGCTGTTGTCGCCGAAGATAGGCGACACCGGATTCCAGCCGGTGCCGTGGGCGCTGGCAATCTATGGTCTATTTACGATTGCGCGGCTCGTCGCCGCCCATCGCGGCCGCTTGCCCGATTGGGTAGTGATGGTGTCGATCGCCCTCGATATGGCGCTTTTGATGGGGCTGATCTGGTCCTTTCACATCCAGTACCATCAGCCGGCGGCCTTCTACCTGAAGGCGCCGACCCTGCTTTACGTTTTCATCTTCATCGCGCTGCGCGCGCTCCGCCTCGAGGCCAAGTACGTGATCGCCGCCGGCCTCGCCGCCGCCATGGGTTGGACCTTGCTGCTCTGGTACGCGGTCGCGGGCGAAATGCGGCTCATGAATCTCGTGACCCGGGATTACGTCGCTTACATCACCTCGAACAAGATTCTGATCGGGGCCGAGATCGACAAGATTCTCAGCATCCTTCTCGTCACCGCCGTCCTCGCCGTCGCCGACAGCGTTGCCGCCCGCGATCTTGCGCGCTTCGTTTCGCCCGAGGTCGCCGAGCGCATCGCCGCCGCGGAGCGACCGATCCAGCCGGGCGACGGCGAACTCCGGACCGCTACCGTGCTGTTCTCCGACATCGAGGGATTCTCGACCATATCCGAGAAGGTTTCGCCGCAAGTCCTGGCGGCGATGCTGAACGACTATTTCACCGCGCTTTTGGCGGCCATCGCCCGCCATGGCGGGGTGATCCATCTGTTCCAGGGCGACGCCCTGATGGTCGGGTACAACACCGTGGTCGCCGACGCGGACCATGCCGCCAACGCGCTCCGCACCGCGCTCGGCATTTAAAAAATCATCGGCGCGCGCACGTTCGGTCCCGGGATCGCGCTCAAGACCCGCTGCGGCGTCAACACCGGGCCGATGATCGTCGGCGCGGTCGCCGCGGGCGAACAGTTGGTCTTCACCTGTCACGGCGACGAGGTCAACATCGCGGCCCGGCTCGAACAGCTCAACAAGCAATACGGAACCTACGTGCTTGCTTCGGAGGGCACCCGCGCGGCGGCGGGCGAAGGATTCGCGTTCCGCGAGATCGGCGCCATCACCGTGCGCGGGCGCGCGAACCCGACCGTGGTTTACGCGGTTGACGGCGGGCCGGAGCCCGGTTGACGGCGCCGGAGCGCCCCTCTTTCGCCGCCAGCAATGCCGCCGCCACTTCGGCGAAGCCCGCGCCGGCGCGGGCGCGGGTGACGAACGCCGGCAGCGCCTTCAATTGGTCCGCGAAATCGCGGACGTTGGCGACGCCGACGGCGAGGGAAAAGAAACGAAACATCGGCTCGTCGTTGGGGGAATCGCCAACGAAAACGACCGTGTCCTTGACCGCGTCCAGATCGGCCGCGAAAAGTTCGCGAAAGAGGATCCGGGTCATGACGAGCTTGTCGTAGTCGCCGAACCAGCCGTTGACGTGAATCGAGCTGACCTTGGCGCGGGCGCCGGCGGCGATCATGAGCGCGACGATCCGGTCCACGCTCGGACGCGGAAGTTGTGCTACGTCCTCGCGATAATCCACGGCAAGATCGGCGTCGCGGTAGGCCTGGTCGGAGGCGAGCGCGGAGCCTGGCACCTGGGCGAGAATCTCGCGCCCGAGGGTTTCCAGCCGGCGGCGGTTCGCGGCGCGGACCCCCGCGTCGAGATAAAACCGCCGCGCCAGCGTCCGCCGCAAGCGGTCATGGCGGAAATAGAACGCGCCGTTTTCGCCGATGACCGCCGCCACCGGCCACATGCGCGCGATGTGGTCGCACCAGCCGGCCGGGCGGCCGGTGACGGGGACGACGTCGATCCCGGCCGCCGCCAGACGCTCGATCGCCGCCAGGGCCTCGGCGGTGATTTGGCCTTCGGTGGTGAGGGTGTCGTCGATATCGGCCAGCACCCGCGTCACGCGGCGGCGGGCGGCGACGGGAAAATCGGCGAGGGGGCGCATGTGAGTTGGACCTCCGGCAGGTTGCGATGAGGTAGCGTCGCCCCCTCACCCTACCCTCTCCCCCCGCAAGTGGCGGGGGTGAGAGGGAAGAAATTTTAAGCTCCTCTCCCTTAGCTAAACGGGAGAGGGAGGGACCCGGCCCGTCAGGGTCGGGAGGGTGAGGGCTAGGCGCGCAACGTCGCGCCGGTCGCCCGGCCGACGGCGGCGACGATACGGCCCTCGACCTCCGCGATTTCGGCATCGGTCAAAGTGCGCTCGGTGGGCTGGAGGACAACGCCGATGGCGACGGATTTCTTTCCCGCCGGCAGGCCGGTGCCTGAAAAAACGTCGAAGACGAAGGCCTCGACGATCAGTTTTTTGTCGGCGGCCAGCGCGGCACGGACCAGCGATTCCGCCGCCACGCCCGCATCCGCCACGAAGGCAAAATCGCGCGACAGGGGCTGGAACGGGGATAGTTTCAGGAGCGAGCGCGCCGAACCACGACCCTCCTTCGGCCCCGGAATCGCATCGAGAAAGACCTCGAAGCCGACCACCGGGCCCTTGACGTCCAATGCCTTCAGGACGCGGGGGTCAATCTCGCCAAACGCGGCGAGGGTTGCTTTCGGCCCGAAACCGAGAACGCCCGAACGCCCGGGATGATACCAAGCCGGCGCGGCCGGGAACGTTTGCAGCCGCTCGGCCGGAATCTCGAGAAGTGCGAGCAGGCCAAGCGCGTCGGCCTTGGCGTCGAACGCGTCCACCGGGCGCGGAGGCGCCGCCCAAGAGCGCTCCGCAACCGCACCGGCGCGAATTCCGGCGGCGGTGTGCGACTGATCCTCGGGCGCCGCTCCGGCGTATTGGGGGCCGACCTCGAACAGCGCGGCGTCGGCGACCCCGCGCGCGGCGTTGCGCGCCCAGGCCGCGATTAAATTCGGCAGCAGCGAGGGCCGCATGGAATCGAGATCCGCGCTGATCGGGTTGACGAGGCGGAGCGAGTCCTGCCCGCCGCCGAACAGCGCCGCTTGCGCCGCCGGCAGGAACGAAAACGTCACCGCCTCGACCAGACCGCGGCCGGCGAGAGCCCGCCTGGCCACGCCACGGCGGCGTTGCTCCTCGTTCAGCGCCGGCCGGGGCAGATAGCTCGCGCGCGGCAGCGGCACCGCCGGGATCTTGTCGTAGCCGTGGATGCGCGCGACTTCTTCGACCAGACACGCCTCGCCTGCGATGTCGGGACGCCACGACGGCGGCATGACCGCGAGCGTATGGCCCTCGCGCGCAACTTGAAATCCGAGTGCAGCGAGAATCCTTTCGATTTCGGCCGGCGCGAGATCGAGACCGGCGAGGGTGCGAACCCGCTCGGGCCTGAACACGATGGTTCGCCGCCACGCGGGCGCGGCCCCCGCGACCACGATCTCGGAGGGCTCGCCGCCGCACAAATCGAGAATCAGGCGGGTGGCGATTTCGATTCCGTCCTTGACCAAGGCGGGATCGACGCCGCGCTCGAAGCGGTAGCGCGCGTCCGAGAGTATCCCCAGTTTCCGCCCGGTCGCCGCCGTGCGCGCCGGATCGAACCAGGCGGATTCGACGAAGACCTCGGTTGTCGCCGCCGTCGCGCCCGACGATTCCCCGCCGATGACGCCGCCGAGTCCAAGCGCGGCCCGGTCGTCGGCGATCACGGTCATTTCCCCGTCCAACGCATAGGTCTTGCCGTTGAGCGCCGCGAGGGTCTCGCCGGCACGGGCGAGGCGGGCCCGGATCGAGCCTGAAATCTGGCCCGAGTCGAAAACATGCAACGGCCGGGCGAGGTCGCAGGTGATGAAGTTGGTGATGTCCACCAGCGCCGAGATCGGCCGCAGCCCGATCGCGTCGAGGCACTTTTTAAGCCAGTCGGGACTTTCGCCGTTCTTCAAGCCCCGGACGTGGCGACCGACGAAGTAGGGACAGGCGGCGCGGGCGGCTTCGGGAAACTCGAGCTCGACGCCGATCGGGCTTGGGTAGGCGCCGGGCACCGGCTTGGACGCGAGCGGTTTCAGCCGCCCGAGCCCGGCGGCGGCGAGATCGCGCGCGATCCCGCGCACCCCCAGGCAGTCGCCGCGATTGGGGGTGATGGCGATTTCGATCACCGGATCGGCGCGACCGAGCGCCTGGGCCGCGGGCGCGCCGAGGGTTGGCGCGCCAGCCAGCTCGACGATGCCCTCGTGGGCCTCGGACAGGCCGAGCTCGCGCTCGGACAGCAACATGCCGTTGCTCTCGACCCCGCGGATCGCGGTTTTCTTGAGCTGCACGGCGGTTCCGGGAACGAAGCTGCCGGCGGGCGCGAACACGCCGATGAGGCCGGCGCGAGCGTTCGCCGCGCCGCAGACGACCTGGATCGTTTCACGGCCGGTATCGACCATGCACACCTTGAGCCGGTCGGCGTTCGGGTGCGGCGCGGCGGTGACGACCCGGGCGACGACGAAATCCTTGAACGCAAGCGCCGGATCGTGGACATCCTCGACCTCGAGCCCGATCCGAGTCAACGCCTGAGCGAGATCGTCGATCGAGGCCGAGGTTTCCAGATGCTCCTTGAGCCAGGCAAGCGTGAGCTTCATGGGGCCAGCCCCCCGGTCAGGCTCGGCTGAGCGAGCGCGGCGAAGCCGTAGTGCCTGAGCCAGCGCAAGTCGGATTCGTAGAACGTGCGCAGGTCGGGGATTCCGTACTTGAGCATGGCGATCCGCTCGATCCCCATCCCGAAGGCGAAACCCTGGTAGCGGGCGGGATCGATGCCGCAATTCGCCAGCACCTTCGGATTGACCATGCCGCAGCCGAGAATCTCGAGCCAGTCGTCGTGCGCATCCCGCGCGACGCGAGCCCGCCCGTCGCCGGAACCGATCCGCAAGGTTCCGTCGGCGCGGGTGCAGCCGATGTCGACCTCGGCCGAAGGCTCGGTGAACGGAAAATAAGACGCGCGGAAGCGCACCGGAAGATTCTCAATCCCGAAATAGGCGCGGCAGAATTCGATCAGGCAGCTTTTGAGGTGCCCCATGTGGGTGGCTTCGTCGATCACCAGTCCCTCGACCTGGTGGAACATGGGCGAATGGGTCATGTCCGAATCGCAGCGGTAGGTGCGCCCCGGCACGATGATGCGGAACGGCGGCTTGGCCCGCATCATGGCGCGGATTTGCACCGGCGAGGTGTGGGTGCGCAGCACCACGCGCGCCGGGCCGCCGGGCGAGCTGCGCTCGCCGGGAAGATAGAACGTGTCGTGCTCCTGGCGCGCGGGATGATCGGGCGGAATGTTGAGGGCGGTGAAATTGTACCAGTCGTCCTCGATGTCGGGCCCTTCGGCAAGCGTGAACCCGATGTCGCCGAGAATGGCGACGACCTCGTCGATCGTCTGACTGACGGGATGGATGCACCCGGCGCGCTCGGGGCGCGCGGGCAGGGTCACGTCCACCGATTCGGAGGCGAGTTTCCGATCGAGCGCGGCGCCGCCGATGGCGGCGGCGCGGGCCTCGATCGCGGCGGCAACCTCGTCCTTGAGGGCGTTGAGCGCCGCGCCGCGCCCTCTCCGCTCGTCGGGCGAAAGCGCGCCCAGCGTCTTCATCAATTCGGTGACGGTTCCCTTGCGCCCGAGCGCGGCGACGCGGATCTTCTCGATCGCGTCGGCATCGCCGGCCGTCGCGATCTCGGCGGCCAGATCGGCTTTCAGTTTTTCAAGATCGGCGGCGGGCGTGGGCATCGTCGGTCGGTTCCGTGGATTCCGTTGGCGCAGCGAAAAAAGGAGTCTGGCCTAGTTGGCTAGGCCGGCTCCCCTTCCCGACGGGTATGGAAAAATCCCTACGCGGACTTGGCGAGCGCGGCTCCGGCTTGGTCGACCAGCACTTTAAACGCTTCCGGCTCGCGCACCGCGAGGTCGGCGAGAACCTTGCGGTCGAGCACGATCCCGGCCTTGGCCAGCCCGGCGATCAGGCGCGAATAGGTCATGCCGTGGGCGCGGGCGCCGGCGTTGATGCGTTGAATCCAGAGCGCGCGGAAATTGCGCTTGCGGTTTTTCCGGTCGCGGTAGGCGTAACGAAGCCCCTTTTCGACCTTCTCGATCGCGATGCGAAAGGCGTTCTTGGCGCGGCCGCGATAGCCGGTCGCCCGCTTGAGGAGCTTTTTGTGCCGGGCGTGAGCAGTCACGCCCCGTTTGACGCGGGCCATGAAATTCTCCCCCGATCAGCGGTGATAGAGGTAGGATTTCACCAGCTTGGCGTCGGCGGCGCAGAGAATCATCGAGCCGCGGGACTGGCGTTTCATTTTCTTGCTGCGCTTGCTCAAGCCGTGACGGCGGCGCGAGGCGGCGGCCATGACCTTGCCGGTCGCGGTCAGCTTGAAGCGCTTCTTGGCGCTGGATTTGGACTTGAGTTTGGGCATTTCGCTATCCTTTCGGAAATGGGGCGCGGCGGCGAGTCCCGCCGCGTCCATTTATGTTGCGCCCCGGACCTGGGCGCGGGGTGGAAGGGGGCGAGGCATGCCCGGCCCAAGGGAATCCCCTTTGGCCTTCGCCTGGTCCGCCCGCTCCGCCGCCCCTTCCAAGACAAAGATGGGCCGGCGGAAGGCCGGGTTTATAGCCCCCATCCCCCCGTCCTGACAAGGGCGAGAAGCCGCATAAACCAGGGGTTCAGGGCAGCTTTTCAGCCGCGACGCCGGTTTATTTGGGCGCGATCACCATGGTCATCATCCGGCCTTCGGTGCGGGGGAACTGCTCGATCTTGGCGATTGCGTCGATCTCGGCGCGGATGCGGTCCAGCACTTTCGTGCCAAGTTCCATGTGGACCATTTCGCGGCCGCGAAAGCGGATGGTCATCTTGACCTTGTCGCCTTCGTCGAGGAAGCGCCGCACACTCCGCATCTTCACCTGGTAATCGTGTGCGTTGATCCCCGGGCGCATCTTGATCTCCTTGATCTCGATGACCTTCTGCTTCTTGCGCGCTTCGTTCTTCTTTTTCTGGATTTCGTATTTGAATTTGCCGTAGTCGATGATCTTGCAGACGGGCGGATCGGCGTTGGGGGAAATCTCGATCAGATCGAGGCCGTATTCGCCGGCCTTCTCGATCGCCTCGGCCGCCGTCACGACGCCGATCATTTGGCCTTCCGGCCCGACCAGCCGGATCTTGGGAGCGGTGATATCCTCGTTCACGCGCGGCCCTTCGCGGGAGGGCGGCGGGGGAAGCGGTCGTCTAATAGCGATGGGGAACTCCTTTCTTTACGCGCGGAACGAAAAACGCCCCGAAACCTCAGGACGGGCCCCGCGCTTCCGCGGCCAGTCTAGCAACGGCCTCTTGCAGCGCAAGGGCTTCTTGGGCCTCGCCGCCGAGCCGGCGCAGCGCCACGGTGCGCTCGCGCGCCTCGCGGCCGCCGACGACGAGGATCGCCGGCACCTTGGCCAGGCTGTGTTCGCGGACCTTGTAGTTGATCTTTTCGTTGCGCAAGTCCGCTTCGGCCTTGACGCCCGCGGCGCCCAGCGCGGCCAGGACCTGGGCGGCATAGGCGTCGGCCTCGTCGGTGATGGTCGCGACCACCGCCTGCACCGGCGCGAGCCAGAACGGAAACTTGCCGGCGTAGTTTTCGATCAAGATGCCGATGAAGCGCTCGAACGAACCGAGGATCGCCCGGTGCAGCATCACCGGGCGGTGCTTGGCGCCGTCCTCGCCGATGTAGTTGGCGTCGAGCCGCTCGGGAAGAACGAAATCCACCTGGAGCGTGCCGCATTGCCAGTCCCGGCCGATGGCGTCGCGCAACACGAATTCGAGCTTGGGGCCGTAGAACGCCCCTTCGCCCGGATTGTGGGTCCATTTGAGCGAGGCGGCCTCGGTCGCCTGGCGGAGCGCGGCTTCGGCTTTGTCCCAGATGGCGTCGGCGCCGGCGCGCTTGGCCGGGCGGTCGGAATACTTGACCGCGATGTCGGTGAATCCGAAATCGGCATAGACCCGGCCGAGCAGATCGCAGAACGCGCGGGTCTCGGAAACGATCTGGTCCTCGGTGCAGAAGATGTGGGCGTCGTCCTGGGTGAAGGCGCGCACGCGCATAAGGCCATGCAATGCGCCGGAGGGCTCGTTGCGGTGGCAGGAGCCGAACTCGGCCATGCGCAGCGGCAAATCGCGGTAGCTTTTGATCCCGACCTTGAAAATCTGCACGTGGCAGGGGCAGTTCATGGGCTTGAGCGCGAGAACGGTTTCTTCTTCCGCCGTCGCGGTGAACATGTGCTCGCGGAACTTTTCCCAATGACCGGAAGCTTCCCAAAGCGCGCGGTCGACCAATTGGGGCGTGTTGACTTCGACGTAGCCCGCGGCCACGAGGCGCCGGCGCATGTAATCCCGGATCGTGCGATAGAGCGTCCAGCCCTTGGGGTGCCAGAAGACCGAGCCGGCGGCGATGTCCTGGAGGTGGAAAAGCTCCATCTCGCGCCCGAGGCGGCGGTGGTCCCGCTTCTCGGCCTCTTCGAGCATGGTGAGATAGGCTTTGAGCTGCTTTTCGTCCGGCCAGCAGGTGCCATAGATGCGCTGGAGCATTTCGTTCTTGGAATCGCCCCGCCAGTACGCGCCGGCGAGCTTGGTGAGCTTGAACGCCCGGCCGAGTTTCCCGGTCGAGGGCAGGTGCGGCCCCCGGCAGAGATCGACGAACTGTCCCTGGCGATAGAGCGAGATGGTTTCGCCGGGCGGAATCGCCTCGATGATCTGGGCCTTGTAATGCTCGCCGATTCCCTTGAAGAAACGGATCGCGTCGTCGCGATTCCATTCCTCGCGGACGATTTTTTCGTCGCGCTCCACGATTTCGCGCATCCGCGATTCGATTTTTTCCAGATCCTCGGGGGTGAACGGGGTCTTGCGCGCGAAGTCGTAGTAGAACCCGTTCTCGATCGTCGGGCCGATGGTGACCTGGGTTTCGGGATACAGTTCCTTGACCGCTTCCGCCAGCACGTGGGCGCAGTCGTGGCGGAGAATTTCGAGCCCGTCGGGATGCTTAGCGGTGACGATCGAGACGCCCGAGTCCTTTTCGATCACATACGAAAGATCGCGCAACCCCCCGTCCACCCGCGCCGCCAGCGCGGCCTTGGCCAGCCCCGGTCCGATTGCCGCCGCGACCTCGGCGGCGGTCACGCTTGAGGCGAAGTCGCGGCGGCTACCGTCGGGAAGAGTGATCGCGGGCATTCGGCCGGACTGTAAAGAGGGCGGCGCGGCTGTCAAGAAACGACGCCGAATCCACGCAACGCCCCGAGCACCTCGCCGGACCCTAGCGCGGCCAGAGGATCGCGCCGGAGCGCCGTCACCCGGGAACCGCGCGGGGCGCAGAGCGCCGGGTCGGACGCGGCGGAAAACAGGACCACCGACGGACACCCCGTGGCCGCGATCAGGTGCATCGGCCCGGTGTCGTTGCCGATCGCGCCCGCCGCATGGCGGGCCAGTGCGGCGATATCGGCAAACCCGGTCCGGCCGGCGAGATCGACCGCCGCCGGGCAAAGCGCGCGGATCCGTCCGGTCAGGGGCGCTTCCCGGGCGATGCCGAGCAGGACCGGCGCGACGCCAGACCCCGCGAGCTCGGTCGCGACGGCGGCGAAGCGTTCCGGCGGCCAGCGCTTGTCCGGCCGGTGCGCCGCGCCCCCCGGAACCAGCAAGGCATACCGGGGGCCAAGCCCGAAGCGGGAGGTATCCGCGTGAAGAAAGGAAACGTCGGGGGGGCGCGCCTCGGCTTCATTGATGCCGGCCATGCGCAACTGCTCCGCCTGGCGATCGAGGGTGTGCATCAAGTCGCGACCAGGGTTGGTGTGGGGATGCGAACAGCCGGGCGCGATCCCCGACCATTCGGGATAGGGCCCCGGCCAAAACAGGCGAAAGTAGAACGACGAGCGATCCGACGTCTGGAGATCGTAGGCGCGGGTGAAGCGGCCGGCGCGCAAGAACCGGCGGTTCGCCAGCCACGCGAACCCCTGGTGCGCCTTCGGCCGCGCGTCGAGTTCGATGTCGTCGAACAAGCCGCTCGCGCGGGCGAGATCGGCGAAGGTTGCCGTGGTGAGCAGTACGATTCGGTCCGATTCGTAATGGCGGCGGATGAAGGCGCAGGCGTTGAGCGCCTGGACGAAGTCGCCAAGCGCGCCAAGCTTAATGACCAGTATTTTCCGCGCCGGTTCGTTCATTCGGCGCCCGGCGGCGCATGCCGCCAAGATAAAAAAACTGGGCGCGAAATTCGCCGCCGGGTCATGGTTTTGGCGCCTGCGCGCCCGGCGGCGCATGCCGCCAAGATAAAAAAACCGGGCGCGAAATTCGCCGCCGGGTCATGGTTTTGGCGCCTGCGCGCCCGGCGCGGCCATGACCTCGTCATAGACGGCGAGGGTCTTGGCGCACATCGCCTCCTTGGAGAAATTCGCGGCGATGTGGGCGACGGCGCGGGCCGCGAGCGCGCGCCGCGCGTCCGGCCCGAGCGCGAGCGTGCGGCGGATCGCCTCGGCCAGCGCGTCGGCGTCGTTCGGCGCCACCAGCCAGCCGGTCTCGCCCGCGATCACGCATTCCTTGGCGCCGCCGTGATCGGTGGCGATGATCGGGCGGCCCATCGCCTGGGCCTCGGCGACGACGCGGCCGAAGGCTTCCGGTTCGATCGAGGCGGAAACCACCACGTCGGCGAGCATGTAGGCGGCCGGCATGTCGTTGCATTGGCCCACCAGCCGGACCACGCTTTCGAGCCCGAGGCGGGCGATCTGTCCCTCCAGCTCGGCGTGGAAGCCCGCGCGCGCCTCGGCGCCGCCGACCAGCACCGCGCGCACGTCGCTCCGGCCGAGCCGGGCGATGGCGTCGAGGAACACGGTTTGACCTTTCCAGCGCGTGAGCCTGGCCGGCAGCATCACCACCGGCAGGCCATCGGTCAGCCGCCAGGCGGTCGCGAGCTTCACCACCCTTTCCGCCGTCACCAGCTTCGAGTCGAAGCGGCCGAGGTCGACGCCGCGATGGACGATGCGGATGCGCTCGGACGGAACGCCGTAGAGCTGCTGAATGTGGCCGGCGATGAAGGCGGATATGGCGATGACCCGCGCGCCCCGCGTCATGATGGCGTTGTAGCGGCGCTTGAACCAGTTCGCCCCGCCGTAGGTGCCGTGGAACGTGGTGACGAACCGGCGCCCGGTGCGGCGCGCGGCCATCCACGCGCTCCAGGCCGGCGCCCGCGAGCGCGCGTGCACGATATCCACGCCTTCGCGCTCGATCAGCGCCGCAAGCCGACCGGCGTTGGCGTGCATGACGAAGGGGTTCTTGCTCGCCACCGGCAGCGCGACATGGACCGCGCCGGCCCTTTCGACCGCGCGCACCAGCGGCCCGCCGGACGAGACGACCAGCGCCCGGCCCCCGGCGCGCACGATCGCTTCGGCGACCTCGACCGTGCCGCGTTCGACCCCGCCCGCGGCGCCGAGCGCGGGCAGGACCTGCAGCACCGTGGCAAAACGGGATTCATCCTTCTCCCGCGACCCGGGCGGGGTCTTGATCGGCTGCGCGGACGGCGATTGTGGGTTATTGTGCGGGGGTTCCATCGTCGACCGTCATTGTTTCGTGCAAGCGCCCCCGGTTCCGAGCAAGCGTCATCGGAAAGTTTTCCTATGGACGATTCGACCGCAAAGCCCGCGCTGCTGGCCGCCCCCGACGGGGCGACTATCGCTTACCGCCAAACGCCGGGCAAGGGGCCGGGAACGATGTTCCTGACCGGGTTCCGCTCGGACATGACCGGAGGGAAAGCGCTGGCGGTCGAATCTCTCTGCCGCGCGCAAGGCCGGGCCTTTGTCCGCTTCGACTATACCGGCCACGGACTATCCTCGGGCGCGTTCGCGGACGGAACCATCGGCCGCTGGACCGAGGACGCGCTCTTGGTGCTCGATCGCGTCACCCAGGGACCGCAGGTCCTGGTCGGATCGAGCATGGGCGGCTGGATTGCGCTCCTGCTCGCGCGCGCGCGACCCGGAAGGATCGCGGGTCTCGTCGGCATCGCCGCCGCCCCGGACTTCACCGAGGACCTGGTGCACGACGTCCTCGATGCCGACGCCCGCGAACGCATGGCCCGCGACGGCCAGATCGTCATGCCGAGCGCTTACGACCCCGAGCCCTGCGTCATCACGCAGCGCCTGATCGAGGAAGGGCGGAAGCATCTCCTGCTGCGCGCGCCGATCGCCGCCTCCGTGCCGGTGCGCCTGATCCACGGCCTCGAAGACCACGACGTGCCCTGGCGGACGTCGCTCAAGCTCGCCGAGCGGCTCGCGAGCGCGGACGTGGAGATAACCCTGGTCAAGGGCGGCCGCCATCGCCTCTCGGAGCCGGCCGACCTGGCGCGGCTCGCGGCGATCGTGGACGCGCTTTTGCAAAAGATCGGCTGAGGAAAGCCTGCATAAGCTACATGCGTCATTCCCGCGTAAGCGGGAATCCGGCTTTTCCGGAAGCGTGGACCCCCGCTTTCGCGGGGGTGACGGGTTGGAGACTTATGCGGAGATTCCCTAGCCGCCGGCCTTGAGGATCGCCTTCAGTCCGGCGCGAAAGTCGGGGTAGACGAGCTTGACCTTAAGTTCGCTCTTGATCCGGAAGTTCAACAGGAAACGATAGTCGCGCCAGAAACCGCGCGCCATCGGCGACATGGACTTTAATGCCTCGTCCAGGAACTGAAACGGCGGCGGCGAGACTTTGAGCAGCCGGCAGGCTTCCTCGGTCACCGCCGAGGGCGGCGCCGGTTCGTCGTCGCAAACGTTGTAGATCGCGCCGGGCCTCGGCTTGACGATGGAGGCCATGAGCACGCTCGCGATGTCGTCGACGTGGATCCGGGCAAAACGATGCCGCGGCCGGTCGATCCGCTTGGCGGTGCCGGCGCGGGCACGATCCAATTCGCTCCGACCCGGGCCGTAGATGCCGGCGAGGCGAAAGGCGTGCACCGGCAGCGGCGCGGGCCCGCGGGCGAGGGCGCGCCAGGCGCTCTCGGCCTCGATCCGCCGCTGGCTGCGCATCGACGTCGGTCGGCACGGCCAATCCTCGTCCACCGGGAGGCCCCGCGCGTCGCCGTAAACGCTGGTCGAGGAGAGATAGCCGATCCACTTGATCGTATTCCTCGTCGCCAGCAGGTGTTCGAGATGGTGGCGCAACACCGGATCGGCCGCGCCCGCGCCGTCGTCGCTGGGCGGAATCGAAATCAGCAGATGAGTGACGCCGGCGAGAATCTTGTTCGCATCATTGAGCGGCCGCTCGCCATCGAACCGGTACGCCTTGATCCCGAGCCTGGCGAGTTGAGCGCGGCGTTTTTCCTCGCGGCAGGTGCCGGCGACGGTCCAGCCCTTACGCTTGAGTCGGCGGATCAGGGCCTCGGCCGAATAGCCGAGACCGAAGCAGAACAGGCGCTTGGTGGTTTTCATGTCCTCGTTCCGGTTCCGGCTATAATGTCGGGCGCCGCCATGGACGGCAACTGCTGAAAGCTCCTCTGACCCCGCCCAATGTTCTTCACATCTCGGTTATCTCTTATCCTGGTTGCCGCCGTGGCTCTCGCGCCGCCGGCGCAGGTATGGGCGGAAAGCGACATCGCACCCGAGCAGCGTTACCGCGCCTGCATGGCGCGTGCGCGCACGGCCCCCAACGCCGCGTTCGACGACGCGATCGCCTGGGCCGGCCTCAGCGGCGGGCAGGCGGCCAGGCATTGCCTCGCCGCCGCGCTGATCGGGCTCGGCCAACACGCCGAGGGCGCGCGCCGGCTGGAGGGGCTGGCCCAGGAATCGCGCGAAACCGCGATGCGGGCCGAGCTGTTGGCGCAGGCCGCCCAGGGCTGGCTGCTGGCGGGCGACGGCGCGCGCGCCGAGGACGTGCTGACGGCGGCGATCCGGATCGCGCCGGGCGACGCCGAACTTCTGATCGATCGCGCCGGGGCGCGGGCCCAACTCAAGCGCTACGGCGAGGCGGCGGAGGATTTGACAGCAGCGCTCGCGCGCGCGCCCGGCCGGGCCGACGCGCTCGCGCTCCGCGCCGGGGCGCGCCGTTTCCAGGACGACACCGACGGCGCGCTCAAGGACGCCGAGGCGGCGCTGGCGCTCGATCCCGCCAACACCGAAGCCCTGCTCGAGCGCGGCATCTTGCGCCGGCTCAAGGACGACCAGGCGGGCGCGCGCGCCGATTGGCTCAAGATCCTCACCGTCGCGCCGGCCGGCGCGGCGGCCGAGGCGGCGCGGAAGAACCTCGAAATGCTGGACGTGAAGCTGCGCTAGGGCGGGATGCGTTCACCCCATCATTCCCTAAGATCAGCGGAAATCCAGCTTTTCCGAAAGCATGGACCCCCGCTTGCGCGGGGGTGACGATTCATACAGAACGAGACACACGCTAGAAATCGAGATCGGCGTAGTGTTTCGGCGGCGGCGCGCCGGCGATGTGATCGGCGAGCAGGGCGCGAAACGAGGGCCGCGACTTGATCCGCGCGTACCAGTCCCGCGCCGGCTCGTGCGCGGCCCATTGGACGTCGCCGAGATAATCGACGCACGAAAGCTGCGCGGCGGCGGCCATGTCGGCGTAGGTGATGCGCTCGCCCGCGAGCCAGCGCCGGCGCTCGACCAGATAGACGATATAGTCGAGGTGCTGGCCGAGGTTGGCGTGCCCGGCGCGGATCGTGCCCGAGTCGGGCTCGCCCCGCCTCTGCAGGCGCTTGTGGAGCTTCTCGTCCACGAGCTTGACGGTCACCTCGGCATTGAACTTGCGCTCGAACCAGGCGACCAGCCGGCGGGTCTCCGCCCGCTCGATCGGCGATTCGCCGATCAAGGGCGGGTCGGAAAATATCTCGTCCAGGTATTCGCAGATCGGACCCGAGCCCGAGACCGCGACGCCGTCGGGCTCGACCAGCACCGGCACTTCGCCCGCGGGGTTGAGGGTCAGGAATTCGACCCTCCGCTCGGCCGGATTCTCCTCCACCAGACGGAATTCGACCTTTTTTTCCTGAAGGGCGATTCGCACCAGGCGCGAGAACGGACACAGGGGAAGATGATAGAGGGTGCGCATGATTTTCATGCCTTTTACACCTCTTTCCCCGGAGATGAAACAACCCTCGGAGGGGGGGCTCTCCCCCGCTCTCACGGCCAAGTGATGCGCGCACGCCGGGCGATGTGAAATAATGATCGGAGAGAGGGTTCCATGCTGATCAAACATGTCCGCGCCAACGACCCGTCGAGTTCCGAAATCACCCCGCGCTCTGTCTTCGCGGACCGCAGGCGGCTTCTCAAGGCGGCGGCCGCGGCCGGCGTTTGGGCACTCGCACCGGCGGCGGCGAGCGCGGCCAAGCCCGCCCGCGGCGAGCCGATCCCCAATGTCGTCAAGTGGCCGAAGTCGTTGCCTGAGATGCCGACCGCCTACGATCTCGCCACCACCTACAACAATTTCTACGAATTCGGCTTCGACAAGGACGATCCCGCGCGCCATTCCTCCAAATTCAAGCCGCGCCCGTGGACCGTCAAAGTCGAGGGCCACGCGGAGAAGACCGGAACCTTCGACCTCGACGATTTGATCAAGCCGCACCAACTGGAGGAGCGCGTCTATCGCTTCCGCTGCGTCGAGGCGTGGTCGATGGTGGTGCCCTGGGTCGGCGTGCCGCTCGGCGACGTTCTCAAAAAATTTGGCCCCACCGCCAAGGCCAAGTACGTTGCGTTCCAGACCGTGCTCCGGCCCGAGGAAATGCCCGGGCAGCGCTTGGCCCTGCTCAAGTGGCCCTACGTCGAGGGCTTGCGCCTGGACGAAGCGATGCACCCCTTAGCCCTGCTCACCGTCGGGATGTACGGCGAGTTGTTGCCCAACCAGAACGGCGCGCCCCTGCGGCTCATGCTGCCGTGGAAATACGGATTCAAGAGCATCAAGTCCATCGTCCGCATCGCCTTCGTCGAAAACCAGCCGCCGACAAGCTGGAACATCGCCACACCCAGCGAGTACGGCTTCTACTCCAACGTCAATCCCCGTGTCGACCATCCGCGCTGGACCCAGGCCACCGAGCGCCGGCTCGGCGATCCATTCTTCTCGCCGCGCCGGCCGACCCCGATGTTCAACGGCTACGCCGACGAGGTCGCGCATCTCTACGCCGGCATGGACCTTGCCAAGCTCTATTAGCGCTCGTTAAAAGCTGGTATGACCCGGTTCGCCAAACCGATTGTCTTCGCGCTGTGCCTCCTGCCGCTCGCCTGGCTCGCGCACAAAGGCTGGACGGCGGGCTTCGGCGCGCACCCACAGGAATACGTCAACCGCTTCCTCGGCGACTGGGCTTTGCGTTTTCTCCTACTCGCGCTCGCGGTGACTCCGCTGCGCCAGATCGGCGACTGGCCCCAGCTCGCGCGGTTTCGCCGCATGATCGGGCTTTATGCGTTTTTTTACGTCGTGCTCCACGTTTCGAGCTACGTCGTCGCCACCCATTTCTTCGATTGGGCGGCGATCTGGAAAGACATTGTGAAACGCAACTACATCACCGTCGGCATGGCGGTGTTCGTTATGTTGCTGCCGCTGGCGGCAACCTCGACCGCGGCCATGGTCAAGCGCCTCGGCGCCGCGCGCTGGAAAAAACTCCATCGCCTCGTTTACCTCGCCGGGATCGGCGGGGTCTTCCACTTCTTCATGATGGTCAAGTTGGACTGGCGCGAGCCTTTGCTCTATGCCGTCCTGCTCGCCTTCCTGCTCGGATACCGCGCGTTCAAACGCCTCCGCCGCGCTTAGACAGCGCCTAATGCGCCTCGTCCCAGTTGGCTCCTTGGCCGACATCGACCACCAGCGGCACGCCGTCGAGGTGCGCGGCGTTTTCCATGATCTTCTTGGCGAGCGCGCCGGTCGCGGCGACCTCGGCCGCGGGCACCTCGAACACCAGCTCGTCGTGGACCTGGAGCAGCATCCGCGCTTTCAATCTCGCTTTCGCAAGCGCGGCCGGAAGCCGCGTCATGGCGCGCTTGATGATATCGGCGGCACCCCCTTGGATCGGCGCGTTGATGGCGGCGCGCTCGGCAAATCCGCGGATGCCCTGGTTCTTGTCGTTGATGCCGCGGACATGGCATTTGCGCCCGAACAAGGTCGTGACGAAGCCCTGGCGGCGCGCGATGGCCTTGGTCCGCTCCATGTAGTCGCGGATGCCTGGGTAACGCTCGAAATAGGTCTCGATGTAGCGCGCCGCTTCCTCGCGCGGAACGCCAAGCTGGCGCGCGAGGCCGAACGCCGAGATGCCGTAGATGATGCCGAAGTTGATCGCCTTGGCGCGCCGGCGCACCGCCCCGTCCATGCCTTCGAGGGGCACACCGAAAACCTGGGACGCGGTCATGGCGTGGATGTCGTGGCCCTGGTGGAACGCGTCTTTCAGCGCGTCGATCGAGGCGACGTGGGCGAGCAGGCGAAGCTCGATCTGGGAATAATCGGCCGCGACCAGTTTCCAGCCTTTCTCGGCGATGAAGGCGCGGCGGATCTTGCGCCCTTCGTCGGTGCGGATCGGGATGTTTTGCAAGTTGGGATTGGACGAACTAAGTCTTCCGGTCGAAGCGACGGCCTGGGAATAGGACGTGTGTACGCGTCCCGTGTCCGGATTGATCTCGGCGACGAGGGCGTCGGAATAAGTGCTCTTGAGTTTCGCCAACTGGCGCCATTCCAGCGCGCGGGCGGGCAGCTCGTGGCCCGCGGCGGCGAGTTCTTCCAGCACCTCGGCGTCGGTGGTGTAGGCCCCGGTCTTGGCCTTCTGGCCCCCTTCGAGCTTCATTTCGTCGAATAGAATTTCTCCCAATTGCTTGGGCGAGCCGATGTTGAACGCGCGCCCGGCGAGACGGTGGATGTCGCCTTCCAATTGGGCCAGGCGACGAGCGAAATCCTCGCTCAAGCTCACCAACGCGCCCGCGTCCACCTTGATCCCTTCGCGCTCCATCGCCGCCAGCACCGGAACCAACGATCTTTCGAGCGTCTCGTAGACGGTAACCAGGCTTTCGGCGGCAAGGCGGGGCTTGAGGACTTCATGAAGACGATACGTGACGTCGGCGTCCTCGGCGGCGTAGGCCAACGCCTTGTCCAGCGCCACCCGGTCGAAGGTGATCTTGGATTTGCCGGTGCCGGTCACGTCGGAAAACTTAATCGTCGTATGGCCGAGATGGAGGGCGGCCAGCTCGTCCATGCCGTGCCTGTGCATCCCTCCTTCGAGCACGTAGGAGAGCAGCATGGTGTCGTCGAAGGGCGCGATCTCGATTCCGTGGCGGGCGAGCACCTGCATGTCGTACTTTATGTTCTGGCCGATCTTGAGAACCGTCGCGTCGGCGAGCAGCGGTGCGAGCGCCGCGAGCGCGCGCTTCAAGGGGATCTGTTTCGGCGCGTCGTGCAAATGCACGCCTCGCGGCGTGACGCCCTTGGTGGCGGCGCCGTCGCCGCCGCCGAGATCGAAAGACCCCTGCGCCGCCCGGCCGACGTGGCCAAGCGGGATATAACACGCGCGCGGGGATCCCTTTGTTGGCCCGCCTGTCGGCGGGACGGTGAGCCCCAACGAGACGCCGACCAGATCGGCGCGGAACGGATCGAGCGAAGTGGTTTCGGTATCGACCGCGACCCGGCCGGCGGCGCGGGCGGCCGCGATCCAGCGCGCGAGCGCGGTTTCGTCTTGGATCAATTCATATGACGAAACGTCCGGGGCGGTGGACTTCGGTTTCCGCGCCTCGGCCGGGCCTTCGCCCGCCGAAGGGTTTCGGCCCGCGGGCGGGGCCGGCTTTCTTTCGATTTCCTCGTTGTCCTCCGTCTCTTTTTTCGCCTTGTCGGTTATCGCCGCCGGGAGCTGGCCGAGGTCGAGGTTGTGGCGGCTCGCGACCCGGGCGGCGATGGAGCGGAAGCCTTGCGCCGCCAGGAACGCGAGCAGCTTGGCCCAATCCGGCGCGCGTTTCTTCAATATCTCCAATCCGCCCTCGATCGGCACGTCGTCGCGCAACCGGACCAGCTCGCGGCTCATGCGCGCGTCCTTGGCGTGCGCGAGGAGCGCCTCGCGGCGTTTGGTTTGCGGAATCTCGCCCGCGCGCTTCAAGAGCGTATCGAGATCGCCGAATTCCTCGATCAACTGGGCCGCGGTCTTGATCCCGATCCCGGGCACGCCCGGCACGTTGTCGGACGAATCCCCAGCAAGTGCTTGTACGTCAACAACCTTGTCAGGACCGACGCCGAACTTCTCACGAACCTGTTCGGGGCCGATGGCGCGGTTCTTCATGGCGTCGTACATCGCCACGCCCGGACCCACCAATTGCATCATATCCTTGTCCGACGAGACGATGGTGACGTCGTGGCCGGCCGCGCGCGCGAGGCGAACGTAGGTCGCGATCAGGTCGTCGGCCTCGAAACCCTCGATCCCGAGTTCGGCGACGTTCATGGCGCGCACCGCTTCGTGGGTCAGCGCGAATTGGGGAACCAGCTCGGGCGGCGGGTCGGGCCGGTGCGCCTTGTAGTCGGCGTAGATGTCGTTGCGGAACGTGCGCCGGGCGCGGTCGAAGATGACCGCCACGTATTCGGCGTCGGCATCCTCGATCAGTTTCAAGAGCATATTGACGAAGCCGAAGACCGCGTTCACGGGGGTTCCGTCCGCGCGGGTCATGGGGGGCAGCGCGTGGAAGGCGCGAAAGATAAAGCCCGAGCCGTCGATCAGGAAAACGTGGTCCGCCTTGCCCTTGGTCCCGGATTCGACTTTGGCCGCGCGCTTAGGCGCCGCCACCGCTCAATGCCCCGTGTCGGAGGCCGCGCCTTCGGCCAACACGAACCGCTGGCTGCAATAGGGGCAGACGATCTCGCCGGCCGGACCGATCTTCAGGTAAACCCGGGGATGGCCGAGGGTGCCGCCGTCGCAAGCGACCGTCGCGCTTGGGGCGACGATCGCATCCGGATCCCGGTCGAGGGTGTCGTTCATGGGTCTGTCCAGGGGCTTGTCCGGGCCGCGTCTCTCTCGGATGATGGATCCGATGATAACGAATGGCCGCGGACATTCAATGACCGACACGTCCATATCCGCCGGGTTGGCGATCGAGACCATCGGCCTCGGCAAGACGTACGCAGGCGCGGCCCACGCGGCGCTCCTGGACGTGAGCCTGGCCGTGCCGCGCGGGGCCTTTTTCGGGCTCTTGGGCCCGAACGGCGCGGGCAAGTCGACCTTGATCAACATCCTGGCCGGCCTGGTGGTCAAGACCTCCGGCACCGCCCGGGTCTGGGGCCACGACATCGAGACCGAGATGCGGAGCGCGCGCGCCGCGATCGGGGTGGTGCCGCAAGAGCTGAACATCGATCCGTTCTTCACGCCGCGCGAGCTGCTCGAATTGCAGGCCGGGCTCTACGGCGTGCCCCGGAGCGAACGCCGCACCGACGCGATTCTCGCCGCCGTGGGTTTGAGCGCCCAGGCGAACGCCTACGCCCGCACCCTTTCCGGCGGCATGCGGCGCCGCCTGCTGGTCGCCAAGGCGCTGGTGCATTCGCCGCCGGTGCTGGTGCTGGACGAGCCGACCGCGGGCGTCGACGTCGAGTTGCGCCGCCAGCTTTGGGACTACGTCCGAGGCTTGAACGCCGCCGGGACCACCATCCTGCTCACCACCCACTATCTCGAGGAAGCCGAGGCGCTCTGCAACACCATCGCCATCATCAACCACGGCCGGTTGATCGCGTGCGAGGCCAAGGATTCGCTGCTGCGCCGCCTCGATTCCAAGGAGCTGGCGGTGACGCTGGATCGCCCGCTCGCGGGCCTGCCCGATGCGCTCAAGACATTCCACGTCGAGCATCCTTCGCCCGCGCGACTCGTGTTCCGCTACCCGCCGAGCCGGGTCGGCGGCGGCGCCATTTTAGCCGCGGTCCAAGAGGCGGGCCTCGCGGTGCGCGACGTGACGACCCGGGAAAGCGACCTCGAGGACATCTTCCTCGAACTCACCCGCGCGCAACCCGAAGAGCCCAAGCGATGAAACGCGCGCTCTTCTCGCTGCTCGCACGTTTTATGGTGGGCGCGCCGGCGGCGCTTCTGGCCGCGTGCGCGCCCCTGGTCGAGCGCCCCGGCCCGGTGATCGGCCCGCCCCGGCTGCACGATTATTTCTTCCACGCCGCCGACGGCGCCGCGCTTCCCTATCGGGTCTGGATGCCCGACGACGCGACGCCCAAGGCGGCGATCGTGGCGCTGCACGGCTTTAACGACCACGGCAACTTCTTCGCGAGCGCCGGCGAATACCTGCGCCAACGCGGCTTCGTTTCTTACGCCTACGACCAGCGCGGCTTCGGCGCCACCGCCAAGCCGGGGCTCTGGCCGGGCGCGGCGGCGCTGAAGGACGATCTCCGCGCTTTCGCCAGGCTCGCGCGCGCGCGCCATCCGGGTATTCCACTCTATCTCTTGGGCGAGAGCATGGGCGGCGCGGTGATCCTGGCGGCGGGCGGCGAATCGACCCTCGAGGCCGACGGGGCGATTCTGTCCGCGCCCGCGGTCTGGGGCCGGATCACGATGCCGTGGTATCAGAAACTCGCGCTTTGGCTCGGCGCCCACGCGACGCCGTGGGCGAAGGTGACGGGCCGCGGCCTCAACATCACCCCTTCGGACAACATCGAGATGCTGCTGGCGCTCGGGCGCGATCCGCTGGTGATCAAGGAACCCCGGGTGGACGCGATTCACGGCCTGGTCGGACTGATGGACGAGGCGCTCGCCGCCGCGCCCCGGTTCGAATCCCGCGCGCTCATTCTCTACGGCCAGAAAGACGAGGTTATCCCCAAGGCGCCGACGCGATTGATGCTGGAGCGTTTGCCGGAGAGCGCGCAGGCGGGCCGGCGCGTCGCGTTCTACGCCGAGGGCTATCACATGTTGCTCCGCGACTTGGGCGCCGAGATTCCGTGGCGCGATATCGCCGCCTGGATCGCGGACGCGAGTTCGC
>SHWG01000100.1 GCA_009693905.1 Rhodospirillales bacterium | reverse complement strand
CGAGGTTCCGGGCCGGCCGGTGACGTGGCTCACCACCGATACCTTTCTCGATCACTTCGGGTTGGCGAGCGAGAAGGATCTGCCCGGCGTCGAGGAACTGGCGGCGGCGGGCCTGCTGGACGCGCGCCCGGCGCTGAACGCCTATCGTTCGCGCGGCGACCTCGCGGGCGATGATGATCTGGTGGACACCGCGCCCGACGGGGACGCGGACGGGGCAATCCCCGAGCCGCTCGATCCCGACGACGACGGCGACGACGGCGCCGCGAACAAAGGCTGAGCGCGGGCGGAGAGGGCGCGCGCTTGAGGCCAGCGCGCCTTTCTGCCATGATTGCCGGGCTTTGCCGCGGATGAGCGGCTTTCGCTGATTTTGCAAAGAGTTAGGCGGTGTTTCCATGGGTAGTTTTAGCATCTGGCATTGGCTGATCGTGCTCGCGGTGGTTCTGATCTTGTTCGGCGGCGGCGGCAAGATCTCGAAGCTCATGGGCGACTTCGGCAAGGGCCTGAAGTCTTTCAAGAAGAACCTCAAGGAGGGCGAGGAAGGCGAGGTTGCCGAAGGCGGCGAGGTGAAGAAGACCATCGACGCCCAAGCCCAGCCCCAGCCCGCTCCCGCATCGGGCCAAGCCTATTCCCAGGCGCAACCGCAATCGCCCGCCGGAGCCGCTTCCGCCGCCCCGCCGCCGCCCGCTTCGGGGAATCCCCGTCCGACTTGAGCGCGCGCGATGTTCGATATCGGCTGGCAGGAACTTCTGGTCATCGGCGTCGTCGCCCTGGTCGTCATCGGGCCCAAGGACATGCCGACCGCGATCCGCGCCGTGAGTCGCTGGGCGTCCAAGGCCCGCGCGCTGGCGCGCGAGTTCCAACAAGGCATCGACGAAGTGGTGCGCGAGGCCGAACTGCAAGACGTCAAGAAAAACATCGAGGATGTCCAGAACCTCGACCTCAAGACCGAGATCGCCAAGACCGTGGATCCAACCGGCGAAGTCACCAAGAGTCTCGACTTGAGCGGGGTCGAGAAAAACCTCGACGCCACCGCCCGCGCGCTGACCTATGAGCCGTCCGCGGGCGCGGCGGCCGACGGCGCAGGCCGCCAAAATGAACAACCGGATGCGCCCGGAGCGCAGCCGTCCGACAGCGGGCTTGCGCGCGCGGAGCGCACGACGAAGCCGACCGGAACGGGGTAGGGCACCGTGGCCGAGCCGGTCGAGAGCGAAAGTTCCGAAGACAAGAAAATGCCGTTGCTCGAACATCTGATCGAGCTTCGGCAGCGTCTGCTCCGCGCCTGCATCGCCTTCGTGATCGCGTTCTTCGCCAGCTATTACTTCGCCGCCGACATCTACGATTTCCTGGTGCAGCCGCTCGCCGACGTGTTCGACAAGATGGGCGTCAGCCGGCGGCTGATCTACACCGCGCTGCACGAGGCGTTCTTCACCTATTTGAAGGTCTCTTTGTTCGCCGCCTTCTGCCTCTCGTTTCCCTACGTCGCCGGCCAGATCTGGATGTTCATCGCGCCCGGGCTTTACAAACGGGAAAAAAAAGTTCTGCTCCCGTTCCTGGTTGCGACCCCGGTGCTGTTCTTCGCCGGCGCGGCGCTGGCCTACTACTTCGTCTTTCCGATGGCCTGGACGTTCTTCCTCAGCTTCGAGGCACCGGCGGGCGACGGCAGTCTTCCGATCCAGCTCGAAGCCAAGGTCAACGAGTACCTCTCGCTGGTGATGCAGTTGATCTTCGCCTTCGGGCTGTGCTTCGAGCTGCCGGTGCTGCTGACGCTGATGGCCCGGTTCGGAATGGTGAGCGCGCGCGGGCTGCGCGAGAAACGCCGCTACGCCATCGTGCTCGCCTTCGTCGCCGCCGCCGTCCTCACGCCCCCGGACCCGATCAGCCAGATCGGCCTCGCCATTCCGATCATGATTCTCTACGAAATCTCGATCTGGTCGGTGCGGCTGGTCGAGCGCAAGCGCGATGCCGACACAGCGGCCGAAGACGCCGACGACGGACCCGACGAATCCGATACTCAGAATGGAAAGGACGCCGCCGAACCCGGCAAGGACATCGCGCGGGCTGCTCCCCGCGCGTGACAAATAATGCGCCCCTACCGGGGCGCCCGGACCGCCTGAGCCGCCGCACGTTTCCCGCGCATGGACGAACCCCGGGGCCGGGCCTATAAGGTTTGGCATGTTCGACATCAAATGGATTCGTGAAAACTCGGCGGTCTTCGACGGCGCGCTCAAGCGCCGCGGCGGATCGCTGCGGTCCGCGGAGTTGCTGGCGCTCGACGAAACCAGGCGCAAGGCGCTGACCCGCGCCCAGGAGACCCAGGCGAAGCGCAACAAGCTCGCCCGCGAGATCGGCGCGGGCAAGGCCAAGGGCGAGAACGTGGACGCGTTGCTCGCCGAGGTCGCCCACGACAAGGCGAACGAAGCCGCGCTCCAGGCCGAGGCGGAACGCCTGCAGGCCGATCTCGACGCCCGGTTGGCGCTGATGCCGAACGTACCCGCCGCCGATGTGCCCGACGGCGGCGATGCGAGTTACAACCAGGAAATCCGGCGCTTAGGCACTCCGCCCAAGCTCGCCTTCAAGGCGCGCGAGCACTTCGACCTCGGCGAGAGCCTGGGCCTGATGGACTTCGAGCGCGCGGCGAAAATATCCGGCGCGCGATTTGTCGTGCTCAAGGGCGCGCTGGCCCGGCTCGAGCGCGCGCTCGCGTCTTTCATGCTCGATCTCCATACGGCTGAGTTCGGCTACACCGAGGTCAACCCGCCGGCGCTGGTCAACGACGCGGCCGCGTTCGGCACCGGGCAATTGCCGAAGTTCGGCAGCGACCTGTTCCGCACCGAGAGTGGCCTCTGGCTGATTCCGACCGCCGAGGTGCCGCTGACCAACCTGGTCGCCGGCGAAATCCTGGACGAGGCGCAATTGCCCACGCGCCTGACGGCGATGACGTGGTGCTTCCGTTCCGAGGCGGGCGCGGCGGGCAAGGACACCCGCGGCATGCTCCGCCAGCACCAGTTCACCAAGGTCGAGCTGGTTTCGATCGCGCATCCCGACGCCTCCGCGGCCGAGCACGAGCGCATGACCGGATGCGCCGAGGAGGTTCTTAAGCGTCTCGGGTTGCCGTTCCGCACCGTCGTGCTCTGCACCGGCGACATGGGCTTTGCCGCCCAAAAGACCTACGACATCGAGGTTTGGCTCCCCGGCCAGGGCCGCTATCGGGAGATTTCGAGTTGCTCCAACTGCGGCGATTTCCAGGCCAGGCGAATGAAGGCCCGCTTCCGGCCCAAGGGCGAGAAGGGGACTCGCTTCGTCCATACCCTCAACGGCTCCGGGATCGCGGTCGGACGCGCGCTGGTGGCGGTCCTGGAAAACTGTCAGCAAGCGGACGGCAGCGTGCGCATCCCCGATGTATTGAAGCCCTACATGGGCGGGCTCGACGTCATCCGCCCGGCGAAAGCCTGAAATGGCTAAAGCGCGCGGACAAAACGCGGAGCCGCGACATGTTCCGCTCTATTCCCTCCGGCATAAACTGCTGACGCTGGCCAAGGCCCGCGTCCTTCTGACCAACGACGACGGCATCCAGTCTCCCGGAATCCGGATTCTCGAAAAAGTTCTCGCGACCCGGGTCGGCGAAGTTTGGACAGTCGCGCCGGAGAGCGAACAAAGCGCGGCGGGGCATTCGCTCACGCTGCGCCGGCCGCTGCGCATGTACAAGCTCGGCCCCCGGCGCTTCGCGGTCAACGGCACACCGACCGACTGTGTGCTCCTGGCAGCGCGCGAAATTATGCGCGCGACACCGCCCGATTTGGTGATTTCGGGTATCAACCGGGGCGGCAACACCGCCGACGACATCACCTATTCCGGCACCATCGCCGCAGCGATGGAGGCGACCCTGCTCGGAATCCCGGCGATCGCGCTCAGCCAGGTCTGCGACGACCGGCACAAGATCAAATGGGCAACGGCGGAGCATTGGCTGCCCGACGTGCTCAAAAGAATTCTTCGTGTACGCTGGCCCCTCAACGTATTCATCAACGTCAATTTCCCCGACCTGATCGCGCGCTCGGTCAAGGGTATCGCCGTGGTTCCGCAGGCGCAATGCGAAGGCAAGGGCGGCGATCCGGTGCGCGGGGTCGATCCGCGCGGCGAGCCCTATTGGTGGATCGGCGGCACGCGCGAGGATCAGCCGATCCCGCCTGGCACCGATCTCGATGCGGTCGAGCGGGGCTCGATCGCGGTCACCCCGCTGACCCTCGACCTCACCCATGGGCCGACGCTGAAGGCGCTCAGACGGGCGATCCCATGAGCCTGGACGCGCGCAAGGCCAAACTGTTGATGGAGCTTCGCTCTGGCGGCGTCGGCGACAAGCGCGTGCTCGGCGCGATCGAGAAGACCCCGCGCGAAAAATTCGTTCCGCCGGCTTTTCGCGCCAAGGCCCACGACAATGTCGCGCTGCCGATCGGCTTCGATCAGACCATCAGCCAGCCGCTGGTGGTCGGGTTGATGACCCAGGCGCTCGAACTCACCGACCGGATGAAGGTTCTCGAGATCGGCACCGGCTCGGGCTACCAAACCGCGGTGCTCGCCCGGCTGGCGCGCCGCGTTTACACCGTCGAGCGCCACGCCGAACTGCTCAAAGAAGCGGAAAAGCGTCTCGCCGCGCTGCGCATCACCAACGTCACCGCCAAGATGGGCGACGGGAGCCGCGGCTGGCCGGAGCAGGCGCCGTTCCAGCGCATTCTGGTCACGGCCGCCGCCGCCGACATCCCGCCGCTGCTGGTCGACCAGCTCGCGGTCGGCGGAATCATGATCGTTCCCATCGGCTCCGACGATCCGATGCAGCACCTGGTGCGTGTGCGCCGGACCGAGCGGGGTTCGGAAACCGAGGACCTAGGGCCGGTGAAATTCGTGCCGCTGGTGGGCGAGCCGGTACCCCATTGAAGGACGGCGAGAGCACAATGATAATCGGCGCCATGAATCGAATCGCCGCGTTCACCGTCTTGGCGACGCTTTCGGCCTGCGGCTGGGCGGAATGGCCCCCGCCTGGGCAACAGCCGCCGGCGTCCGCGCGGACGTTTCCGCGCATCGTCGCGGGCGGGGAAAACACCGTGGCCGTCCAAGCCGGCGAATCTCTCTACGGGCTTGCGCGGCGCCACAAGGTTCCCCCGCGCGCGATCATCGAGGCGAACGGCCTGAAGCCGCCTTATCAGCTTTTCGTCGGTCAGCGGCTGGCGATCCCGAGCGGAACGGAACACGAGGTCAAGCTCGGCGAAACCATTCACACCGTCGCCAGCCGCTACGGCGCCGATCCTTACGATCTCGCGCGGGTCAACGGCATCCGCCCGCCGTACGCGCTCAAGGCGGGCGAGAAGCTGATGATCCCGACCGCGCGCGCCGTCGCCGCCGCCGCCCCGGCGATGGCGCCCGCTCCCGCCGCGCGCCCACCGGGGGAAAGCGCGGCCATTCAGCCGATTCCGCCCTCGCCGCTCCCGCCACCGGCGACGGAAAAAACGCCCGCGCTGGAATCGCCGATTACCGAGTCGCCGATGGACAGCACCATCGGTGGAACAGGAAGGCTCGCCTGGCCGGTGCGCGGGCGGGTGATCTCCAATTATGGAGTCAAGGAAAAGGGGCTTCGCAACGACGGCATCAACATCGCCGCGCCCAAAGGCGCCCCGGTGCGCGCGGCGGACAACGGGACGGTCGCCTATGCCGGCAACGAACTGCGCGGGTTCGGCAACCTGCTGCTGATCCGGCACGCGAGCGGCCTCGTCACCGCGTACGCCCACGCCGACCAGATCCTGGTCAAGCGCGACGACACGGTGCGGCGCGGGCAGATCGTGGCGCGGGTCGGCAACACCGGCGGCGTGCCTTCGCCGCAATTGCACTTCGAGGTCCGCCACGGCCGCCGCGCCGTGGATCCGGAGCGCTATTTGGAAAAGGGTTGATTTTCAGGCGAAAAGGGGAGGTTGAAATGAAAATCGGATTCATGCTCGCGGTTCTGGCGCTCGCGGTTGCCTCGGCGCCCGCATCCGCGGACGAAAAAATCGTCTTCAAGTCGCAAACCTTCAAGGACATGGGCGAAGCGCTGAGCGGCGCGCCGGGCGAGCCGATAGAGATCGAGGACGACCTCCGTTTTCCCCTGGGGACGGACAAGCGCGTTCCGGCAATCGTCGTCCTGCACACCATCGGCAGTTATCGCGAAGGCAACGAGGGCTGGCACGCGGAGCAGTTCCGCAAGGCGGGCTTCGCCACGCTCACCTACGAATCGATTCGCGTCCGCAAAGTTTTCGACGCGCCGACCCGGGGGCTGGCCCAGCTCTGGGGCTCGCTGGTCGCGGACGGGTTCAACGCGCTCAAGGCTCTCGCCCAGCATCCGCGCATCGACCCGTCGCGTATCGCCGTGACCGGATATTCGACCGGCGGCGAGGTGACGCGCGTCTTGGCCTTCGAGCGCCTGCGCAAGGCCTTCGTCGCGGACGATCTCCGCTTCGCCGCACACGTGGCTGTTTAGCCGTGCCATTTCTGGGGCGTCCCGGCGGCGCCCAACGCCTTCACCGGCGCGCCCATCATCGAGCAGCTCGGCGGCGCCGACGATTGCGGCCCCGTCGCCAAGGCCGGGCGTTATTACGACTATCTCAAGGCCCAGGGCCACCCGGCGCCAGTCCGCGTCACTATCTATCCGGCCGCGCCGCACTCCTGGACCGACCCCTCTTTCGCGAGCACGCGCCACTATCCGCACCACTCTTCGCCGTCGAAATGTCCGCTCTTGCTGATCGGTCCGGAAGGCACTTCGTTTTTCGA
>SHWG01000099.1 GCA_009693905.1 Rhodospirillales bacterium | reverse complement strand
CGGTCTCGATCTCGCGCTCCACGGCGAGTCCGTGCATTAAGGAGCGTCCCGAGCGAAGGGTTCGGAGTCGGGCGCGGAACTCGGTCGGTCTCCCCCGCGCCCGCACCCCGAGCCCGCCCCAACGCCGGCGGCCTAGGCCCGTGGCGTTTCAAGATGGCGCAATATTGGGCGATCCGCGCCCAACCGCCCGGTTTTTGAGCAAGGCCGGGGACGTCCGGCCGGCGCGAGATTTCATAGTATTTTGAAATCTCTGTCTTTTCCCAGGCCGCCGGGTTGGCACGGCTTTTGTAATACAGTCCCGAGTTGGGGCGAACGTCATTTCAAGGGAGACCAAGCATGGACCAGCTCAAAGCAGGTTCCGATGTTTTATTTCTGCTCATGGGTGCTTCGATGGTGCTCGCCATGCACGCCGGATTCGCGTTCCTCGAGGTCGGCACGGTCCGGCGCAAGAGCCAGGTCAACGCGCTCGTCAAGATCCTCGGCGACTTCGCCATCTCGACCCTCGCCTATTTCTTCATCGGCTACACGATCGCCTATGGCATCGATTTCCTCGCCAACGCCAAGGTGCTGACCGGGCAAGTCCCCGGCCCCGGCCACAAGTTCGGGCCTTCGGGCTACGATCTGGTCAAGTTCTTCTTCCTGCTCACCTTCGCCGCGGCGGTGCCGGCGATTATTTCCGGCGGCATCGCCGAGCGCGCGCGTTTTTGGCCCCAGGCGATCGCGACCGCGATCGTCGTCGCCTTCGTCTATCCCGTCTTCGAGGGAATGACGTGGGGCACGCGCTTTGGTTTTCAGGATTGGATGAAGTCGGCGTTCGGGGAAACATTCCACGATTTCGCCGGCTCGGTCGTCGTCCACGCGATGGGCGGCTGGATCGCGTTGGCCGCGGTGATGCTCTTGGGCGCGCGCCACGGCCGCTACCGCGCCGACGGCAGCATGGCCGGGATTCCGCCGTCCAACATTCCGTTTCTCGCGCTCGGCTCGTGGGTGCTGTGCGTCGGTTGGTTCGGCTTCAACGTGATGAGCGCGCAGAAGATCGCCGACGTCTCCGGCCTGGTCGCCATGAATTCGCTGATGGCGATGGCCGGCGGCATCGTCGCCGCGCTCCTCGCCGGGCGCAACGACCCGGGCTTCGTCCACAACGGCGCGCTCGCCGGGCTGGTCGCGATCTGCGCCGGCTCCGACGTCATGCATCCGATCGGCGCGCTTTTGACCGGCGCGATCGCCGGCGCCCTGTTCGTGTGGACCTTCACGCTCGAGCAGCTCCGGCTCAAAGTAGACGACGTGCTCGGAGTCTGGCCGTTGCATGGCTTATGCGGCACCTGGGGCGGCATCGCCGCCGGAATCTTCGGCCAGGAAGCGCTCGGCGGCCTGGGTGGGGTCAGTCTCATGGCCCAGGTCGTCGGCACGCTGGCCGGAGTCGGGATCGCGCTGGCAGGCGGGTTCGCGGTTTACGGCGCCCTCAAGGCCATGATCGGAATCCGGCTCGACCAAGAAGAAGAGTTCCGGGGCTCCGATCTCGCCATCCACAGCGTCAGCGCCTATCCGGAAGACGACGTGACCCGGCGTTGAGGCATTACGACCTTCGCGGGTTATCCAAATAATTCCCCTCTCCCCCCGCTCGCGGGGGGAGAGGGTAGGGTGAGGGGGATTCGCGGACGATTACCGCTTACCTTCACCCTCACCCTCCCGGCCCTGACGGGCCGGGTCCCTCCCTCTCCCGCTCTCGCGGGAGAGGGGTTTTAGCCCGGAAAACTCAGGTATTGCGCCGGTTCGTTAAGGTTCTGTAAACCCGGGTTCTGCTATTCGGGGGGCATGGCCCGAACCCTGACCGAATCCGGCGCCGTCTTCCCGGCGGGAACCGGCGATTTCTTGAAACGCCGCATCGAAGAGGCGGGCGGCCTTGGCCTGTTGGCGATGGGGGCGTTCGCCGCGCTCAGCCTAGCCACTTATGCGCCCACCGATCCCTCCTTCAACAGCGCCGCGTCGGGCGAGCCCAGGAACCTGTTCGGTTTCGCCGGGGCCGCCGCCGCCGACGCCCTGGTGCAAACCTTGGGCGTCGCGGCCGTCGTTCCGGTCGCGGTCCTGTTGGCGTGGGGCTGGCTCTATCTCCGCCATCGGGCGCCCGGGCGAATGTGGCTCAGGCTTCTCCTTCTGCCGGCGGCGGCGCTCATGCTCGCCGCCGCGCTGGCCGCCCCGGAGCCGTTCGCCAACTGGCCGCTCTTGGCGCGCATGGGCGGCGCCGGCGGCGACGGGGTGTGGAAATTGGTCCCGCCACTGATGGCGCGGATTCCGGGCGCGGAAATTCTCGATCCCCTGTACGTCGCCGGAGGTTTGGCTCTGATCGGCGCCGGGTTGCTCACCGCCGCCCTCGGGCTGTCGCTCGAAGACGCGCGCTCGAGTTTCCGGGGCGCGGTCGCGGTGGGCTCGGCGCTGCACGGCGGCTATCGCATTGGGCGCGACGCGGTTCTCGGAATTTCGGAGCGGATGGGGGAGCGGAAACTCACCGCCTGGTCGCCGATTCGGTTCGGCGGCGACTCCGCTGTCGCCGCCGACGAGTCTGGGCGCGCCGAGCCCCGCTTGCGCCGCGCGCGCGCCGACGAACCGGACGAAGACGAGGATGAAAACGAAATCGACGACGACCGCGACGGGCCGCGCCTCAAGGCCCGCGTCGATCTGGTCGCGCCGCGCCTGCCCAAGGTCAAGCCGGGCAAGCGCGCCTCGGGCCAGCGCCAGGGCCGCCTGGCGCTGCCCGGCGACGATTGGCGCATGCCGCCGCTCGATCTTCTCGACGAGTCCGAGGTCAAGCGCCCGATCACCGTGAGCGAGGACGCGCTCGCCCAGAACGCCAAGCTGCTCGCGCGCGTGCTCGAGGATTTCGGCATCTCGGGCGAGATCGTCAAGGTCCGCCCCGGGCCGGTGGTCACGCTCTACGAACTCGAACCCGCGCCGGGGACCAAGACCTCGCGGGTGATCGCGTTGGCCGACGACATCGCCCGCTCGATGAGCGCGGTTTCGGCGCGGATCGCCGTGGTGCCGGGGCGCAACGTGATCGGCATCGAGCTGCCCAACGTGCGCCGCGAATTGGTGCATTTGCGCGAACTGCTCGCCTCGGAAACCGCCGAGCGCACCGCGGCCAAGCTGCCGCTCGCGCTCGGCAAGGACATCGCCGGCGTCCCGGTGGTGGTCGATTTGTCGCGCATGCCGCACTTGCTGATCGCCGGCACCACCGGCTCGGGCAAGTCGGTCGCCATGAACACGATGATTCTTTCCCTCCTCTATCAGATGCCGCCCGACCAATGCCGCTTCATCATGATCGACCCGAAGATGCTCGAGCTTTCGGTTTACGAGGGCATTCCGCACCTGCTCTGCCCGGTCGTCACCGAACCCTCGAAGGCGGTGGTCGCGCTCAAATGGACCGTACGCGAGATGGAGGAGCGCTACCGCGCCATGTCCCAGCTCGGGGTTCGCAACATCGCCGGCTACAACGCCCGCCTGATCGAGGCGAAAAAACGCGGCGAAACGCTCAGCCGCCGCGTCCAGACCGGCTTCGACGACGAAGGCAAGCCGATGTTCGAGGATCAGCCGATCGCGACCGATCCGCTGCCCTTCATCGTCGTGGTGGTGGACGAGATGGCGGATCTGATGCTGGTCGCGGGCAAGGACATCGAGGCCGCGGTCCAGCGCCTCGCCCAGATGGCGCGCGCCGCCGGGGTGCATCTGATCATGGCGACCCAGCGGCCCTCGGTCGACGTCATCACCGGCACGATCAAGGCCAACTTCCCAACCCGGGTCAGCTTCCAGGTCACCTCCAAGATCGACAGCCGCACCATCTTGGGCGAGCAGGGCGCGGAGCAGCTCTTGGGCCAGGGCGACATGCTCTATATGGCCGGCGGCGGGCGGATCTCGCGCATTCACGGGCCGTTCGTGTCGGATCAAGAAGTCGAAGCGGTGGTCCGGTTCCTGAAAACCCAAGGCGAGCCGGCCTACGTGGAAGAGGTGACCGAGGAACCCGAGGAGCCCGACGCGTTCGGCTTCGACGGCGCGGGCGGCGGCGACGGCGGCGAGGAGTTCTACGACCAAGCGGTGGCCCTGGTCGCGCGCGAGGGCAAGGCCTCGACCAGTTTCATCCAGCGCCATTTCCAGATCGGCTACAACCGCGCCGCGCGCATCGTCGAGCGCATGGAGGCCGAGGGCGTCGTCACCAAGCCGAGCCGGGTCGGGCGGCGCGAAGTGCTGGTCGGCGGCCGAGGGGCCGCCTAATTTATTATTTTGCCGGCTCCGCCGGCGGCCGGGGCGCGGCTTAGTAATCAGTCGCCGGCCTTTTCTTTTGTTTGGGCGGCATGCGCCGCCGGGCGGCGCGAAGTCCTGGTCGGCGGCCGAGGCGCGGCTTAATACCGGCGGCCTTAAGAAACGACCCGTCCGCAACCAAAGTCGTCATGCCCTTAGCTGAGCGGGCATCCATCTGAAAACATTCATACAAGCTGGACCCCCGCTTTCGCGGGGGTGACGGTTTTTCTTGGGATTATGGGTCATCGCCAAGAGCCGGTTGGAACAAGCTCGCGCAACCTCCTTAAAAATCCGCGAAAATTAAACCCGACTAAATCAGTCGGGTAATGGGGCGGTTTAGCAACAGGGAAACAAATTTCCTGACTTTTGATGCAGATCAAGTTCATTGGAGCATTATCCAATACCATTTCAAATGCCGGCCGCGGAGCCGGCGCCCTTCGAGGGGGGCATAAGGGGCCAAGGTCAATGGACCGCCGACTGGGCCGGGTTTTTGCGATAGGGACCTTATTCGCGCTTGCGGCCCTGCCAGCGTGGGCCGAGCCTGCTTACGATTCCAATTCCAGTTTCCTGAAAATCGCCCAGGCCGTTCAGGAAGGTCGCCGAGAAGTACAAGGGCAAGCCGGACGGCATGCGGAAGATCGTCGCCCACATGACCTCGGAGCCGATGGTCGAGGTCGACGGCAAGAAGGAAAAACATAAAATGATCAAGGCCGACGACGCCGCCATCAAGAATCTCGCCGAGTGGATTTTGTCGCGTTAGCCGCCACCCATCCGGTCAAAGGAATCCCCCCATGAACAAACTAATCGAACTTTGGCGGGCCCTGTGGCGCCCGTCGGCCAGCCTTTCCCTCGGCGCTCTGACGATCGGCGGCTTCGTTTTCGGAATTCTTTTCTGGGGCGGGTTCAACTGGGCCGTTGAGTTGACCAACACCGAGGCATTCTGCATTTCCTGCCACGAGATGCGGAACAATGTGTACGCGGAATACAAGGAAACGATCCACTTCAACAACCGCACCGGGGTGCGCGCGGTCTGCGCCGACTGCCACGTTCCCAAGGCGTGGGGGCCCAAGATGGTGCGCAAGATCGAGGCCTCCTTGAACGAATTGCCGAAGCACCTGATGGGTACGATCGACACGCCCGAGAAGTTCGAGGCGCAACGCTACAATCTCGCGCTTCGGGTCTGGACCGCCATGAAGGAGAACGATTCGCTCGAGTGCCGCAACTGCCACGACTGGAAATCCATGGAGCGGAAAAAGCAATCGGAAAAGGCCTGGGACCGCCACGAAAAAGGCCGCCAGGAGGGACGGACCTGCATCGATTGCCATTTCGCCATCGCCCACAAGGAGCCCGAGGGCGACAAGGGCCCGCGCGACATCGTCGTCAAGAAGAAGTAACCCGCCTGGGTCTTCCCATTTCCGGCCGGCTGGGCCATATATGTGCCGCCATGTCCAGCTTGTTCCGCTTTCTTGTCGTTGCGCTCGCGCTCGCCGCCGCGCCCTTTGACCTGACGGCCGCGTCCAAGGCCGAGCCGGCCAGGCTCTCGCCCGAGGACCAAACCGACCTCGGCCGGATCGAGGAGTATCTCAACGGCATCCGCACGATGCGTTCGCGCTTTTTCCAGGTCGCGCCCTCGGGCGCGCATGCCGAAGGCAATCTCTTTCTCTCCCGGCCGGGCAAGCTCCGCATCGCCTACGACCCGCCGGTGCCGATCCTGATCGTCGCCCACGACCGCACCGTCGGCTACTACGACCGCGAGCTCGGGCAGGCGCAGTACTTCGGCTCCGATCAGACGCCCGCGGGCGTGCTGTTGCGCGACAAGATCCGGCTCGCGGGCGGGGACCTCGCGGTGACGCGCTTCGAGCGCTCGCCCGGCGCGCTCCGGCTCACGCTGGCCCAGACCGCCGATCCCGGCCAGGGGTCGATCGCGCTCGTCTTCTCGGACCGGCCGCTGATTTTGCGCAAGTGGGTCGTCATCGACACCCAAGGCCAGACCACCGAGGTCGCCCTGATGGCGCCGGAGTTCGGCGTGGCGCTCGAACCCAAGCTCTTCTTGTTCGACGACATGGTCGAAAAAAAGACCCCGCAAAACTGATCCAAGCTATTGATATTAAATAATTTAACGGCCGGGGGGGGTTGAACCCGGCCGCGCGCCCGCCCACATGGAATATCAAGGTCCGGAATTATCCCGGATCGCGGGTGGCCCCCCTGCCATCCCGAAGGTTCCTCCAAGGAGCCCGTGCGCCCGGCTGGTCCCCCCTGCCGGGCGCACGCTTTTTTGCGCCGCGCCGAATTTAAGGCACCAAGCGATATCCGCCCGGCTCGGTGATCAGGATTTCGGCCCGGCCCGGCGTGTGCTCGATTTTCTGGCGCAGCCGGTAAACGTGAGTTTCGAGAGTGTGCGTGGTGACGCCCGCGTTGTAGCCCCAGACCTCGCCGAGCAGTGTCTCGCGCGGGATCGCGCGCGCGCCGGCGCGGTAGAGATACTTGAGGATCGCCGCTTCCTTGTCGGTGAGGCGGACTTTCTTTTTGCTGTCCTTGTGGAC
>SHWG01000098.1 GCA_009693905.1 Rhodospirillales bacterium | reverse complement strand
GACCGCGCCGCGGTCGACAAGGTCCCGATCATCTCGATGGGCTACGGCCGCACCGACGCCACCGACGGACGCGTCTTCCCCTACATCTTCCCGCTCGTCACCAATTACTGGTCGCAGAGCACGACCAAGATCAAGTTCATCGGCCAGCAGCTCGGCGGCATGGACAAGCTCAAGGGCAAGAAGATCGTCAACGTCTACCACGAGTCGGCCTACGGCAAGGAGACCTTGCCGATCCTCGAGGTCCAGGCCAAGAAATACGGTTTCGAGTTGACCTCCTTCGCCGTCGGCGGCGCGGCCATGACCGACCAGACCGCGATCTGGCAGCAAATCCGCCAGTCTCGGCCCGACTACGTCATCATCCGCGGTTGGGGCGTCATGAACAAAGTCGCGATCGAGACCGCCGCCCGCATGGCGATCCCGCGCGAGAAACTGATCGGCGTGTGGTGGAGTTGCGCCGAGCAGGACACCGTGCCCGCCGGCGACGCCGCCACCAACTACATCTGCGCCAGCTTCCACGGCGCGGGAAAGGACTACCCCGTCGTCCAGGATGTCCTCAAGCACGTCTACGCCAAGAAGGAAGGCGCGGGCCCCGAAGCCGCCGTCGGCACCATCATGTGGAACCGCGGCCTGGTCAACGCCGTCCTGGTCACCGAGTCGATCAAGAAGGCGCAAGGCAAGTACGGCAAGAAGCCCCTCACCGGCGAGCAGGTGCGCTGGGGCATCGAGAACCTCGATCTCACCGACGACTACATCAAGTCGATCGGCTCCACCGGCCTCGTTCCGCCGATGAAGGTGACCTGCAACGATCACGAGGGTTCGGGCCGCGTCCGTTTCGTACAGTGGACCGGCAAGGACTGGAAGAACGTGTCCGGGTGGATCGACTCGGATCAGTCCATCGTCCGGCCGATGATCGAAGCCTCGTCGGCGCAGTACGCCAAGGAGAAGAACATCACCTTGCGCGATTGCGCGAAGGAAATGTAATCCACGGGCATAACTTTAAGCCTGCGGACGTGGTGAGGCCGTGGCCGGCGCGCCTTTGCTCGACGTCAACAGCATCGAGGTCATTTACGATCACGTCATCTTGGTGCTGAAAGGCGTTTCGCTCCAGGTTCCCGAGGGGGGCATCGTCGCCCTCCTCGGGGCCAACGGCGCCGGCAAGTCCACCACGCTCAAGTCCATTTCCAACCTGCTCAAGGCCGAACGCGGTCAAGTGACCAAGGGTGGCATCTCGTTCCAGGGCGAGCCGGTCGATTCCCTGACCCCGGCCGATCTCGTCAGGCGCGGCCTCATCCAGGTCATGGAAGGCCGCCATTGCTTCGAACACCTGACGGTCGACGAGAACCTGCTCACCGGCGCCTACACCCGCAGCGACGGCCGCGACGCGGTGCGCGAAAGCCTGGACAAGGTCTATCGCTATTTTCCCCGGCTCAAGGAGCGCCGCCACTCCCAGGCCGGCTACACTTCGGGCGGCGAGCAGCAGATGACCGCCATCGGCCGCGCCCTGATGGCGAATCCGAAAATGATCCTCCTCGACGAGCCCTCGATGGGTTTAGCGCCCCAATTGGTCGAGGAAATCTTCGAGATCGTCGCCCGCCTCAATCGCGAGGAAAAGGTGAGCATCCTGCTCGCCGAGCAGAACACCCGCATTGCGCTGAAATACGCCGACTACGGCTATATCCTGGAAAACGGCCGGGTGGTGATGGATGGCGACGCCGCCGCCTTGCGCGAAAACGACGACATCAAGGAATTCTACCTTGGCTTCGGCGGCGGCGAGCGCAAGAGCTTCCGCGACGCCAAGCACTACCGCCGGCGCAAGCGCTGGTTGGCGTAAACGCACCATGTCCGCCGCGCCGTCCGGACGCCATTACGATTCCCTCGAAGTCCGCGACCCCGGGTTGCGCGAGCGCGAACAGTTCGCGCGCCTCGCCGATCACATCCGCCACGCCAAGGCCAATACCCCCTATTTCGCCCGGCTGCTCAAGGACGTGGACCCGGCCGAGGTGCGCGACCGCGCCCAATTGGCGGGTCTCCCGATCACCCGCAAGTCTTCCCTGGTCGAGCTGCAAAAGGCGGAGCCGCCGCTCGGAGGCCTGAACGCGGTCGCGCCCGGAAAGCTCGCCCGCGTTTTCCAATCCCCCGGCCCCACCTACGATGCGGAAGGGTTCGGGCGCGACTGGTGGCGGACGGCGCGCGCCTTTTTCGCCGCTGGCTTCCGCGCCGGCGACATCATCCACAACACTTTCGCCTATCACTTCACTCCGGCGGGCGCGATGATGGAAGCGGGCGCGCACGCGCTCGGCTGCGCGGTCTTTCCCGCCGGCGGCGGCCAAACCGAGCTTCAGGTGCGCGCCATCGCCGACATCCGTCCGATCGGCTATGCCGGAACGCCGTCGTTCCTGAAAATCATCCTCGCCATGGGCCGCGAGACGGGCGCGGACCTATCGAGCCTCAAGCGCGCCCTGGTCGCTGGCGAAGCCTTGCCGGCGGCGTTGCGCGCCGAGTTGTCGCTTTCCGGCATCGACATCTATCAATGCTATGCCAGCGCCGATCTCGGGCTCATCGGCTACGAATCGGAGGCCCGGGAAGGTTTCATCGTCGAGGAAGGCCTGATCGTCGAGATCGTCCGGCCCGGCACCGGCGATCCCGTCGTCCCGGGCGAAGTCGGCGAAGTCGTCGCGACCCTGTTCGCCTCCGAATATCCCCTGATCCGGTTCGCGACCGGCGATCTTTCCGCGGTGCTGCCGGGGACAAGCCCCTGCGGGCGAACCGGGCTCCGCCTCAAAGGTTGGATGGGCCGGGCCGATCAGACGACCAAGGTGCGCGGCATGTTCGTCCACCCGGCGCAAATCGCCGACGTGCTGAGGCGCCACCCGGAGATCAAGAAGGCCCGGCTCGTGGTGGACCAGGACGACGGCAAGGACGCCATGACCCTACTGATCGAGGGGGAGAATTCCCCTGCGGGGCTTGGGGAAAAGATCGCCGCGACGATCCAGGCGGTGTGCAAACTGCGAGGAGGCGTCGCCTTTGTCGCGCCGGGAAGCCTCGCCAACGACGGCAGGGTCATCGAGGACAAGCGCAAGATTACCTGACCCGGAATGCCGCTTCACGGTGTTGTGAAGGCGCCTGTCATATTTCCGTCGCATTCGTGTGCTAGAATCCCCTCAAGTTCCCTCGCGGAGCCGGATCCCCTTCCGGCTTCGTCCGGGCCGGCTTTCCCGAGCCGGCCCCGGCGGCCGGACCCCCCTCCGGCCGCCTTCTTTTGCAGCTGTTTTTACCGGCTTTTCCCGTTCTTCTAAGGCTTCTTCTTTTCGGCTACGGTGCGCGGCATCCCTCTCCACCGTCGGCGTCCACTTTCATGTCGCTCTTCACCGGCCACGATTTGACCTGCATCCGGGGCGAGCGGCGCGTGTTCGCTGGGTTGCGCTTTGCGCTCGACCCCGGCGGCGCTCTGCTGCTCCAAGGCGCGAACGGCTCGGGCAAGACTTCGCTTCTGCGCCTGATGGCCGGACTCGGCCGCCCGGCGGAAGGCCGGATCCGCTGGCACGACGTCGATATCGCCGATGATTGCGAAACCCACAACGCCCGGCTCCATTTCGTCGGCCACGGGGACACGGTGAAGCCCGCTTTGTCCGCGCGCGAGAACATCGCGTTCTGGACCGACTTGCGCGGCGGCGGCGACGTGGAGGGCGCGCTCTCGGCCTTCGGCCTCGGCCCCCTGGCCGCGGTGCCGGGACGGTTTCTTTCCGCCGGCCAGCGGCGGCGGGTGAACTTGGCCCGGCTCGCCGCCGCGCCGGCAGCCTTGTGGCTGCTCGACGAGCCCGCGACCGCGCTCGATTCCGACTCGGTCGCGCGCCTTCGCGACGCCATCGCGCGCCATCGCGCGGGCGGCGGATCGGTGGCGCTTTCCTCCCACGGCGGACTCGACATTCCCGATGCCGTCCCCCTCGATCTCACGGATTTTGCCGAGGCGGCGGCATGAACCCTTTTCTCGCCATCGTCCGGCGCGATGTGCGTCTCGCGTTCCGCCAGGGAACCGATACCCTGATGACGCTCGCGTTTTTCGTCATCGCGGTCGTGCTGTTCCCGCTCGGGGTCGGGCCCGAACCGAACGTGCTCGCCCGCATCGGCGGCGGCGTGGTGTGGGTGGCGGCGCTGCTCGCCTCGATGCTTGCGCTCGAGCGCTTGTTCCAGACCGACTATGAGGACGGCGGGTTGGAACTTCTGGCGCTCGCGCCGATGCCGCTTCAGATCGTCGTCCTCGCCAAGGTTCTTGCCCACTGGCTCGCCACCGGCCTGCCGCTCGCCGTGGCCGCGCCGGTGCTCGGCCTGCTGATGAACACGCCGCCCGACGTCTTTCCCGTCCTGGTCGCCGCGTTGCTGCTGGGAACACCGACGCTCAGCCTGATCGGCGCGATCGGCGCCGGGCTGATCCTGGGCGCGCGGCGCGGCGGCGTATTGCTGGCGCTCCTGGTGCTGCCGCTGTTCATTCCCGTGCTCGTGTTCGGGGTATCGGCGGTGGAAATGGCGGCGCAAGGGCTCTCGCCGAAGGCTTCGCTCCTCATTCTCGGCGCCATGGCCCTCGCGGCGCTCGCGCTCGGCCCCTGGGCGGCGGCGGCGGCCGTCCGGCAAGCCCTGGAATGACTGACCCCTGGAACGACCCCAACGTTTGTCGGACAATGCGCCCATGAAACGTCTCGATTGGTTCGCCAACCCTGCCCGCTTCCTCCGGCTCGCCCGCGCGGTTCAGCCGTGGGCGACGGGGATCGCGTTGACCGCGGCCGCCGCCGGACTTTATCTCGGGCTCTTCGCCTCGCCGCCCGATTACCAGCAGGGCGAGAGCGTTCGGATCATGTACGTCCACGTGCCGGCGGCGTGGATGGCGCTGTTCTGCTACACCGCGCTTGCCGTGGCGTCCGCCGTCGCGCTGATCTGGAAGCATCCGTTGGCCGATCTCGCCGCCAGGGCAACCGCGCCGGTCGGCGCCGCCTTCACCTTCCTCGCGTTGCTCACCGGCTCGCTCTGGGGCAAGCCGATGTGGGGCACCTGGTGGGTGTGGGACGCGCGGCTGACCTCGGTGTTGGTGCTGCTCTTCCTCTATCTCGGCTACATCGCGCTCAACGGCGCTTTCGACGATCCGGCGCGCGGGGCCAAGGCCTCGGCGGTGCTGGCGCTGGTCGGCTTCGTCAACGTGCCGATCGTCAAGTTCTCGGTCGATTGGTGGAACACGCTCCATCAACCGGCGAGCGTGCTGCGCGCGGGCGGCCCCGCCATCCATGAGAGCATGTTCGCGCCTCTCCTGCTGATGGCGCTCGCGTTCAAGGCTTATTTCGTCTGGGTTCTGCTCATCCGGATACGCGCCGAGATCGCGGCCGGAAAAATCCGCGCCGCGCGGCTGCGCGCCTCGGGGGACGCCGCGCCGTGAGCGACCTCGCCGGATTTTTCGCCATGGGCGGTTATGGCGCGTTTGTTTGGCTGAGCTATGGCGTAACGCTCATGATCCTCGTTCTCGTCTGGGCGGCGAGCGTGCGCCGACTCAAGCGCAACGAGCGCGCGCTGGCCGAGATGGAGGCGCGGCGATGAAGTCGGGCTTGAAGCCGAAGCACCGCCGGCTCGTCTTCGTCGGCATCGCCATGGCGCTGCTCGCGGCCGCGACCGGGCTTATCCTCTCCGCGCTCCGCGAAAATATCGTTTTCTTCTACAGCCCGAGCGACATCCTGGCCAAACCGCCCGCACCTGAGAGCCGCATCCGCGTCGGCGGCCTGGTCGAGACCGGCAGCGTCGAGAAGCCGGGCGGCGGCGTGGTCCGGTTTCGCATCACCGATACCGCCATGACGATTCCGGTCAGCTACCGCGGCATCCTGCCGGACCTCTTCCGCGAAGGTCAGGGGATCGTCGCCCAAGGCCGCTTCGTCAACGGCGCCTTCGCCGCCGACGAAGTTCTCGCCAAGCACGACGAAACCTACATGCCGAACGAAGTGACCGACGCGATCAAGAAATCCGGTCAATGGAAACCGGACGTCAAGGGAACGAAATGAACCGGCGCGCCTGGCTGTTGCTGCCGTTGCTCGTCTTCGTCGGCCTCGCCGGCTTCTTCGCCGTCGGACTGACCCGGGACCCGCGCGTGATCGCCTCGGTCCTCATCAACCAGCCGGTGCCGGATTTCGAGCTGCCGCCGATCCAGGGCCGGACGCGGGGCTTTACCAGCGCCGATTTGAGGGGCCAGGTGTCGCTGGTCAACATTTTCGGCTCGTGGTGCGTCGCCTGCCAGGTCGAGCATCCGTTCCTGATGAAGATCAAGGAACGCAACCTCGTGCCGCTTCACGGCATCGACTGGCGCGAGGAGGCTCCCGACGCCGGGCCCAACTGGCTCAAGCGCCACGGCGACCCTTACACGCTGATCGGCGACGATCCGCGCAGCCGGGCGGCGATCGCGTTCGGAGTCACCGGCGCGCCGGAGACGTTCGTGGTGGATGGCAACGCCGTCATCCGCTACAAGCACACCGGGCCGATCACGCCGGAGATTTGGGACAAGACGCTCTGGCCCTTGATCCAGGAACTTCGCCGGCAATGACCTCCGTTCTTCGCACTACGCTGGTTTTAACGATCCTGTTCGCCCTGTCGCCGGCGCGCGCGGTTACCCCGTCCGAGGTTCTGTCCAACCCGGTCGAGGAGACCCGCGCCCGCGATATCGGCAAGAATCTTCGCTGTCTCGTTTGCCAAAACCAATCGATCGACGATTCGGACGCGCAACTGGCGCGCGACCTGCGCCTGTTGGTGCGCGAACGGATCCGGGCGGGCGATTCGGATAACGACGTGATCGCCTATGTCGTTTCCCGCTACGGCGATTTCGTTCTCTTGAAGCCCCCGCTCAAGGCGGCGACGGTGGCGCTGTGGCTCGGCCCCGCCGCGATCGCGCTCGCCGCGATCTTCGCCGTCGTCGCCTTCTACCGCCGCCGGGC
>SHWG01000097.1 GCA_009693905.1 Rhodospirillales bacterium | reverse complement strand
CAATGCGCCAGCGCCCTACTAATGATTGAGCTAGCTCGTCTTCCACACCACCACATTCGGGCCACGCTGGCCCGCTACCGAAAGCACAAAGCCTGCCCAGCGGCTGAGGGCGTCTATGCGCTCTACCATGCGGGCGTGGCGGTCGTAGACTCGGACGATGCCTTGCGGAGTGTGGCCTATCACCAGCTCCGCCGTCGCCGCATCAACGCCGAGGCGGGATAACCCGCTGCGGCACGTTCGCCGCAAATCGTGCAGGCTGAAATCTCCCTTGCCGGTCACGGCTTCGCGCAGACGGCGCATGGAGCTAGCGGCACCGTTAAACGGCTTCCCGTCTCGCCCGGCGAGAACGTAGCCGATAGCATTTTCTGGTCTCCGGGCTCGAAGAATGCCTAGCGCTGGGCTGCTCAGGGGCACGCAATGGTCGATGCGTGTCTTGTACCTTGAAGCTGGGATCGTCCATAGGTTCGCGTCGAGGTCTATTTCATCCCAGCGCATTAGGCGCACATCATCGCGGCGCTGGCCGGTTATCAGCAACAGGCGGACAAAATCCCGCGTCAGGTCGCCCAGGCCCGCAACCTTTTCCCAGACATCCCCCACCTCGCCGTCGGTCAGGGTGCGAGAACGCGGCTGCTCACGGGTCTTGAACTTGTGGAATGTTGGGACACCCGCAATAAAGCCCTTCTGCTCGGACCAGCGCAACATCGCCATCAGTTCTGTGAAGACGCGATTGGCTTGGACTGCAAGCCCCTTGGCTCGGACTGCTTCTACCACCTCCATCACATCGGCACGGCGCAGTTTGCGAAGTAGTCTGCCTCCCGCCAAAGGCATAATGTGGTCAGCGAAAAGCCCTTCCTTAAGAGTTATGGTCTGAGGGCGAAGGCCATTTTTCACGGCCTCAACGTAAAGGGCGTGGGCTTTGGTCAGGGTCAAGCTCTCGGCGGATCGTCTGGCATCGATTTCCGAGGGTGCAGCTCCCTCACGGGAGGCGGCGAGATAACCACCGGCACGGGTTCGGGCCTCGGCCAAGGTGACAGCTGGGTAAGCCCCAATGGTATGCAGGACCCGCTTCCCGTTAACGGTTAGGCGAATCGCCCAGGCCTTCTCCCCCCGGGGAGATACCCTGAGGAGCAGGCCTCGGCAGCCGCCGTCTGAGACCCCCCGCCAGTTAATTTGCTCCCTCGCAGGGGTCAAGGACTTCACGACGTAGTCGGTCAAGGGGCGGGCGGCCTTGGGCATGGGGTGGATCCTCGCCCCATCCATGTGGCATCCCTGTGGCAAAAAGATTTGTGCCAAGGGGAACAAAACGGAACTATGGGGAACGTCCCGCAAATGAATATTCGCAGAAAAAATGTATAGTTTCAAGTTATTAATGAGTACTAGAGCGTTCTGTACCGTACCGCATGAATTCCACAGAATTATAAGACTCAACGTCTCCCAGACGTGAAGCCTCCCTGTTTAACTCGCCCCCGGACTTGTTCCGGGGGCTTTTTTTTGGTTTTTCGCCGTCCAGCGGATGGGAGTATGCTTTCGGAAGCGAGCTGGGGGCGGGGAGAGACGAAGGCTCGCGCAACCAAACAAAACAACAGGGAGACAACCATGACGCACGAATTTGACCGGCGCGGGTTCCTGCAAGGCTCGGCCGCGACGGTGGGCGTCGCGCTCGCGGGCACGGCCTTGCACGGCGATCACGCCCACGCGCAAGCGGCGCGGATCCAGGTTCCGACCGTGGACAAACTTTCGATCCGAGTGGTGTCCGACAGCAGCCACGACATCTTCATCAGCGGCGAGGCGCCCAAGGGCGTCGGCGTCGCGCGGGTGCGCCTGTTGCCGCCGCCCCGGGTGCAAACGACGCTCGGCGGCGAATGGGGCCTCTCGCTTTTTATCGAAACCCACAAGGGCAGCGAACGGCGCAATCATCTGCTCGACTTCGGCTACACGTCCGAGGTTCTCAACCGCAACCTCGAAATCCTCGGCGTCGATCCGGCCAAGATCGACGCCCTGATCGTCAGCCACGGCCATTACGACCATTTCGGCGGCCTGATCGGATTCCTGAAAAAGCACCGCGCCAAGATGCCGGCCGATTTAACCCTCTATACCGGCGGCGAGGACAATTTCTGCATGCGCCACAGCCGCACCGGCAATCCCGACGTCTTCAACGAAGGGGCGGCGCTTGACCGGCGCGAGCTTGCCGACCATCGGGTCAAGACCGTGCTTGCGGAACAGCCGGCGGTGATCGGCGGTCACATCTTCACCACCGGCGCCATTCCCCGGCGCAGCATCGAAAAGGTCCTCCCCAACACCATGGTCGAGCTCGCCGTGCGCCCCGACGGCCTCGGCTGCAACGCCAGACATTTCGCGCCGGCGGAATTGCAAGGCAAGATCGTCGCCGACGAGCACGCTCACGAGCACGCGACTTGCATCAATGTCAAGGACCGGGGCCTGGTCGTGATTTCGTCTTGCGGTCACGCCGGCATCGTCAACAGCGTGCTCCGCGCCCAGGAAGTCTCGGGCATCAATAAAGTGCACGCGGTGATGGGCGGGTTCCACCTCGCCCCGGCGCCCAAGCCCTATCTCGACCAGGTGCTGGCGGAACTGAAAAAGCTCGACCCCGATTTCGTGGTGCCGATGCATTGCAGCGGGATGAACTTCGTCAACGCCGCGACCGCGATGATGCCGGAAAAACTGATTCTCTGCACGACCGGAAGCCAATTCACGTTCGGCGCCTGATCGCCGCGCGCCGCCGCCGCACATCGCAACGGCCCGTTCCGAACGATCGGAGCGGGCCGTTTTTTTGCCGGATTGATCGCGGCCGGCTACTGCGCCGCGTCCGGTTGCTGGCGCTGGGCGATCACCTGGTCGGCGTGCTTGCCGGTCAGCTCCTGAAGATGGTCGAAGCGCCAGGCGAAGGTGCCGACGCCAAGGGTGGCCGAACGCAACTCGATGATGAGGTCGTGCATCTCGGCTTGGGGCAGCAGCGCCAGGACCTGATCCCAGCCCTTCCAGTTGGGCTTGGTGTCGAAGCCGAGGATCTGGCCGCGCCGGCCGGAAACCAGGCGCTGCGCCTTGGAGGTGAATTCGCTCGGGATCGCGATCTCGACGTGGCAGATCGGCTCGAGCAGCACCGGATGGCAGGCGGGCAGGCCCTCGCGCATGGCGAGCGCGCCGGCCTTCTTGAACGCCATGTCGGAGCTGTCGACGTCGTGATATTGGCCGTCGGTCAGCGTGACCGCGAGATCCACGACCGGGAATCCGAGCGGGCCGCGCGTAAGCGATTCGCGCACGCCCATTTCCACCGCCGGGACGTACTGCTTCGGTATCGCGCCGCCGGTGATCGCGCTGGTGAAGGTGAAACCCGCGCCGCGGCCCAAGGGCTTGATTTCGACGTGCACGTCGCCGAACTCGCCGTGGCCGCCGGACTGCTTCTTTTGTCGGGCGTGCTGCTTGATGCCCTTGCGGATCGTCTCCTTGTAGGGCACCTGCGGCCGCTTCGCCTTGACCGAGACATGGAATCGCTGTCGGAGCCGCTCGATAGCGATCTGCAGGTGCATTTCGCCCAGGCCCCAGAGCAGGAATTCGCCGGTGTCGGCGTTGGGGCCGAAGGAAAGCGAGGGGTCCTCCTCGATCAGCTTGGTCAACGCCGCCGAAAGCTTGACGTCGTCTTCCCGCTTCTCGGCGTGGATGGCCAGCGCGAACAACGCCGCGAGCTTGGCCGGCCAGCCGGGAATCGCTCGGGCCCCGGCCGCGCTCAGCGCAACCCCCGTCGCCAGCCCTTCGGTGCGGGCAAGCGCGACCACGTCGCCGGCAACGGCCAGGGCGGCTTTTTCCTGACGGCCGCCGAGCAGGCGGAGCAGCCCGCCGACCCTGACGCCGCCCAACGACGCGCCTTCGGCGATTTCGCCGGCGAGTACGCGCGCGAGCGAAAGCTTGCCGGTATGGCCCGCGTACAGGGTCTTGAACACCGCCGCCGCCGCGCCTTTTGTCGGCCCCAGTCCCAGACGCTTGGCGATGGCGCCCGCTTCGGGGGCTTCGTGGCGCAAGGCCTTCAGTAGCCGGCGCACGCCGTGATCGTAATCGGCCGAGCCGAAGAACACCGGCACGACCTTGGCTTCGGCCAAATCCCTGGCGAGAGTCTCGTAGATCGCGGCGGGCGGCGGAACCACGTCTTCCAAAAGCTGCGCCAAGAGCTTGTCGTCGAAGTCGGCCAGGGTCTCCAGCAACTCGGTCCGGGCCTTGGCCTCGCGCGGCTTGATCGGCTCGGGGATCGAGATCAGCTCGGACGACTTGCCCGGGGTCCAGCGGAACGCGCGCTCGCTCACCAGATCGATGTGGCCGGTCACCTTGTCCCCTTCGCGGATCGGGATCTCGCGCATGATCAGCGGGTGGCGCGAGAGACCCTGGAGGGCGTCGAGGGTCTCCTTCACGCTGCCGGCGGCGATGTCCATCTTGTTGACGAACAGGAGATGCGGAATGTTCTTGTCGTCGAGAAACTTGAGCAGCGGCGCCAGCGTCAGGACTCGGCCGATGTCGGATTCGCACACCACCACCGCGGCGTCGGCGACCATCAGCGCGTTTTCGGTTTCCTGGAGCAACTCGATCGAGCCGGGACAGTCGAGAAAGGTCCACCGCTCGCCCAGGTACACGGCCGAAGCGACGTTGACCTCGGTGCCCGAGCCGCGGGCGCGGGATTCAGGCGAGGAATCGCCGACGGTAGTTCCGTCCTTGCGCGCGCCCTTGCGCGGGATCACGCCGCATTGAAACAGCAGGCTTTCGAGCAGCGCGGTCTTGCCGCCGAGATATGGGCCGACCAGGGCCGCGACCCTGGGGCCGGACGGTTTTTTCGGCATGGTCCCTCCCGTTGTTACGCGGGCGGGTCCGCGCCCTGAAAGGCGGGGCGACCCGCTCTTCTACCGGGTAAAGGTTAGCCGGATTCAAGCCAAAAGGGGAGTCGCGCGAACGGGGCTGAATTTCTCAAGGGTTTTCGCGCGACCCCGCTCAAACCAACGCGGCGCAGAAACGCTGAATGCGCCGGCAGGCGTCTTCCAGAAGCGCGGTCGAGGTCGCGTAGGAAATGCGGAAATGGGGGCTGAGGCCGAACGCCTCGCCCTGGACCACCGCCACGCCCTCGCACTCCAACAGCGCCGCCGTGAAGTCGCTGTCGTTGGCGATCGTTTTCCCGTTCGGCGCCTTCTTGCCGAGCACGCCCGCGCAGGACGGATAAACATAGAACGCGCCCTCGGGGCGCGGGCAGACGAGCCCCTTGGCCTGGTTGAGCATGGAGACCACCAGATCGCGGCGGGCCTTGAAGACTTCGTTGTTGCGGGCGATGAAGTCGGTCGGGCCGTTCAAGGCCGCGACCGCCGCCGCCTGGCTGATCGAGCTGGTGTTGGAGGTGCTGTGCGACTGAACCGCGTTCATGGCTTTGATCAATTCGAGCGGCCCGCCGCTGTAGCCGATCCGCCAGCCGGTCATGCAATAGGCCTTGGAGACGCCGTTCATGGTCAGCGTGCGTCCGTAGAGCTTCGGCTCGACCTCGGCGATGGTCGCGAACTTGAAGTCGTCGTAGACGAGGTGCTCGTACATGTCGTCGGTCAGGATCCAGACCTGGGGGTGCTTGAGCAGCACGTCGGCGATCCCCCTAAGATCGGCCGCGGTGTAGCCGGCTCCGCTCGGATTCGAGGGCGAGTTCAGGATCAGCCACTTGGTCCGGGCCCCGATCGCGCGCTCCAGATCGGCGGGCTTGAGCTTGAATCCGTTCGCGGCCGGGCACGCGATGAAAACCGGCGTTCCGTCGGCGAGCAGCGCCATGTCCGGATACGAAACCCAATAGGGCGCGGGAATGATGACTTCGTCGCCCGCGTCCACGGTTGCCATCAGCGCGTTGTAGAGCACCTGCTTGCCCCCGGTGCCGACGGTGATCTGGTCGGGCGTATAGGAAAGCCCGTTCTCGCGGCTAAACTTGGCCGCGATCGCCTGGCGCAGCGCGAGCGTGCCCTGGACGTCGGTGTACTTGGTCTCGCCCCGGTCGATCGCCGCCTTGGCCGCCGCCTTGATGTGATCGGGGGTGTCGAAATCGGGCTCGCCCGCGCCGAGTCCGATCACGTCGCGGCCCTCGGCCTTCAGCTGGCGCGCCTTCTGGCTGACCGCGATGGTCGGCGAGGGCTTGATGCGGGCGAGTCGCTGGGCGAGAAAGGACATGGGGAAAACTCTGTCGTTTCGGATTCCAAACGGGCCGAACACTACGCGCGCGAAGCGGTGCTGGCAACGGCGAATCGGGCCAAGGCGAGAGCCCCCTGGCGCTCGGGCCCGCCGCCTTCCAATATATCCGCCATGAACGCGCCGCCCTCCGTCAACCCGGATATCTTCACGCCGCCGAAGCGCGCGGCCCTGGCCGACGGGCGGACTTTCAAGCTCGTCTCCGATTACGCTCCAGCGGGCGACCAGCCCCAAGCGATCGCCGGGCTGATCCGGGGCACGCGCGCGGGCGAGCGCGACCAGGTGCTGCTCGGCGTCACCGGTTCGGGCAAGACCTTCACCGTCGCGCACGCGATCCAGGATTTGCAGCGGCCGACCCTCGTGCTCGCGCCCAACAAGACGCTCGCCGCTCAGCTCTACGCCGAGATGAAGGGATTTTTCCCCGAAAACGCGGTCGAGTATTTCGTCAGCTATTACGACTACTACCAGCCCGAGGCCTACGTGCCGCGCACCGACACCTTCATCGAGAAGGACGCCGCGATCAACGAACAAATAGATCGCATGCGCCACGCCGCGACCCGGGCGCTGCTGGAACGCAGCGACACGATCATCGTCGCCTCGGTGTCCTGCATCTACGGCATCGGCTCGGTCGAGACCTATTCGGGAATGGTGCTGGCGATCGAGGCCGGCGCGCGGATCGAGCGGAGCGCCCTCCAGAAGCGCCTGGTCGAGCTGCAATACCGGCGCAACGACCACGACTTTTCCCGCGGCGCCTTCCGGGTGC
>SHWG01000096.1 GCA_009693905.1 Rhodospirillales bacterium | reverse complement strand
GGCGGTGGATTCGTTCCTGCCGGTGAAGAAAGCGGCGGCGCTGCCCCTTGAGCCTTTCGCGCCCGGCGGCGAAGGCCGCCCAACCGAAAGACCGGGCGCCAAGTACGCCGCCGGGTCTTTAAATTTTGGCGCCGCCGCGCCCGGCGGCGAAGGCCACCCAACCGAAAGACCGGGCGCCAAGTACGCCGCCGGGTCTTTAAATTTTGGCGCCGCCGCGCCCGGCGGCGTTATTCTCGCCCAGGTCCGGCAACCGACTCCCGCCCGGCCCGCCCCACCGCCCGCGACCGGGCGCGGCTCTTGGCCGACCGAACCGCTCGATTTTTCCGCGCTCAAGGAAATGGATGCGGACGTGAAGCTGAAAGCGAAAACGCTGGCCTACGACAAATACCGAATCGAGGATGCCGACATCGCCGCCCGGCTCGACGCAGGCTCGCTCCGGACCGAACGGCTGGCGGGAAGGTTGTTCGGCGGCGATTTCCAAGGCGCGCTTGCGCTCAACGCGCAAAGCGCCGCGGCGCCGCGCTTCGACGCCTCCTTCGCCTTGAAAGAGGGCGACGTCGCCGCCGCCGTCCACGCGTTCACCGGAGAGGCCTCGGCCACCGGCCGGATCGCCATGGACGCCAAGCTGGCGGCGGCGGGCGGCAGCGTCGCGGCGATGGTCGGGTCGCTGGGCGGCTCGGGCTCGGTCGCGCTCACGCGCCTTGACGTCAAAGGCGGCGGAAAAGGCTCGGCCCTTGCCGGCGCGCTCGATCTGGTCAAGGCGCTCGGCGAGCTTGGCGGCGCGCTCTCGGGCCGACCCGGCGGGAGCCAGGCCGACGTGACCGGAAGCTTTACGCTCGAGCGCGGGGTCGCGCGCTCGAGCGATCTCAAGCTCGCCTCGGGCTTCGGCAACGGCCAGGCGCGCGGCACCGTCGATCTTCCGCGCTGGCACATCGACATGGCGGGCGAGATCCAGTTGGCGCAAAACGTTCTCACTCAAATCCTCGATCGCTCGGGCCGCGCCGCCCAGCCGGTGCCGTTCACCGTCGTCGGCGCGCTCGACGCCCCGACGGTCAAGCTCGACACCAGCAAACTGCCGGGCGGGCTGCCGATATCGGGTGTCGACAAGCTTTTGAAGAAGCCCGGCGTCGGCGATGTTCTGCAAGGGATCATCGGCGGCCAGCCGCCGCAACAACCGCAGCAACCGCAACAGCAGCAGCAACCGGCGCAGAAACAACAGCCGGTCCGGCCGCAGGATCTGTTGCGCGGGATACTGCGTTAGATTTAATCGCGCCGGCCGAGCGATTCGAGCACGAACAGCCTGAGCGCGCTGGAGAGATTGCCCCGGCGGTCTCGATCCACGGCGGCGACGAGGGCGTTGAGGGAAATCTTACGCGTCCGCGCGATCGCGCCGAGCGCGTCCCAGAAGGCACCCTCCAGCGACACGCTGGTGTCGTGGCCGCCGATGCGGACCGAGCGCTTGCGGAGCCGGACCGGATCCCTGGAGCTTGGGGTCATGGGGAAAATCTAAAACGAAACGCCCGCCCCGCACAGGCGGGACGGGCGTTCCATTCCAGAAACGAGAGTCCGGAATTACATCGCGCCGACGATCGCTCCGGCCTTCTTGAGCGCGGTCATGGATTCGGTGTGCTTGCCGGCCTTGTGATCGGCTTCGCCGTCGGCGCGGAGCTTCTTCGCCTCGGCGGTGACCTTGGACGCGTTTTTGGCCGCCGCGTCGTCGTAAGACTTCATGAGCTTGGGGCACTCGGCGGCGAAGGCCGGAGTGGCGACGAAAGCCGCCAGGGCGGCGGCGAGCAGGGTACGTTTCATCATAATAGGAGTTCTCCCGTGGATTATTGTGGGAAGCCCGGCCGGAACCTTCCCGCCGGAAACCGCCGTCGAATATAGAAGAACGGCGCTCTGCCCATCCTACACAAACGCGTGAGGGAGCGCCACAATGTAGCCTTAATCGCCCCTTGGCGCGGATTTTCAGCCGTTGGCCTCGGCCTTGGTCATGCCGAACTCGGCGAAGAAGTCGTTGCCCTTGTTGTCGATGACGATGAAGGAGGGGAAGTCGACGACCTCGATTCGCCAGATCGCCTCCATGCCGAGTTCGGGGTATTCCACCACCTCGACCTTCTTGATGCAGTTCTCGGCGAGGATCGCCGCCGCGCCGCCGACCGAGCTGAGATAGAACCCGCCGTATTTCTTGCAGGCCTCGCGCACGGCCGGCGAACGGTTGCCCTTGGCGAGCATGACCATCGAGCCGCCGGCGTTCTGGAATTGATCGACGTAGGAATCCATCCGCCCGGCGGTGGTCGGCCCGAACGCGCCCGAGGCGTAGCCCTTGGGCGTCTTGGCCGGGCCGGCGTAATAGACGGGATGGTCCTTGAAGTATTGGGGCAGGCCTTCGCCGCGGTCGAGCCGTTCCTTGAGCTTGGCGTGCGCGATGTCGCGCGCCACGATCAGGGTGCCGGTGAGGCTTACGCGGGTGCGGACCGGATGGCGGTCGAGTTCGGCGAGGATGTCCGGCATCGGCCGGGCAAGGTCGATCCGCGCCACCGGACCGGAAACGTCTTTCTCGGCAACCTCGGGCAGGTACTTGGCGGGATCGACCTCGAGTTGCTCCAGGAACACCCCGTCGCGGGTGATCTTGCCGAGGATCTGGCGGTCGGCCGAGCACGAAACGCCGATCCCGACCGGGCACGAGGCGCCGTGGCGCGGCAGGCGCACGACCCGGACGTCGTGGCAGAAATACTTGCCGCCGAACTGCGCGCCGATGCCGAGGCGGCGGGTCAGGTCCAGCACTTTCGCTTCGGTCTCGCGGTCGCGGAAGGCGCGGCCGTGCTTGTCGCCCGTGGCCGGCAGCCCGTCGAGATAGTGGCACGAGGTCAGCTTGACCGTTTTCAGGTTCATCTCGGCCGAGGTGCCGCCGATGACGACCGCGAGATGATAGGGCGGGCAGGCGGCGGTGCCGAGCGTGCGGAGCTTCTCGTCCAGGAACTTCATCAGCGCCGCCGGATTGAGCAGCGCCTTGGTCTCCTGGTAGAGGAAAGTCTTGTTGGCCGAGCCGCCGCCCTTGGCGACGAACAAGAGATGATATTCGTCGCCGTCGTCGGCGTAGATGTCGATTTGCGCCGGCAAATTGGTGCCGGTGTTGACTTCTTTGTACATGTCGAGCGGGGCCAACTGGCTGTAGCGCAGGTTGTTGTCGGCATAGGCCCGCATCGTGCCCTCGGCCAGCGCGGCTTCGTCGCCGCCGCCGGTCCAGACCATTTGCCCCTTATGGCCCATGACGATGGCGGTGCCGGTGTCCTGGCACATGGGCAGCACGCCGCCGGCGGCGATGTTGGCGTTCTTGAGGAATTCGAGGGCGACGAACTTGTCGTTGGCCGAGGCTTCGGGGTCGTCGAGGATCGCGCGCAACTGCGCCAGGTGGGACGGGCGCAAAAGGTGGGAAATATCGTGGAACGCCTCGCGGGCGAGCAGCGTCAGCGCGCTTAACTCAACTTTCAGCACCGCCCGGCCGTCGAAGGTGGCGCCGCCCACATGATCGCCGCTCAAGCGGCGGTAAGGCGTCGCGTCCGGGCCGAGCCCAAACAGGGCATGGTGTTCGAAGGGGGGCATGAATCGCTCTTGAGGGGGGATGGGAATGAAGGGGGTGGGAAGGGACCGGAAGCTTTTACTTCTTGCGGAAGGAATCGAGGGTGACCACCTGTCCGCTGGCCTCCGGCGCCGGTTTCGCCGCCTGAGGCTCCGCTTTCGCGGCGACATCGTTGCGCGGGGCGGCGGATTTGGGCGGAGGCGTGTCGCCGCTGGCGTCGGCGTGGACCTGCCCGTCGGCCGTGATCTTGAACTGGAGGCCGAAGCTGACCGAGGGATCGGAGAACGAGGCGACGGCGGCGAAGGGGATGTAAAGGTTCTCGCGCTTGTTCTTGAAGCTGAGGGTGACCGAGAATCCGTCGTCGGTGATCGCGAGATCGTCGAACTTGAATTGCAGCACGATAATCATTTCGAGGGGGTGTTGCGCCTTCAGGTAGCTGGGCACCCGGACGCCGGGGGCCGCGGTGCGGAAGGTGATGTAGAAGTGGTGGTCGCCGGGAAGGCCGCGGGTCGCGGTGTAGGCCAGCGCGCGGCGGACGACGGAGCGAAAAGCGTCTTCGATCCAGAGGTCGTAGCGGAGCGGATCGTCGGTCATGGGGCGAAGCGCGTCCTCGTTCGCTCGGTCCCCGGTCTCCGGGGCGGAGTGGGGGGCTTCTGTTGCCAGGTGCCCCCCGAACCCCGTTACCGCTTATTAAGCGGCAGCAGCAAATGCAACGTTGTCGTTGGCATTTGTATATGGCCCGTCACGGCGGAACCATACCGAGCGAACCTCCTGCCTTTACCGCGCACGTCGAGCCTAGTTCGCCCCCTTGAGAGCCCGTCCCCAGGACGATCGATCGCGAGGGATGGGAAGATGGTGGAGGCGCCGGGTACTGCCCCCGGGTCCGTAACGCTTATTCCACAGGGCATTTATCGCCATAGCCGGTTGCCCGGCAGGGAAAATATAGGCCTGCGGCGGTGGGGGCGGCAAGGGGCGGGGGATTTTTCGGCGTCCGGCCGGGCTTTGCAGGCCCGCAGGCGCGGCGATAGAGTGCGCCTCGGCGCCATGACCATCAGCAAGGAACAACAGGCCGAGATCGAGGCGTCGCGCGCGGGCAAACGCGAAACGCTTCGCGCGTGCGCGCCGGCGCTCGAAGAAATCCTCTACCGGCCGATCCCGGTGCTCGATCACGGGTTCGTCCGGGTGATCGACTACATGGGCGACGACGCCGCCATCGTTCAGGCGGCGCGGGTGTCTTATGGGCGGGGCACCAAACGCGCGCAAGACGACGCCGGGTTGATCGCCTATCTCATGCGTCACCGGCACACGACTCCGTTCGAGATGTGCGAGATCAAGTACCACGTCAAGCTGCCGATCTTCGTCGCCCGGCAGTGGATCCGGCATCGCACCGCCAACGTCAACGAATACTCGGCGCGATACTCGATCCTCGACAAGGAGTACTACATGCCCGCGCCCGAGCATCTGGCGGCCCAGTCCGAAGTCAACCGCCAGGGCCGCGGCGACACCCTCGAAGGGGCGGAAGCGAAGCGCGTGTTCGCGCTGTTGCGCCGCGACGCGGAGCAGACCTACGGAGCTTACGAGGAAATGCTCAACGAAGGCGCTGATGGCAAGCCCCGCGATCCCAAACGCAAGGGCCTGGCGCGGGAATTGGCGCGCATGAACCTGACGCTGAACACCTACACCCAATGGTACTGGAAGATCGACTTGCACAATCTCATGCATTTTCTGTCGTTGCGCGCCGACGCCCACGCCCAGTACGAAATCCGGGCCTACGCCGACGCGATGCTCGATACGTTCCGGCGCTGGCTGCCGATCACTTTCGAATCGTTCATGCAATACCGCATGGGCGGCGCGCATCTCTCCGCCCGGGGGCTCGCGGTGGTGACGCGCCTGATCGCGGGCGAGAAAGTCACCCAGGACAAAAGCGGCCTTTCCAAGCGCGAGTGGCGCGAGCTGATGGCCGCGTTGGGGCGCGAGGGGTAGCCAAAGCCCCTCTCCCGCGCGAGCGGGAGCGGCGGGCTTGCGCGCGCGGAGCGCACGACGGAGAGGGACCCGGCCCGTCAGGGCCGGGAGGGTGAGGGTGCCGAACGCGACGGAGTCTTCAGACATGAGCCGAATCGCTTGACCCTCACCCGCCTCGCTTGCGCTCGGCACCCTCTCCCGCGACAGCGGGAGAGGGAACGCTGCGGCGAATGGCGGCCACGTTCAGGCTTTCGGGCACATGCACCTTGAACCGGCGCTTGTCGGCCTTGCCCTCGACGAAGGCGAGTGCCTCACGGACGCTTGTCAGGATTCGCTTTCCGGCTTTGGACATGGTGCCTCAACATATACGGCAGAGACGTATGTTCAAGGGGCCCGGCCGACCCGCAAACAAAATGGGCCGCGCCTTTTGGGGCGCGACCCGTTGTCTTTGAATGCTCGCGCAGCGGGTCGGCGTTGTTACTGCGCGCCTCGGCCGGAACGGCTCTCAGGTCAGGGTGAAGCTCAAGTCCCCGAGCTTCTCGATGGTGGTGATCAGCTTGTCGCCGGGCTTCAGCCACACCTGCTTTTCCTTGGGATAACCCGAGATGACGCCTTCGGGCGTGCCGGTGAAGATGATGTCGCCGGGCGCCAGGGTAAAGTACTTCGAGGCATAGCTGACCAGCTGTTGGCAGTTGAACACCATGTCCGATGTGTTCGACGATTGGCGGACCTCGCCGTTGACCCGGGTCTCGATCTTGAGCTTATTGCCGTCGGCGAGGTCGGCGGTCACCAGCCAGGGGCCAATGGGGGCGAAGCCGTCGCAGCTCTTGCCCAGCATCCACTGGCTCGAACGCCGCTGAAGGTCGCGGGCGGTGAAGTCATGTCCAGCGCAATAGCCGAAGATGTGGGACATGGCGTCGGCTTCGGCGATGTTCCGTCCGGCGCGGCCGATGACGATGACCAGTTCCGATTCGTAATCGAAATCGTTAGCCTCGATTTTCGAAACCGCGATCGTTCCGCCGGGGCTGTTGAGGGTGGTGTTGAACTTGTTGAACAGGATCGGCATCTTCGGCACCGGCTGGCCGGTCTCGGCGGCGTGCTTGCGGTAATTCAGGCCGACGCAGATGATTTTCTCGGGGTGGGTCACCGCCGGGCCGAACTTGGCCTTGGCTTCGGCAATGAAATACTTGGCGGCATCCGGGCTCGCCTGCGCCTTGGCGGCGAGGCGCTGCAGGCCGGAAATGTCGCCCTGGCCCTTGAGCACCGCGTCGATCGTGGTCGGCGCTTTTTCCTTGAACGCCTGTTCGGCGGTGGCGACATCGAGAATCCCCTGCGGAGTCCTGATGCCCAGGCTGGATCGGCCGCCGACACTCAAGGTGGCGAACGTCATGCCCCTGGCCATGGGTTGGGTTCCGCTCGTATCCGAGGCGTGGCCTCGGGCCGCAACCGTCGTGGATTGGCCGAGAACGGTGGATGCGGCCGCGGCCGCGCCGGCCAGCGCCGTGGTTTTCATAAAGTTTCTGCGATTCTGGATCATGGGGTCCTCCGCTGG
>SHWG01000005.1 GCA_009693905.1 Rhodospirillales bacterium | reverse complement strand
AGGCGTTTCATCGTCGCGGGATCGAAGCCGTGATCCCGCTTGCCCATAAGCCCCTCGCCCGACAGCTTGAGCAGTATCCGCCGGTACTTGATCGCCTTGGCCATAGTGCCGCCCTGGGTTCTGCCCGCCCGGCCACGCGCAAACCCTCCGCGCCTGGGCGCAAAAGCGGGCATTTCCGCGCGTCCCAGGCGAGAAGTCCAATTATCAGGCCAGTTTATACCAGGATATCCCGCAAGGTCTTGGTAAATTTAAGCTTTAGGCCTGAATGGTCCGGGCGATTCCGAGGGTCTGAAAACAGGGGTTAAGAACGGCCAAGACAGGGCCTTACCGGCCAGCGGCGGCGGCCACTTCGGCCGCGAAATCGGACTGAACCCGCTCGATTCCTTCGCCCAGGGCGAATCGGGCGAATCCCTTGACCGCGACGGCCGAGCCCGAGGCTTTGGCCACCTGTTCGATCGCCGCTCCGACCCGGCTTTCGCCGTCGATGACGAACACCTGATCGACCAGGCACACGTCCTCGTAGAATTTGCGCAAGCGACCTTCAACCATCTTGGCGACGATATCTTCGCCCTTGCCCGAGGTGCGCGCTTGGTCGGCGAGAATGTTTCTTTCCCGTTCGACCACGGCCGCATCCAGGCCTTCCCGGCTCACGGCTTGGGGGTTCGTGGCGGCGATGTGCATGGCGAGCTGCTTGGCCAGACCGTCGAGCGGACCCGAGGGCGCGCCCGACTCGAGCGCGACCAACACGCCGATCTTGCCCAGCCCGGGCGCGACCGCGTTGTGGACGTAGGCACCGATGACGCCCTTGTCGATGGCGAGAATTTTGGCGCGACGGATGTTCATGTTCTCGCCGATGGTGGCGATGAGATGGGTCATCTCCTCGGCAACGGTGCGCCCGGCGCCGGGATAGGCGGCAGCCTTGAGCTTATCGAGATCGCCGCCCACCTTGAGCGCGAGCTTGGCAAGGGTGGCGGCAAAAGACTGGAAATTTTCGTTGCGGGCGACGAAATCGGTTTCGCTGTTGACTTCGACCAGCGCGCCCCGGCCGCCTTCGACGGCGACGGAGATCAAGCCTTCGGCGGCAATGCGTCCGGCCTTCTTGGCCGCGGCGGAAAGACCTTTCTTGCGCAGCCAATCCATCGCCGCTTCCAGGTTCCCGCCGCTTTCGGCGAGCGCCTTCTTGCAATCCATCATGCCCGCGCCGGATTTCTCGCGCAGTTCCTTGACGAGCGACGCCGCGATGTCGGCCATGATTCCGTCTTTCAAACGCCCGTCAGCGAGAGCGGTCCGGCGGTCGAGACCTCGACGGGAAGGGCCTCGATCGGCGGGGTTTCCAAGGCGCCGGCGTCCTTGCCGGGAACGGTCAATTCCGCCTGGATGCCGTCGAGGACCGCGCCGACCATCAAATCGCAGTAGAGTACGACGGCCCTGAGCGCGTCGTCGTTGCCGGGAATCGGATAGGTGATGCCCGTCGGATCGCTGTTCGAATCGACTACCGCGACCACCGGGATGCCGAGCTTGCGGGCCTCGGCGACCGCGATCTGTTCCTTGTTGGTGTCGATGACGACGAGGATGTCGGGCAGTCCGCCCATTTCCTTGATCCCGCCGAGCGCCCGATCGAGCTTGTCGCGCTCGCGCTGAAGGTTGAGCTGCTCCTTCTTGGTCAGGCCGGCGAAGGACTCGGGATGGTTGAGATTTTGTTCGAGGTCGCGCAGGCGCTTGATCGAATTGGAGATCGTGCGCCAGTTGGTGAGCATGCCGCCGAGCCAGCGATGGTTGACGAAATGCTGGCCGCAGCGCTTGGCCGCCTCGGCGACCTTGTCGGACGCCTGGCGCTTGGTGCCGACGAACAGCACCCTGCCACCGGCGGCGACCACGTCGCGCACCGCGACCATCGCCTGGTGCAAAAGCGGCACCGTCTGGCCGAGATCGATGACGTGAATGCCGTTGCGGACCCCGAACAGATAGGGGGCCATCTTCGGATTCCATCGCCGGGTGTTATGGCCGAAATGGACGCCGGATTCCAATAGCTGACGCATCGTGAACGTGGGCAATGCCATCGTTCGGTTCCTTCTCCGGTTATGCCGCCGCGGGTCTTTCCCGTCCCCCAATCCTTTGCGAACCGGGGGACACCGGAGCGACGTTGCAAGGGCTTGAAGGCCCCGACGCCGCTTGACCCGCGTGTGAATTTACGCGGCCGTTAAATACCCGCCTGGGCGATCCCTGGCAAGGACGAACGGGGGCTAGATTTCGCTCGCTTCCAGGACCCCGGAAACGTTCCGGAGCGCAGGCAGCGTACCGGGCTGGAGGCGATGGTCGCCAAGGTCGAATTCGACCTCTTGGCCCGTATCCAGGCGGGAAACGATCTTGATCCGGCCCTTGCGCCCTTCCCCGTTACCCCCAGGTTTTCCGGCAATTATGTCCTTAATCGGTGACAAAGCATCCTGGGAGGCGACCACGATCCTGACCCCGGCCGAAGTCCGGGCGGCAACCTCTTCGAGGGATTCAAGGCTTTGGACGGTGAGGCGGAAGGTTTCGCCTTCGACCTGGACGGCGGCGCGCACCAAGAGCGAGCGGCCGACCTCGAGCAGGCTCCGCGCCGAGGCCAGGGTCTCGGCGAAGACGACCGCTTCGAACACGCCGGTCATGTCGGACAACTGGACGAAGGCATAGCGGTTGCCCTTGGCCGAGGTCCGCTCCTTCTTGCCGATCAAGGTGCCGGCGAGCCGGACCGGGCCCGGCTCGGGGCTGGCGATGATCTCGGCGATCGGGCGGACGCCGAGGCGGACGAGGGTGCGGCGATAGGCGTCGAGCGGGTGGGCGGAGAGGTAGAACCCGATCGCATCGAATTCGTGGCCGAGGCGGTCCATGGGCGGCCAATCGGTCACCGCCGGCAGAACCAGCGGCGCCGCGTCGTTCTCCGAGCCGCCGCCGCCAAAGAGCGAAATCTGCGAACTCCCCCGTTCCGCGGCCGCGGCGTGGGCGTGTTTCAGGATTTCCTCGACGCCTTCGACCGTCTGGCGGCGATTGGGATTGAGGGAATCGAACGCGCCGGCGCGCGCCAAATTCTCGATCTGGCGCTTGTTGGCGAGCTTGGCGTCGAGCCGGCGGGCAAAGTCGGCGAGATCGCGGAAAGGCCCTTTTTGGCGGCGCCCGGCGACCAAGGATTCCATCGCCGCGGTGCCGACGTTGCGCACGGCGGCGAGCGCGTAGCGGATCGCCGGGCCGCTGCCGCCGGTTTCGCCGCCGACCGAAAACCGCGCCTCGGAAGCGTTCACGTCCGGAGGCAAAAGCCGGATGCCCATGCGCTCCAGTTCCTGGCGGAAGACGTTGAGCTTGTCGGGATTGGCCATGTCGTGGGTCATGGATGCGGCCAGGAATTCGACCGGATGGTGGGCTTTCAGATAGGCGGCCTGATAGGCAACCAGCGCGTAGGTCGCGGCGTGGGACTTGTTGAAGCCGTAATCGGCGAACTTGGCGATGAGATCGAAAATATCCCGAGCGCGGGTTTCGGGCACGTTGCGGTTGCGCGCGCCGGCGACGAAGGCTTCGCGCTGTTGGTTCATTTCCGACTTGATCTTCTTGCCCATGGCGCGGCGGATCAAATCCGCGTGGCCCAGCGAAAATCCGGCCAGCTCCTGGGCGATCTGCATCACCTGTTCCTGATAGATGATGATGCCGAAAGTCTCTTTCAGGATTCCTTCCAGGGTTGGATAGAGGTAATCGGGTTTTTCCTGGCCGTGCTTGCGGCGGATGTAACTCGGGATGTTGCCCATCGGCCCCGGCCGGTAGAGGGCGACGACGGCGATGATGTCCTCGAAGGTGTCCGCTTTCAGGTTGCGCAGCACGTCGCGCATGCCGGCGCTTTCCAGCTGGAACACGCCGGTCGTTTCGCCGCGGGCGAGCATGGAAACCGTCGCCTCGTCGTCGAGCGGAAGATTGGCGAGATCGAGTTTTTTCCCGCCTCCCGCCTCCACCAGCTTGGCGGCGTCGGCGAGCACGGTCAGCGTCTTGAGGCCGAGGAAGTCGAATTTGATCAACCCCGCCTCCTCGATATATTTCATGTTGAACCCGGTCACGAGTCGCTCGGACTTGGGATCGCGATAAAGCGGGATCAGCTCGTCCAACGGACGGTCGCCGATGACCACGCCGCCGGCGTGGATCGAGGCGTGGCGGTAAAGCCCCTCGAGCTGGCGGGCGATGGCGAACAGGCGCCCGACCGCCCCGTCTTCTTCGATCGCGCGCGCCAACAAAGGCTCCTCGGCGATCGCTTTGTCCAGCGTGACCGGCGCGGCCGGATTGTGGGGGACCAGCTTGCAGATTTTATCCACCTGGCCATAGGGCATTTCCAGCACCCGGCCGACGTCGCGGAGCACGGCGCGGGCCTGGAGTTTGCCAAACGTGATGATTTGCGCCACCTGGTCGCGGCCGTAGCGATCCTGGACGTAGTGGATCACCTCGTCGCGGCGGTCCTGGCAGAAGTCGATGTCGAAATCGGGCATGGACACCCGTTCGGGGTTGAGGAACCGCTCGAACAGGAGCCCGAAGCGCAAAGGATCGAGATCGGTGATGGTCAACGCCCAGGCCACGACCGACCCCGCGCCCGAGCCGCGCCCCGGACCGACGGGAATGCCTTGGCTCTTCGCCCAGCGGATGAAATCGGCGACGACGAGGAAATAGCCGGGATAGCCCATCGCGACGATGACGCCGATCTCGTAGTCGAGCCGTTCGCGGTAAGGCCGGGCGACGGCTTCTTTTTCGTCCTCGCTCATCCCCGGCTTCCAGACGCTCGCGCGGAGCCGCTGCTCGAGCCCGGCCTTGGCGTCGGCCTTGAGCCCGTCGGTTTCGTTCAGGCCGTTGCCGCAATCGAACGGTGGCAAGATCGGGGCGACCGGCTCGATCATGAAGGCGCAGCGCCGCGCGACGACCAGGGTGTTGTCCGCCGCTTCCGGCAGGTCGGCGAACAGTTTGCGCATCTCGTCGGGAGATTTCAGATAATGTTCGGAACTCACCCGCCGGCGCTCGGGCGCCGCCATCGTCGCGCCGGCGGCGATGCACAGCAGCGCGTCGTGCGCTTCGTGCATCCGGCGCTCGGCGAAGAATGCTTCGTTGGTCGCGACCAAGGGAAGGTTGTGGCGGTAGGCGAGATCGAGGAACCCGGGCTCGGTTGCCTTTTCCACCGCCAAGCCGTGGCGCATCAGTTCGACGTACAGCCGCCCGGGAAAGGCCGCCGCCAGGCGGAGCAGAACTTCCTCGGCGGCCGGGTTCTGTCCGGCGGCGAGCAACCGTCCGACCGGTCCCGCCGGCCCGCCGGTCAGAACAATCAGCCCCTCGCCATGGCGCGCCAACTCGCTCAACGCGAGTTGGGGTTCAACAGGCGCCTCGCCTCCGGTCACGCCGAAATGGGCGATGCGGATCAGCTTGAGAAGATTGCGATATCCGGCGGCGTTCTGGACCAGAACCACGACCGGGTCGGACGCGGACCCGCTTTTCCCGCCCTGCCCGAAGCCGGGCCGGGCGCCGCCGCGCTCATCGTGGGCGAGCGCGAGCTGGCAACCGATGATCGGTTGCACCCCGGCGGCGTGGGCGGCGTGCGAGAATTCGAGCGCCCCGAACAGATTGTTGGTGTCGGTGACCGCGACCGCCGGCGCGGCGAATTTGCGGCAAAGCTTGGCCAGCTCGTCGAGGCGGATCGCGCCTTCGGACAGCGAATAGGCGGAATGGACGCGGAGATGGACGAAGGAGGCGTGCGGCATGGTCGGGCCCGAGAATTTCACACCATGTCGAAAAAGTCACCGCATCAGTTATCCACAAGCATTCCGTCGCGCAGCCGGACGATACGGTCCATGCGCCGGGCGAGATCGACGTTGTGGGTGGCGATCAGGGCGGCGAGTTTCGCGCCGCGCGCGAGCCTGAGAAGCAGGGCAAAAACCTCGTCGGCGGTGTGCGGGTCGAGGTTGCCGGTCGGCTCGTCGGCGAGTAATATCCTGGGCGCATTGGCGAGCGCGCGAGCGATCGCGACCCGCTGCTGTTCGCCGCCCGAAAGCCGGGCCGGGCGGTGGCTTTCCCGTTCGGTAAGGCCGAGAACGGCGAGAAGTTCGCGGGCGCGATTGAGCGCTTCCGCGCGCGCCAGGCCGGCGATGGCCTGGGGAATGACGATGTTCTCCAGCGCCGAAAACTCGGGCAACAGATGATGGTATTGATAAACGAATCCGAGGTTGGTTCGGCGCAGCCGCGTGCGCTCGTCGTCGTTCAACGCGCCGCAGGCGAGATCGGCAACGATCACTTCGCCTTCGTCGGGTTTCTCCAGGAGCCCGGCGATGTGCAGGAGCGTGGACTTGCCCGCGCCCGAGGGGCCGACCAGGGCGACCATCTCGCCCGCGCGCACGGAGAGGTTCGCCCCGCGCAGCACCGCGATCTCGTTCCGCTCCTGCCTGAAGACGCGGACGATGCCGGAGAGCTGGAGGGGAATTTCACTCATAGCGCAGCGCCTCGGCCGGATCGAGGGTCGCCGCGCGCCAGGACGGATAGATCGTCGCGAGGAAGGAGAGCCCGAGGCCCATCAGCACCACCGCCGACACCTCCGACCAGTCGATCTTGGCCGGAAGCTTGGACAGGAAATAAATTTCGGCGGCGAACAAATTGGTCCCGGTCAGGGCCTGGATTCCCTGCCGGACGGTCTCGATATTGAGTGCGAACGCGACCCCGAGCACGAGCCCGGACAAGGTGCCGATGACGCCGATGCTCGCCCCGCTCATGAAGAAGATGCGCAGGATCGAGCCCCGCGTCGCGCCCATGGTTCTCAAGATCGCGATGTCGCGGCCCTTGTCCTTGACCAGCATGATCATGCTCGAGACGATGTTGAACGCCGCGACCAGAATGATCAGGGTCAGAATCAGGAACATGACGTTGCGTTCCACCTGGATGGCGGTGAAGAAGCTGGAATTGGCCTGCTGCCAGTCGTGAATGCGGACCTGGCCCTGGAGCGCACCGGCAATGCGCGCGCCGATTCGGGGCGCGTCGTCGGGATTGGCGACAAACACTTCCAGGTTGGTGACTGCGCCGGGCACGCGGAAATAAACTTGCGCCGCCGCGAGCGGCATGAAGACGTAGCTGGAGTCGTACTCGAACATGCCGATGTTGAAGGTGGCGACGATTTGATAGGCGCGCATGCGCGGCACGGTGCCGAGCGCGGTCGCGGTGCCTTGGGGCGAAATCAGCGTAATGCGCTCGCCGACCCCGACTCCGAGCCGCTCGGCCAGGCGACTTCCGACCACCACCGCGTCGTCGCCGGTGAATTGCGCCAGCCCGCCGCCGACGATGCTGCGCGCGACCAGGTTGTGCCCGGAATCGAGGTCTTCGACGCGAATCCCGCGCACCAGCGCGCCCCGCGCCAGGCCCCGGGCGGTCGCCATCACTTGACCCTCGACGATGGGGGTCGCCGAAACGACGCCGGGAACCTTGCGCACCGCCTGGGCGACGGCATCGAAATCGGCGAGCGGCGCGGAATGGCCATAGACGCCGAGGTGGCCGTTGAGCCCGAGAATGCGCGACAGCAGCTCGTGGCGAAACCCGTTCATCACCGACATCACGATAATCAGGGTGGCAACGCCGAGCGCGATGCCGAGCAAGGAAAACCAGGCGATGACGGAGATGAATCCCTCCTGGCGCCGCGCCCGGAGATAGCGCATCGCGACCGACCATTCGAAGCGGGTGAACACCGGTTTCCTCCCCTGCCTGCTCTCAACCGCCGGCGACGCGGGCGAGCGCGGATTCGCGGTTCAATTCCTGGCGTTCGCCGCTGCGGCGGTTCTTGATCTCGACCACGCCGCTTTTCACCCCGCGCGGGCCGACCACGACCTGCCAGGGAAGCCCGATCAGGTCCATGTCGGCGAATTTCACGCCGGCGCGCTGGTCGCGGTCGTCGTGGAGGACCGTCACGCCGCGTCCGGCTAGCGCGCGATAGATGTCCTCGCACGCCGCGTCGCATTCGGAATCGCCGCTCTTCAAGTTGATCAATCCGACCCGGAAAGGCGTCACGGATTCCGGCCAAATAATCCCGGCGTCGTCGTGCGACGCCTCGATGATCGCGCCCGCGAGTCGCGAGACGCCGATGCCGTAGGAGCCCATCTCAGGCGTGACTTCCCCGCCCTCGGGCCCGGAGACCATGGCCTTCATCGGCTTCGAGTACTTGGTGCCGAAATAGAAGATGTGGCCGACCTCGATGCCGCGCGCGGTGACGAGATCGGTTCCGAGCGCGTTGCCCTTGACCGGGTCGTGCTTATCGTCGCTGGCGGCATAGACCGAGGTCCATTGATCGACCAGCGCTTGCAAGCCCTTCGCGTCCGTGGGCGTTGTCTCGGGCAACTTGAAATCGAGCAGGCGCCGGTGGCAGAAGACCTGGGATTCGCCGGTTTCGGCGAGAATCAGGAATTCGTGGCTGAGATCGCCGCCGATCGGGCCGGTGTCGGCGGCCATCGGGATCGCCTTCAGTCCCAATTTCTCGAACGTGCGCAGATAGCACACGAACATCTTGTTATAAGACATGCGCGCGCCGGCGTAGTCCAGGTCGAAGGAATAGGCGTCCTTCATCAGGAATTCGCGCCCGCGCATGATGCCGAAACGCGGGCGAACCTCGTCGCGGAACTTCCATTGCACGTGATAGAGAAGCTTGGGCAGATCGCGGTAGGACTTGACCGTGGCGCGAAAAATATCGGTGATCTGCTCCTCGTTGGTCGGGCCGTAGAGCATGTCGCGCTCGTGGCGGTCCTTGATCCGCAGCATCTCGGGTCCGTAGGCGTCGTAGCGGTCGCTTTCGCGCCAGAGGTCAGCGGGCTGGATGGTCGGCATCAGCATTTGCTGGCAGCCGATGGCGTCCTGCTCCGCCTCGACGATGCGCTGGATATTGGCCAGCACGCGAAAGCCGAGCGGCAGCCACGAATAGATTCCGGCGCTGGACTGGCGGATCATGCCTGCGCGCAGCATCAGACGGTGGGAGACGATCTGGGCTTCGGAAGGATTTTCCTTGAGGGTGGGCAGAAAATATTGGGAAAGGCGCATCGGTTATTTTTTCGTTCCGTAGGCTTTCTGGCAGGCTTCGGCGATGGCGGCCTGGTCGCGCCGGTCGAGGGGTTGATCGTTGAAGAAGACTTTGTCGCCCTTGACCGTGACCTTGCCGATGACGCCCTCGCCCGTGTATTTGCCGCTCGAGCCGAGGCCGTACTTTTTTTCGAGATCGATTCCGATGTCGATGGATATCGTTTCGGGCAATTTGATCGGCGAGCCGCCGGGAAGGTCGGCCTCCTTGACTTTCTTGCCGCGGGCGTCGACTTCCGCTTTGTATTCCGCGCTGGATTGATGCTTCACGAACCCTTTGCATTCGCTCCGGCTCACCTTCACCGACGAGTCTTTGGCCGAAGCGGCTAGCACCGTGCCGGCGGCGAACAAGGACAAAATCGAAACGGCGGTAAAAAGCGCGCGCATCGGACGATCATAACCCCAGGCAAAAGCATTATCTAGGCGGATGGAACCGCTCTAACGGCGGATGGAAATAAGGCCCGACTCGTAGGCCCAATAGAAGACGGCGAAGACCACGGCCGAAACGACCGTGGTGAGCGCGAATTTGACCAGGAGCCGCGGCTCCGCCGGCGATCCGGCGGCGTGCCCCTTGGCGACGTCTTCGGCGCCGATCGCCCGGTTGCCCCAAGGCAGGACCATGAACAGCACCAACCACCAAACAATGCTGTAGATCGCAAGCGCGGTGTACCATTTCATGCGGGCTTAGGCTTGTTCCAGTTCGATCAGCGTGCCCAGGAAATCCTTCGGGTGCAGAAACAGCACCGGCTTGCCGTGGGCGCCGATCTTGGGCTCGCCGTCGCCGAGCACGCGGGCGCCTTGGGCACGGAGCCGATCCCGGGCAGCGCGAATGTCGGGGACCTCGTAGCAGACATGGTGGATTCCGCCGGCGGCGTTCTTGGCGAGAAATCCGGCGATGGGCGAATCGTCGCCGAGGGGATGGAGCAGCTCGATCTTGGTGTTGGGAAGCTCGACGAAAACGACGGTGACGCCGTGTCTGGGCTCCGGCACCGGGGCGGAAACCTTGGCGCCGAGCAGGTCGCGATAAAGCGCCGCGGCCCGGTCGAGATCGGGAACCGCGATCGCCACGTGATTGAGCCGTCCGATCATGCTCTAAGCCCTGACTAAGTGAATACTGGTGACCGGCCGCTTGTCGAACCGGTCGCGAAAAACCCGTCTGACCGCGATCCGGAGCGCTTCCTTCAGCGCCGCGTCGTCGTTGCGCCGGCCGGAGGGCGTCGTGGCAACGATTTCTTCGACCGTCTCGCGCACCACGCCGAGCGCGCTCTCGTCATCCGCCTCCATCACGCCCAGCGTCGAAATCTGCACCTCGCCCGCGACCCTGCCCCGCGCATCGAGGGCGACGGTGATTACCGCGGACCCATTGTATATGGCGCGGTTGCGGTTGCGCACAAGCGCGCCGTCAAGCCGCACCAGCCGGTTGCCGTCCACTGCCAGCCGCCCGACCGGAACGCGGTTCACCACCTCCGCTTGGCCGGGGGCGAGCCGGATGAAACCGCCGTTTTCCACCGCCAGGGCCTCGGGCACCTGGCAGGCGCGGGCCAGTTCGGCATGTTCGCGCAAATGGCGCAGCTCGCCGTGCACCGGGATGGCGATGCGCGGGCGGACCAGTTGATACATGCGGGCCAGTTCGTCCCGCGCCGGATGGCCGGAGACATGAACGTGATGATCGCTCCAGGTGATGACCTTGACCCCGCGCCGGACGAGGTTGTTCTGGAGCTTGGATATGGCGACCTCGTTGCCGGGAATGACGCGGGAGGAAAAGATCGCGATATCGCCCTCCTCCAGCGTCACGTTGGGATGTTCGTCGGCGGCGATGCGGGCGAGCGCGGCGCGGGGCTCGCCCTGGCTTCCGGTGCAGATAATGACGGAACGCTCGGGCGGAAGCCATCCGGCGGCATCCTCGTCGAGAAAGGCGCGGGTGTCGGCGAGATAGCCGTTTTCCCGCGCCGCGTCGTTGATGCGCCGCAAGGACCGTCCCGCCAGCACGACGTCGCGTCCGCACGCCAGGGCCGCCGTTGCAATCGTTTCCAGGCGCGCGACATTGGACGCGAAACAGGCAACGGCGACACGACCGGGCGCGTCGCCGATCAGGTCGGTGAGGGTGTCCTTCAAATCCGATTCCGAGCCGGAAACGCCGGGAGTGAAGACATTGGTGGAATCGCAAACGATGGCCAGAACCCCTGCGTCGCCGAGGCGGCGGAGCGCATCTTCGTCGGAGATGGGCCCGACGACCGGTTCGGGATCGAATTTCCAGTCGCCGGTGTGAACGATGGTGCCGAGCGGGGTGCGGATCGCGAGCGCGTTCGGCTCCGGAATGGAGTGGGTGACGGTGACGAATTCCACGTCGAAGGGGCCGATTTCGATCCGCCCGCCGAGGGGAACGACGTGGATCGGCACTTTTCCTTCCAATCCCGCCTCGCGCAGCTTGCGCGTCAGGATCGAGACCGTGAACGGGGTTGCGTAAACCGGACACCCGAGCCGCTCCCACAGGTGCGGCACCGCGCCGAGGTGGTCTTCGTGGGCGTGGGTCAGAACGAGCCCGAGCAGGCGGCCGCGCCGCTCGGCGATGAACGAAGGATCGGGCATGATGACCTCGACGCCGGGGGCGCTGCCGTCGCCAAAGGTCACGCCCAAGTCCACCATCAGCCATTGGTGGCCGTCGGGCGGCGGTCCGTAGCCGTAGAGGTTCAGGTTCATGCCGATCTCGCCCGCGCCGCCAAGCGCGACGAAGGCCAGTTCGTTCGCGGCGTGCCGCGTTTTCGGGCGGCTCATCGGTTCTTCTTCGCGTTAAGCCTATAGACGGAATAGAGCCCGCGCAGGGTCAGATCGAGGTCCGCGCCCTTGATGCAGGCGGTCGCGTCGGCGAACAGGGGCGCCAATCCGCCGGTCGCGATCACATTCATGTCCGCGCCGAATTCTTTTTTGATGCGCTCGACCAAGCCCTCGATCATCGCGACATAACCCCAGTAGAGGCCCGACTTCATCGCCGTGACGGTGCCGGTGCCGATCACGCGATCGGGTCGGTCGATGGCGACGCGCGGGAGCTTGGCCGCGGCCATGTGCAGCGCCTCGGCGGAAAGATTCACGCCGGGCGCGATCACGCCGCCGCGGTAGTTGCCGTCGCCGTCGATCACGTCGAAAGTGGTGGCGGTGCCGAAATCGACCACGATCACCGGCCCTCGATAGGTTTCCCGCGCCGCCACCGCGTTGACCAGACGGTCGGCGCCGACTTCCTCGGGATGATCCACCAGATTCTTGATGCCGAGATCGACTCCGGCCTCGCCAACGATCATGGCATCGCAATTGAAATACTTGCGGCACAGGGTCTTGAGGCCGAACAGCGCCGCCGGGACCACGCTTGCGACGATGGCCCCCCGGATCTCGGCGGGTTCGATTCCGGCCAACCGCATCAACTGCATCAGCCACAGCCCGAATTCGTCGGCGGTGCGGTTGGGATCGGTGGCGGAGCGCCAGTCGCCGCGCCGTTCGCCGGTGTCGCCGAACACGGCAAAAACGGTGTTGGTGTTGCCGCAGTCGATGGCGAGAATCATCGAAACTCCCTATCGCCGCGGGCGAAGAACACGTCCCCGGCGGAAATGCGACGGATCGGACCGTGGGCCAAGCGGAGCGACAGCGCGCCGTCGTCATCGAGGGCGGCAAAAACGCCGCGCACCATCCCGCCCTCGATTCGGACCGTGACCGGCCCGCCGACGCCTTTCAAGTGGCGCCGGTATGGTTCCAGCACGGCCGCAAGCCCCCCGTCAAGCCAGCGGGCCCGCCAGCGGGCGAAGGCGGCGGCGTAGGTTTCGAGCGCCTGGGCCGGCTGGGGCGCGGAGCAACCCTCGGCGGCCAGGGAGGTGGCGGGAAATTCCATTCCCTCGGGATGGCTCGCGAGATTGATCCCGGCCCCCACCACCACCCACTCGGGAATTTTTCCGCTCCCGTCGGCGGAGGATTCGAGCAGCACGCCGGCGATCTTGTCGCCGCCGACGAGAACGTCGTTCGGCCATTTGAGCGCGACATCCCGCGCGCCCCAAGCGACGAGCGAATCCCTGATCGCCAGCGCGGCGGCGAATCCGAGGCCGGCGATCTCGGCAAGCGATCGGCCGGGCCGGAGCAGGATCGAGCTGTAGAGGTTCCCGGGCGGCGAAATCCACGCGCGCCCGCGCCGCCCCTTGCCGGCCTTTTGTTCGAGCGCCCAGACCATGAGGCCGTCGGGGGCACCCTCGGGAATCGCGGCGCGGCGCTTCGCTTCCTCGTTCGTGCTTTCGGTCGAGGTCAGGGCGACGAGGGTAAATCCGGCGGGTAAACGGGGAACGGCGGTCATCCCGCGAGCAGAGCCTTGGCCGCCGCGGCCGCCGCCTTGAGCACCGGCCCGGGGCCGAGAAAGAACAACACGACGATCGCGCTCGTCGCCCAAATGACCCAAGTCACTTCGGGGTTCAGGGTCCGGTCGAGGGCCTCTCCCGGCTCGTCGAAATAAGCGACGCGGATGATGCGGATGTAATAGAAGGCGGCGATCACGCTGGTGAGAAGACCGACCGCCGCGAGAACGAACATCTTCGCTTCGACCGCGGCGAGAAAGACGTAGAGCTTACCGAAAAATCCGGCGAGCGGCGGGATTCCCGCCATCGAGAACATCAGCAGCCCGAGCGCGGCGGCGAATAGCGGATGGGTGCGCGCGACCCCGGCAAGATCGGAGATCGATTCCACGTTCCGCCCGCCCCGGCGCATGGCGAGGATGCAGGCGAAAGTCCCGAGGTTCATCACCAGATAAATAGCGAGATAGACCAGCATGCCGCGGATACCGTTCGCATCGGCGACCGCGAGGCCAACCAGGGCGTAGCCGACGTGGCCGATGGAGCTGTAGGCCATCAGGCGCTTGATGTTGTTCTGATTGATGGCGCCGAACGCGCCGACCACCATCGAGGCGACGGCGATCAGCGCCACGACCTGCTGCCAATGAGGGGCGATCTCGCCGAAGGGGCCCATCATCAGGCGAACGAAAAGGCCGAGCGCGGCGATCTTGGGCGCGACCGAGAAAAAGGCGGTGACCGGCGTCGGCGCTCCCTCGTAGACGTCCGGCGCCCACATGTGGAACGGAACCGCCGAAATCTTGAACGCGAGCCCGGCCAGGATGAACACCATGCCGAAGACGACGCCGATCTGCGGCGCCTCGCCGCCGAGGTGGCGGAACAGTTCGGCCAGCGCCTCGAAGTCGGTGCTGCCGGCGAAGCCGTAAACCAGGGAGCTGCCGTAGAGCAGCATGCCCGAGGCGAGCGCGCCGAGGACGAAATACTTGAGTCCGGCCTCGGTCGCGCGCGAATCGTCGCGCTGGAACGTGGCCATGACGTAGAGCGGAAGGCTCTGCATTTCGAGGCCGACGTAGAGCGACATCAAATCGTTGGCCGACAGCATCATCATCATGCCCGTGACCGCGAAGACGAGCAGGACGGGGTACTCGAATCGACCCGCGCCGTGGCGGGCGAGGAAGTCGCCGGACATAAGCAGCGCCGTGGCCGCGCCGGCCAGCACCAGGACCTTGGTGAAGCGGGTGAACTCGTCGATGACAAACAGCCCGCCAAAAGTGAGCGCGCGATCTTTGCCGAGCGCGACGACCACGACCAAAACGACGAGAAGGGTCGCGATCGCCGCCCAACCGGTGCGGCGCGCGGCCAAAACCTCAGCCGCGCTGTCCCCGGCCTTTTGGAAAACGCCGTACATCAGGAGCGCAAGCCCGCCGAGCGCGAGCAGGATCTCCGGCAGCGCGGGGGTCAGATAAGGCAGGTTGCCAAGCGGCATCGGTTCTCCCCTACTGCGCCCGTGCCAAGACCGGCAAGGATACGGCCGGAGCCCCCGGCGCGTTCGCCATCCGCCGGCCCTCGTCCACCTGGCGCACCAGGTTGGCGGAGGAAGCATGCATGATTTTGAGGAACGGAGCCGGGTACACGCCCATCCAGAACACCAGCACGATCAGCGGCGCGAACACCGCGATTTCGCGCGCGTTCAGATCGCCGATGCGGCCGAGCGCCTCTTTGGTCAGGCGGCCGAAGATCACGCGACGGTAAAGATAAAACATGTAGACCGCGCCCAGGATCACGCCGGTCGCGGTGAACGCCGCGACCCAGGCGTTGACCTGGAACAACCCGATCAGCACCAGGATTTCGCCGATGAACCCGCTGGTGCCGGGCAACCCGACCGACGCGAGCATGAAAATCATGAACGTCAACGCATAGGCCGGCATCCGGTGGACCAAGCCGCCGTAGGTTTCGATGTCGCGCGAATGCATCCGGTCGTAGACGACGCCGACGATCAGGAACAGGGCCGCGGAGACGATCCCGTGGCTTAGCATCTGGAAGATCGCGCCCTCGATCCCTTGGAGGGTGAAACTGAAGGTTCCGGCGGTGACAAATCCCATGTGCGCGACCGAGGAATAGGCGATCAGCTTTTTCATGTCTTCCTGGGCCAACGCGACCAGCGAAGTATAGATGACGGCGATCACGCTCAAGGCGAAGATCAGCGGCGCGAACGTTTCGCTCGCCGCCGGCAGCATCGGCAGCGAAAAGCGCAAGAATCCGTAGCCGCCGAACTTCAGGAGCACGCCGGCCAGAATCACCGAACCCGCGGTCGGAGCTTCGACGTGGGCATCGGGCAACCATGTGTGGACCGGCCACATCGGCACCTTGACCGCGAACGAGGCGAAGAAAGCGAGCCAGAGCCACGGCTGCCACGCCACCGGCAAGCGGTGCGCGAGCAGGCGCGGGATATCCGCCGTGCCCGCGTCGATGTAGATGGCGAGCAGCGCCACCAGCATCAGCACCGACCCCGTCAGGGTGTAGAGGAAGAACTTGAAGGCCGCGTACACGCGCTTCGGCCCGCCCCAGACGCCGATGATCAGGAACATCGGGATTAGCACGGACTCGAAGAAAACGTAGAACAGAAACAGGTCGAGCGCCGCGAACATCCCGATCATCATGGTTTCCATGACCAGGAAGGCGATCATGTATTCGCGCACGCGGTCGCGGATCGAATCCCAACTCGCGAGCACGCAGATCGGGGTCAACAGCGTCGTCAGCAGCACGAACAGGACCGAAATGCCGTCCACCCCGACGTGATAGGCGATATCCAAACCGGGCATCCATTCGGCCCTCTCGGTGAATTGGAACCCGGCGCTGTCGGTGTCGAAGCCGAACCATAGAAAGAGCGAAAACAGGAACTCGATCCCGCTAGTCCAGAGCGCGACGCTGCGGACGTTGGTGTTGACAATCTCGGTCTCGCCGCGGATGAACAGGATGAATCCCGCCCCGACCAGCGGCAGAACGAGCAACAGCGAGAGAATGGGAAGATCGACCATCGGGGCCCTATCCCACCTGTCGCACGACGTACCAGGTGATCAGCCCGACGACGCCGATCAGCATGGCGAACGCGTAGTGATAGAGATATCCGGTCTGGAGCGCCGCCACCCGCCGCGCGGTGTCGAGAACGGCCCGGGAGAGGCCGTCGGGGCCGAGCCCGTCGATCAACGTGCCGTCGCCCGTCTTCCATAGGTTGCGGCCGAGAGCCAGGGCGGGACGGACGAACAGACGGTCGTAAAGCTCGTCGAAATACCATTTGTTGAGCAAGAAGAGATACAGGCGCCGGTAGCGTTCGGCCAGCGCCGCCGGCCACGACGGCGCCAACAGATAAAGGACGCAGGCGAGCACGATGCCTGAGCCGGCGACGGCCGGCGCCGCAAGCTTGACCCAGGTCGGAACGTCGTGCGCCTTGGCCAGCGCGTCGTGGGCGGCCAAAACCTTGAGGGTTTCGCCCCAAAACGCAGCCATATTTTCGCCGACGATGGCGTCGTAGGCGATCAAGCCGGCGAACGCCGCGCCGGCGGCGAGCCCGAGCAGCGGCGCGATCATCACCAGCGGAGATTCATGGACGTGGGCCATGACCTTTTCGTCGGCGCGCGGGGCGCCGTGGAAGGTCATGAACAGCAGGCGCCAGGAATAGAACGCGGTCAGAAACGCCGCGGCGATGCCCATCGCGAACGCGAACTTGCCCGCGGGCGAAGCCGCGGCATAGGCCGCCTCGATGATGATGTCCTTGGAATAGAACCCGGCGAACGGCGGAATCCCGGCCAACGCCAACGAGCCGATCCACATCAAGCCGTAGGTCACCGGCACCATCTTCCAGATGCCGCCCATGCGGCGCATGTCCTGCTCGTCCGACATGGCGTGAATCACCGAACCGGCGCCGAGGAACAGCAGCGCCTTGAAGAACGCATGGGTCAGCAGATGGAAGATGCCGGCGGCGTAGGCCGACACGCCGCAAGCAAAGAACATGTAGCCGAGCTGGCTGCAGGTCGAATAGGCGATCACCCGTTTGATGTCGTTTTGCACGCAAGCGACCGTGGCGGCGAAGATCGCGGTCGAGGCCCCGACCACCGTGACCACGATCAGCGCGGTTTCGGAAAGCTCGAACAGCGGCGAAAGCCGGGCGACCATGAACACCCCGGCGGTGACCATGGTCGCGGCGTGGATCAGGGCGGAGACCGGCGTCGGTCCTTCCATCGCGTCGGGCAGCCATGTATGCAGGCCGAGCTGGGCCGATTTTCCCATCGCGCCGACGAACAACAACAGGCACGCGACCGTCAGCGCGTGGAACTCGCCGCCGAAAATCCGGATCGTGGCCGCGGTCTTGGCCGGCGCGGTGGCAAAAATGACGTCGAAATTCACCGACTGGAACAGGACGAAGACGACGAAAATGCCGAGCGCGAATCCGAAATCGCCGACCCGGTTGACGACGAATGCCTTGATCGCGGCGGCGTTCGCCGAGGGGCGGTCGTACCAGAACCCGATCAAAAGGTAAGACGCAAGCCCGACCCCTTCCCAACCGAAGAATAATTGCACCAGGTTGTCGGCCGTCACCAGCATGAGCATAAAAAAGGTGAACAGACTGAGATAAGACATGAATCGCGGCACCGCCGTATCGTGGGCCATGTAGCCGACCGAATAGATGTGGATCAGGGCGGAGACGTTGCACACCATCAGGACCATCACCGCGGTGAGTGCGTCGAATTTCAACGCCCAGGAGATTTCCAGCGCCCCGGAATCGATCCAAGTGAACAGCTCGACGGTGCGCGGTTGGCTGTCCAACACCACGTCCTTGAAGACCAGCATCGAGAGGAGCGCGGCGAGGACGAGCCCGCCGCAACTCGCCCATTGCGCGTAACGGTCGATGCGGTGTTTTGCTTCCCTGGTTCCGGCCGGCGCGAATGCGAGCACGCCGGCGAGAATGGCGCCGAGCAGGGGCAGGAAGATCGTGGCCGCGTACATGCCCGCCCTACCCCTTCATCATGTTGATGTCTTCGACCGCGATCGAGCCGCGATTGCGGAAGAACGCGACCAGGATGGCAAGTCCGATGGCGGCCTCGGCCGCGGCGACGGTCAAGACCAGCATGGCGAACACCTGGCCGGTGAGATCGCCGAGCGCGGCCGAGAACGCGACCAGATTGATGTTGACCGCAAGCAGCATCAGTTCGACCGACATCAGAATCACGATCACGTTCTTGCGGTTGAGGAAAATGCCGAAGATCCCGGTCGCGAAGAGAATCGCGCCGACCGTGAGATAGTGGGCAAGGCCGACTTCGAGCATCGCTCTAGATCCCCTTCCCCGACTCGACTTTCTTGAGTTCGACCGTGTCCGCGGGCCGCCGCGCGATCTGTTCGGCTATATCCTGGCGGCGTACGCCTGTGCGCTCCCGGTGCGTGAGCACGATCGCGCCCACCATCGCCACCAGGAGAATCATGCCCGCCGCCTGGAACAGGTAGGCGTAGTGGGTGTAAAGAACCTCCCCGATCGCCTGGGTGTTGTTGATATCGCCCGGTGTCGGCGCCGCCGGAAACCGCGCGTAGGGCGCGGCGCGCCACCCCGCGAGCACGACCGCGAGTTCGACCAGCATCACGATTCCGACCAGCGCGCCGAGCGGCAGGTAATTCATGAACCCCTGGCGCAGAACGACGAAGTCGATGTCCAGCATCATAACCACGAACATGAACAGCACCGCGACCGCGCCGACATAGACCACGACCAGGATCATCGCCAGGAATTCGGCGCCGGCGAGCACGAACAGGCCGGCGGCGTTGAAAAACGCGAGAATCAGAAACAAGACCGAATGAACCGGGTTGCGCACCGATACGACCAGTAGCGCCGAGAGCACGGCGGTCAAAGCGAACATGTAAAAGGCCAAAGCCTGGATCATGGGGGCGCGCTCTTCCTCAACGATACGGCGCGTCGGCGCGCAGCCGCTCGGCGATCTCGGTCTCCCAACGATCGCCGTTGGCGAGCAACTTGGCCTTGTCGTACATCAATTCTTCGCGGGTTTCGGTCGCGAATTCGAAATTCGGCCCTTCGACGATGGCGTCCACCGGGCAAGACTCTTCGCACAGGCCACAGTAGATGCATTTGGTCATGTCGATGTCGTAGCGAGTCGTGCGCCGGCTTCCGTCGGCGCGCGGTTCGGCCTCGATGGTGATCGCCTGGGCGGGGCAGATCGCCTCGCACAACTTGCAGGCGATGCAGCGCTCCTCGCCGGACGGATAACGGCGGAGCACGTGCTCGCCGCGAAAGCGCGGGCTGAGCGGGCCTTTTTCGTAAGGGTAGTTGATCGTCACCTTGGGCCGGAACATGTACGAGAAGGTGAGCGCAAGCCCCGAGAGCAGCTCGCTCAACAGAACCGTGCGGACGGCTCGTTCAAAAAATCCCATGTCGTTCTCCCCGGCCTATCTCATGCCCGGCGCGGCGCCGAACGCGACCAACACGCCCGAAACCACCACGACCGCGGCGAGCGAAGCGGGCAGAAACACCTTCCAGCCGAGCCGCATCAACTGGTCGTAGCGATAGCGCGGGAATGCCGCGCGCACCCAGATGAACACGAACAGGACCGCCGCGATCTTGAGGGCGAACCAGACCGGCCCCGGGACCCAGGTGAACGGAGCGACCTCGAACGGCGGCAGCCATCCGCCCAGGAACAGAACCGCGGTCATCCCCGACATCAGAATCATGTTGGCGTATTCGCCGAGGAAGAAGAGCGCGAACGTCATCGCCGAATATTCGACGTTGTAGCCCGCGACCAGTTCGGCCTCGGCTTCGGGCAAGTCGAACGGGTGCCGATTGGTCTCGGCCAAGGCCGAAATAAAGAAGATCGCCGCCATCGGCAGCAGCGGCAGCCAGAACCAGTTCAACATCCCGAACCGTCCCTTCTGCGCCATGACGATGTCGGTAAGATTGAGCGAGCCGACGCACAAGAGAACGGTGATGATGACGAATCCGATCGAAACCTCGTAGGACACCATTTGCGCCGCGGAGCGGAGCGCGCCGAGAAAAGCGTAGCGCGAGTTGCTGGCCCAGCCCGCCATCAGGATGCCGTAAACGCCGAGCGAGGAAATGGCGAACAGGTAAAGAATGCCGACGTTGATGTCGGCCAACACCAGCCCCTCGCCGAACGGGATCACCGCCCAGGCGGCGAGCGCAAGGACGAAGGTGACGCACGGCGCGAGAAGAAACACGCCCCGGTTGGCGCCGGTCGGGAACACGGTTTCCTTGACGAACAGCTTGAGCCCATCGGCGAGCGGCTGGAGCAGGCCGAAGGGGCCGACCACGTTGGGACCGCGCCGGAGCTGGATCGCCCCGATCACCTTGCGCTCGGCGTAGGTCAGATAAGCGACCGCGAGCAACAGCGGCACCACAATCCCAACGATCTTGATCGCGATCCAAAGGAGCGGCCAGAGATAGGCGTTCCAGATTGCGGGAAAGGTCTCAACCATGGGTTCCCGTCAGGCCCGGGGGACTGCCGGAAAACGCCGCCGCGCATTCGTCCATGGTCGGCGAGGCCCGGCTGATGGCATCGGTGCGGTAGAAATCGCGGATCGGGGAACGAAACGGCGCGGCGGCAACCTCGCCCGGCGTGCCGAACGCGCCCCACGGCGCTGGCAGTACGGTATCGAGCGTGGCGAAGACGGGATTGGCCGCGGCCAGCTGGGCGCGCACGTCGGCGAGGCGGTCGAACGGCAGCTGCACGCCGCAGGACTCCGCCAGGGCGCGAACGATGGCCCAGTCCTCGCGCGCCTCTCCGGGGGGGAAGACGGCGCGGCGGGTGCGCTGGACGCGGCCTTCGGTGTTGACGTAAGTCGCGTCTTTTTCCGTGTAGGCGGCGCCGGGCAGGATCACGTCGGCGCGCGTCGCGCCCTTGTCGCCGTGATGGCCGATATAGACGACGAACGCGGAGCCGAGCCGGCCGGTATCGATCTCATCGGCGCCGAGCAGGAACAGCACCTCGATCGCGCCCTGGCCCGCGCCGGCGACGATGGCCGCGGTATCGCGCCCCTTTGGTCCGGGCACGAAACCGAGATCGAGCCCGCCTGTGCGGCTCGCGGCCGTGTGCAGGACGTTGAATCCATTCCACTTCGATTCGGGCTTGATCAGGCCGCAACTTTCCGCGATCTCGCGGGCGAGCGCGAGAACCGCCCCGCCATCGGGCCGCGCCAGCGCGCCTTGGCCGATCACCAGCATCGGCGCCTTGGCTTTGGCGAGAGTCTTGGAAAACGGGTGTTTACCGGCGGCGATGGCCTTGAGTTTCTCAGGTCCGGGACCGAGATGCTCGACCCGATAAGTCAAATCCGCCGCCTCGCCGATCAAGCCGACGGTAAAACCACCCATCAACGAGCGCTTGCGCAGCCGCGCGTTGACGATCGGCGCTTCGCGGCGCGGGTTTGTGCCAATCAGGAGACACGCGTCCGCTTGCTCGATTCCGGCGATGGTGGTGTTGAACAAATACCCGGCCCGGCAAATGGGATCGAGCTTGGCGCCATCCTGGCGGCAATCCAGGTGCGGGCTGCCGAGCTTGGCGAGCAGCGTTTTCAACGCAACCATCGATTCGGCGCAGGCAAGATCGCCGGCAATGGCCGCGACGCGATCCGGCTTGGCCGATTTGAGGCGCCCGGCGACGGCGGCGAACGCTTCGGGCCAGGTCGCGGGTTCGAGCGACCCTGAGCGCCGCACCCAAGGCTGGTCGAGGCGGCGGCTCCGGAGCCCATCGCACGCGAACCGGGTCTTGTCGGAAATCCATTCCTCGTTCACGTCTTCGTTGAGGCGCGGCAGGACGCGAAGCACCGTCGGCCCGCGCGAATCGATCCGGATGTTGCTGCCGACCGCGTCCAGAACGTCCACCGATTCCGTCGTGCGCAGTTCCCACGAGCGGCTGGCGAAGGCGTACGGCGCCGAGGTCAACGCCCCGACAGGACAGAGATCGATCAAATTGCCGCTGAGTTCGGAATTGAGCGCCTTCTCGACGTACATGCCGACTTCCATGTTCTCGCCCCGGCCGGTCGCGCCGAGTTCGGGCACGCCCGCGATCTCGGTCGCGAAGCGGATGCAGCGCGTGCAATGAATGCAGCGCGTCATCACCGTCTTGATCAGCGGGCCCCAATCCTTGTCCTTGACCGCCCGGCGGTTCTCGCGGTAGCGGCCGCGGTCGAAGCCGTAACCCATCGCTTGATCCTGGAGGTCGCATTCGCCGGCCTGATCGCAGATCGGGCAATCGAGCGGGTGGTTGATGAGAAGAAGCTCCATCACCCCTTGGCGGGCCTTATGGATCTCGGGCGTGTCGGTGCGAATGACCATGCCGTCGGCGGCCGGCATCGCGCACGACGCGATCGGCTTCGGTGCTTTCTCCTGGTGCACCAGGCACATGCGGCAGTTGCCGGCGATGGACAGGCGTTCGTGGTAGCAGAAACGGGGAATTTCGACGCCCGAGGCCTCGCACGCCTGAAGAACGGTGTGCCCGGCGGGAACCTCGATCTCGCGACCGTTGACGGTCAATTTTGGCATAACGGTTTTCCTTCCCTTCCCCTTATGCCGCGCGGCCGGACTTGCGGGCCCGGGCCTCGGCGATGCGGCGTTCGAGTTCAGGCCGGAAGTGGCGGAGCAGTCCCTGCACCGGCCACGCGGCGGCGTCCGCCAGCGCGCAGATGGTGGTGCCCTCGACCTGACGGGTGACTTGTTCCAGGACATTGATTTCATCGGGCGCGGCGTCGCCGCGCGCCATGCGCTCCATCATCCGGGAAAGCCAGCCGGTACCCTCGCGGCACGGCGTGCACTGGCCGCAGCTTTCGTGCTTGTAGAAGCGCGACAGGCGCGAAATCGCGCGGATCACGTCGGTGGACTTGTCCATGACCATCACGGCCGCGGTGCCGAGGCCGGATTTGACCTCGCGCAGGGAATCGAAATCCATGCGCACGGTGTCGCAGATGGATTTCGGGATCAACGGCACCGAAGCGCCTCCGGGGATCACCGCGAGCAAGTTATCCCAGCCGCCGCGAACGCCGCCCGCATGCGTCTCGATCAAATCCTTCAGGGTAATCCCCATCTCTTCCTCGACGGTGCACGGATTATTGACGTGCCCGGAAATGTTGAAGAGCTTGGTGCCGACGTTGTTGGGCCGGCCGAGCGCGGCGAACCACTCGGGTCCGCGGCGCAGAATAGCCGGCGCGACCGCGATGCTTTCCACGTTGTTGACCGTGGTCGGGCAGCCATAGAGGCCGACATTGGCGGGAAAAGGCGGCTTGAGGCGGGGCTGGCCCTTTTTGCCCTCGAGGCTTTCGATCAGCGCCGTTTCCTCGCCGCAAATGTAGGCGCCAGCGCCGAGGTGGACATGAAACTCGAAATCCCATCCCGAGCCGCAAGCATTCGGGCCGATCAGGCCGGCGGCACGGGCTTCATCGGTGGCCCGTTGCAGCGCCTCCGCCTCGCGGAGAAATTCTCCGCGCACATAGCAATAGCAAACGTGCGCCCCCATGGCGAAGGAAGCGATCAGCGCGCCTTCGATCAATTTATGAGGGTCGTGACGGAGAATTTCCCGATCCTTGCAGGTGCCGGGCTCGCCTTCATCGGCGTTGATGACCAAAAAGTGCGGCCGCGCGCCGATTTCCTTGGGCATGAAAGACCACTTCATGCCGGTGCTGAACCCGGCTCCGCCGCGCCCGCGCAGGCCGGATTTTTTCATCACCTCGACGATCTCGGCCCTGCCTTTGGCGAGAATCTCCCGGGTCCCGCTCCAGTCGCCGCGCGCGCGCGCGCCGGCGAGCCCGGCATCGCCGAAACCGTAGATATTCGTGAAGATGCGATCTTTGTCCTGCAACATCACTTCTTTCCGGCCATGGGTGCGGTTTCACGGAGCGACGTAAGGCCGCCCTTCGGCTCGCAGCTCCGCCTCCCCATCTGCGAGCCAACCTTCGGCTTGCCGCCTTGCTTGAGGACGGAAAGAACCGCGCGCGTCGTGACGGAATCGAGATCCTCGTAATAGTCGTCTCCGATCTGAATCATTGGGGCGTTGACGCAGGCGCCGAGACATTCCACCTCGCTCAAGGTGAACTGGCCGTCGTCCGTGGTTTCGCCGAAACCGATGCCGAGGGCGCGCCGGCAGGTTTCCGCGACCACGTCCGAGCCGCGCAGCCAGCACGGCAAATTGGTGCAGACCTGAACATGGTGCCGGCCGACCGGTTTCAGGTTGAACATGGTGTAGAAGGACGCCACTTCGTAAACGCGGATCGGCGGCATTTTGAGATAATCGGCGACGTAATCCATCGCCGCTTGCGTCAACCAGCCGCCGCCCTGACGCTGAGCAATATCCAACAGCGGCATAACCGCGCTCGCCTGGCGGCCATCGGGATACTTGGCGACGATCGCCTCCGCCCGCGCGACGTTCTCGGGACTCAAAACGAAGGGGGGGGCGCTCACCGGTCGATCTCCCCGAAAACGATATCGATCGAGCCGATGTTGGCGACCACGTCGGCGAGCATGTGGCCGCGCGAGAGAAATTCCAGCGCCTGCAAGTGCGCGAATCCGGGCGCGCGGATCTTGCAGCGATACGGGCGATTGGTGCCGTCGGAGACGAGGTAAACGCCAAACTCGCCCTTGGGCGCCTCGACCGCGGTGTAAGTTTCGCCGGCGGGAACGTGGTACCCCTCGGTGTAGAGCTTGAAGTGATGGATCAAGTCCTCCATCGACCCCTTCATGTCGCCGCGCGGCGGGGGTGCGATCTTGCGGTTGTCGGTCATGGCCCGGCCCGAGGGCATCCGCTCCAGGCATTGGCGGATGATTTTCACGCTCTCGCGCATCTCGTGCATCCGGATCAGGTAGCGATCGTAACAATCGCCGTTCTTGCCGACCGGCACGTCGAAATCCATCTCGGCGTAGGCATCGTAGGGTTGCGACTTGCGCAAATCCCAGGCGAAGCCGCTGGCGCGCAAATTCGGGCCGGAAAAACCCCAGTCGAGGGCGTCCTCGGGGCCGATGCGGCCGATATCGACGGTGCGCTGCTTGAAGATTCGATTCTCGGTCAGCAGCGTCTCGATGTCGTCGACCACCTTGAGGAACTGCTCGTTCCAGGCGTGGATGTCCTCCACCAACCCGACGGGGAGATCGCGCGCCACGCCGCCGGGACGGAAATAGGCCATGTGCAGGCGCGCGCCGGACGCGCGTTCGCAGAATTCCATCAACCGCTCGCGCTCCTCGAACGCCCACAGCATCGGCGTCATCGCGCCAACGTCCATGGCGTAGGAGCAGACATTGAGGATGTGATTGAGGATTCGGCCGATCTCGGCGTAGAGAACGCGGATGTATTGGCCGCGCGGCGGCGGCGCGATGCCCAGCAGCTTTTCCACCGCCAGGGCGAAAGCATGCTCCTGGTTCTGGGGCGCGACGTAGTCGAGGCGGTCGAAGTACGGCACCGCTTGGAGATAGCTCTTGTGCTCGATCAGCTTTTCGGTCCCGCGGTGCAAGAGGCCGATGTGCGGGTCGGCGCGCTCGATCACTTCGCCGTCCATTTCCAGCACCAGGCGCAGCACGCCGTGCGCTGCCGGATGTTGCGGACCGAAATTGAGATTGAAATTGCGGATGCGGGTTTCGACCATGAACGGATCAGCTCTTGGTCGCTTTCTCGTCGCCGGGCAGGCGCAGCGCGCCTTCCCAAGGGCTCAAGAAGTCGAAGGTGCGGAATTCCTGGGTCAGTTTGACCGGTTCGTAAACCACGCGCTTCTGCTCGTCGTCGTAGCGAACCTCGACGTAGCCGGTGAGCGGGAAATCCTTGCGCAAAGGATGGCCTTCGAAGCCGTAGTCGGTGAGGATGCGGCGCAGGTCGGGATGGTCGGCAAACGCGATGCCGTACATATCCCACGCTTCGCGCTCCCACCATCCGGCGCTGGAAAAAATTCCGGCGGCGGAAGGCACCGGCGTCACTTCATCGGTTTCCAGCTTGATTCGGGCGCGGACGTTATGCACGAGGCTGAGCAGGTTATAGACGACATCAAAACGTTTCTCGCGTTCCGGATAATCCACGCCGCAAACATCCATCAGTTGCTTGAACTGGCAGTTGGCGTCGTCGCGCAGGAATTTCAGCACCTTGAGCACGGCGTCGCGGTGCACGGTGAACGCAAGTTCGTCGTTTATCGTGGTCGCGCCGAGAACCTCATTGGGCAAAGCGGCGGCGACGTATTCGCCAAGGTCCTTGAGCGCCAGATCCATCGCCTTCACATGCCCGCCGGCGGCTAGCGCCAGAGCGTTCCCGTTCTGCGTATCTTCTTTTGCAATTGCAGGATGCCGTAGACCAGCGCCTCGGCGGTCGGCGGACATCCCGGCACGTATATATCCACGGGCACGACGCGGTCGCAGCCGCGCACGACCGAATAGGAATAGTGGTAATACCCGCCGCCGTTGGCGCAGGACCCCATCGAGATCACCCAGCGCGGTTCGGCCATCTGGTCGTAGACCCGGCGAAAGGCGGGAGCCATTTTGTTGGTCAGCGTTCCGGCGACGATGATGACATCGGACTGGCGCGGGCTCCCGCGCGGGACCACGCCGAAACGATCGAGGTCGTAGCGGCTCATGTAGGCGTGGATCATCTCCACCGCGCAGCAGGCAAGACCGAAGGTCATCGGCCAAAGCGATCCGGTCCGCGCCCAATTAACGAGGCGATCGACGTTGGCTATCACGAAGCCCTTGTCGGCGAATTCGCCGATGACGCCTTCCAAGGCGGCGTCTTGGGCGGCGCCGGGCGGCAGGGCCGCGGGAATTTGTGTCGTTACTCCCATTCCAGCGCTCCTTTTCGCCACTCGTAGATGAACCCGATCGTGAGTACGGCAAGGAAGATCATCATCGACCAGAACCCGAACAGGCCGATCTTGCCGAGCGCCACCGCCCAAGGAAACAGGAAGGCGACTTCAAGATCGAAAATGATGAACAGGATCGCCACCAGATAGAAGCGAACGTCGAATTTGTGGCGGGCGTCGCTGAAGGCGTCGAAGCCGCACTCGTAGGCCGCGGATTTTTCCGAGTCGGGCCGCTGGCGGGCGACGACGAGCGAGCCCACAATCGCGATCCCCGTGATCGCGACGGCAACGCCGAGGAATATCAGGATCGGCAGATAATTGGCGAGCAGCGCGTCCATCTCGGGACCCATGTTCTCAAAGGGGCGGCGGGGGCCCGCCTACCCCCATCTCGAAGGGGTCTGTTACCCATCCCCGCCAGCACCGACAGTCTAGGCGAGCGGCGATGCGTCTTCAATGGCAACGGGGGGGCGCAACCCTTTAACTGGCAAGGGGAATCTGGCCCGGAGCGGATCGCCAGCAACCGGACAATAACGGGGGGTGAGCGAAGAAGAAAATATGGCGGGAGTGACGGGACTTGAACCCGCGGCCTCCGCCGTGACAGGGCGGCGCTCTAACCAACTGAGCTACACCCCCGATGCGTGGAAAGAACGCCCCCGCGCGGGAGGGCCCCGATGTAATCCAGCACCCCCGGCAAGTCAAGGAACGGGGGGATTACGGCCGTTGCCGACTGGGCAGAGGCCGTCAAAATGGTAGGCGGTGACGGGCTCGAACCGCCGACCTCCTCGATGTAAACGAGGCGCTCTACCAACTGAGCTAACCGCCCGCGCCCGCTTGCCCCAAACGCAAATCGACGACGTCGGGAAGGGACGGAACGGGTTAGTTTACGGCGTCTTTGAGTGCTTTCGCTGCCCTAAATTTAGGGTTCTTGGAGGCCGGAATTTGAATGGCCGCGCCGGTTCTCGGGTTGCGGCCCATGCTTGCGGCCCGCTTCGTGACGACAAAGGCCCCAAACCCGGGCAGGCGCACTTCCTCTCCTTTGCTCAAGGACTTGATGATGGTGTCAATGACGCTATCCACCACCCGCCCCGCACCGGCCTTGGTCATGCCTGCGGCATTCGTCAGCGCTTCGATCAGGTCTTCCTTGTTCATCGCAAAATCCCCTTCCGCTCAAAAGCGGTACGCCCGACCGGCTAAGGCCCAGGATGGGTTGCCGCAATCGGCCTTGAGGTAAAATCTTACGGCTTGTTTTTCGAGCCGGTCAACGACGAACGGGCCGAATCGCGCGGATTTCCGGCGCGTTCGTAACCAGGTCGAGAAAATCCAGCCGGGCCGGGCCGGGCAAATTCACCCACGTAGGTGAGATCCGAATGGGCTTGAGTCACCCCTGAGCCGCCCCGCAACATCCCTTTCCCCGCACAAATATACTCGTATCACCAATGGGTTAGGTTGCGCCGGGGGGATTGTCCCCCGATCCCCGCCAGGGACGGCACGCGCCGCCGCCGGGGTCGGGGCAAAGGGTTTCGAGCCGCGAATCAGGGGGGGCTGGAGCGGGCGGATTTTTTCGCCGGTTAGTGGGTAATCACCCCGCCCACGTCGTCTTCTTCCCCCGCCTCGGTGGCGATGGCGCGGGAATCGGGGGCCGATTCGTCCCATTCGATCGGGATCAAAGGCCGGACCAGGGCGCGGGCCAGCACCTCGTCCACCGTCGCCACCGGTACGATCTCGAGCCCGCGTTTGACGTTGTCCGGGATTTCGTCGAGATCCTTTTCGTTCTCCTTGGGGATGATCACGGTCTTGAGCCCACCGCGGAGCGCCGCGAGCAGCTTCTCCTTGAGTCCGCCGATGGGCAGAACCCGGCCGCGCAACGTAATTTCGCCGGTCATGGCGATTTCACGATGGACCGGGATCGAGGTCAAAATCGAAACGATCGAAGTCACCATGGCGACGCCGGCCGACGGCCCGTCCTTGGGCGTGGCGCCTTCGGGAACGTGGACGTGGATGTCGCGCTTGGTGAAGATGGTCGGAACGATCCCGAACTGGACCGCGCGCGACTGGACGTAGGACTTCGCGGCCTGGATCGATTCCTGCATGACGTCGCCGAGCTTGCCGGTGATGGTCATGCGACCTTTGCCCGGCACCATGACCGCCTCGATCGAGAGAATCTCGCCGCCAACCTCGGTCCACGCGAGCCCGGTGGTCACGCCCACCATGTCGTCGTCCTCGATTTCGCCGTAACGGAAGCGGCGGATTCCGGCGTACTTGCCAAGGCTCTTGCCGGTGAGGTGGACCGATTTGCGCTTGCCCTCCTTGTCGGAGACCAGTTCCTTGACCGCCTTGCGAATAACGTTGGCGAGCTCGCGCTCCAGGTTGCGCACGCCGGCTTCGCGGGTGTAGTAGCGAATCATGTCGCGCAGCGCCGCTTCCGAGATGGCCCACTCGTGGACCTTGAGGCCGTGGGCCTCCAACTGTTTTGGGATCAGGTGGCGTTTGGCGATTTCGACCTTCTCGTCCTCGGTATAGCCGGCAAGCCGGATGGTCTCCATCCGATCGAGCAGCGCCGGGGGCATGTTGAGGGTATTCGCCGTCGTCACGAACATGACGTCGGAGAGGTCGTAATCCACCTCCAAATAGTGGTCGTTAAAGGTGCAGTTTTGCTCCGGGTCCAACACTTCGAGCAACGCCGAAGCCGGGTCACCGCGCCAGTCGTGGCCCATCTTGTCCACCTCGTCGAGGAGGAAAAGCGGGTTCGAGGTCTTGGCCTTCTTCATGCCCTGAATGACCTTGCCCGGCATCGAACCGATGTAGGTGCGCCGGTGGCCGCGGATTTCGGCTTCGTCCCGCACGCCGCCGAGCGACATGCGGACGAAATTACGCCCCGTCGCGCGGGCGACCGACTTGCCGAGCGAGGTTTTGCCGACGCCGGGCGGACCGACGAGGCAAAGTATGGGGCCCTTCATTTTTTGGGCGCGCTGCTGCACCGCCAAGTATTCGAGGATGCGCTCCTTAACCTTATCGAGCCCGTAATGGTCGGCGTCGAGAATCTCTTGCGCCTTGGCGATGTCGATTTTGATCTTGCTGCGCTTTTTCCACGGGATGCTGAGCATCCAGTCGAGGTAATTACGCACCACGGTCGCCTCGGCGGACATCGGGCTCATGGTCCTGAGCTTTTTCAGCTCGCCCATCGCCTTTTCGCGCGCTTCCTTGCTTAAGCGGGTCTTCTTGATCCGGTCTTCGAGCTCGGAGGCCTCGTCGCGGCCGTCGTCGGTTTCGCCGAGTTCCTTCTGGATCGCCTTGATTTGCTCGTTCAGGTAATACTCGCGCTGCGTCTTCTCCATCTGCCGCTTGACGCGGTTGCGAATTTTCTTCTCGACCTGAAGAACGCCGATCTCCGATTCCATGTGACTGAACACTTTTTCCAGCCGGTCGCCGATCGACTCGATTTCGAGAATCTCCTGCTTGTCCGCGATCTTGAGGGCGAGGTGCGAGGCGAGCGTGTCGCCGAGCTTGCTGCCGTTATCTATCTGATTGATGGAAACAAGAACCTCGGGCGGAATCTTCTTGTTGAGCTTGATGTAATGCTCGAACTGAGAGATCACCGAACGCGACAGCGCCTCGATCTCCTGGGGATCTCCGGAGCGCTCCTCGATCAATTCGGCCTCGGCCTGGAAAAAGTTCGGGTTTTCGACGAATCGCTGAATCCGGGCGCGCCTGACCCCCTCGACCAGCACTTTCACTGTCCCGTCGGGCAGCTTGAGGAGCTGCAACACCGTCGACACCGTCCCGACCCGATAGATATCGTCCACGCCGGGATCGTCCTGGGCCGCGCTTTTCTGCGCGACCAGGAGGATCTGCTTGTCGTCTTTCATTACGTCCTCGAGCGCCCGCACCGACTTCTCGCGCCCGACGAACAAGGGCACGATCATGTGCGGGAAAACGACGATGTCCCGAAGCGGGAGGATCGGAAAAACGTGGGCTTGAGCGGTCACGGAGCGTCCTTTTCCTTGGGCCAGGTGAACGGCGCGGACAAAGCGCCGCTCCAGTCGGGTTACCGAGCTAAAGTGGGCTCGATCCAGCCCCGGCGCAAGGGGAAATCAAGGGCAAATTTGCCCGCACCGTATGGTAAAAGCGATTCGTTACAGGGCCCGATTCGCGACCGAATGGATCGGGATTACGCGGAGGTTTCGAGGTCGCTCCGGCGTTCGGAATAAATATAAAGCGGCTGGGCTTTCCCTTCGGCCACTTCGGCGCTGATGACCACCTCCTCGATCCCGCTGAAGCCGGGCAGGTCGAACATCGTATCGAGGAGAATCCCTTCCATGATCGAGCGCAGGCCGCGCGCGCCGGTTTTGCGCTCGACCGCCCGCTTGGCGATGGTGCCGAGCGCGGGATCGGAGAACGTGAGCCGCACGCCTTCCATCTCGAACAGGCGATGATACTGCTTGACCAGCGCGTTCTTGGGCTTGGTCAGAATGTCGATCAGAGCCTTTTCGTCGAGGTCCTCGAGGGTGGCGATGACCGGAAGCCGGCCGATGAACTCGGGGATCAAGCCGTACTTGAGCAGGTCCTCGGGTTCCACTTCGCGCAGAACCTCGCCCTGGCGGCGGTCGTCGAAGGCCCGCACGTCGGCGCCGAAACCGATCGAGGTGCCCCGGCCGCGCGCCGAGATGATCTTTTCAAGCCCGGAAAAGGCGCCGCCGCAGACGAACAGGATATTGGTGGTATCCACCTGCAGGAACTCCTGCTGCGGGTGCTTGCGGCCGCCTTGCGGAGGAACGCTTGCGATCGTGCCCTCCATGATCTTGAGCAGCGCCTGCTGCACCCCTTCGCCGGAGACGTCGCGGGTGATCGAAGGATTGTCGGATTTGCGGGAAATCTTGTCCACCTCGTCGATGTAGACGATGCCGCGCTGCGCGCGTTCGACGTTGTAGTCGGCGGACTGAAGAAGTTTGAGAATGATATTCTCGACGTCCTCGCCGACGTAGCCGGCCTCGGTCAGCGTCGTCGCGTCGGCCATGGTGAACGGCACGTCGAGGATGCGCGCGAGCGTCTGGGCGAGCAGCGTCTTGCCGGTACCGGTCGGTCCGATCAGCAGGATATTCGACTTCGCCAACTCGACGTCGTTGTTCTTGGAGCTGTGGTTCAGGCGCTTGTAGTGGTTATGAACCGCGACCGAAAGGACGCGCTTGGCGTAATTCTGGCCGATGACGTAGTCATCCAGGACCTTGCAGATTTCGCGCGGGGTCGGAGTGCCGTCGCCGGATTTGACCAGGCTGCTCTTGTGCTCCTCGCGGATGATGTCCATGCACAGCTCGACGCACTCATCGCAGATGAAGACCGTCGGTCCCGCGATAAGTTTGCGAACCTCATGCTGGCTCTTGCCGCAAAAAGAGCAGTAGAGGGTGTTTTTGGAATCGCCGACGCCGGTTTTGCTCATTAACTGCCCCGCTCGATTTGCGAGCGGCCGCTTCGTTTACACGCCAAGAGGACAAGTGTATCCCTTGGCGCTGGGCCGGCACAATCCCGAAAAGCGCGCAAGTTCATGCCTTTACCGGATTCGAACCTTACGGGGCCCACCCTAGCGACCGACTCTTTAAATTGGCGCGAAATTCCTTAATACAAGGTTAAGACCGCGGCGGCAGGCAGCCTTAACCCTTAGGGCGCTCCTCGGACTTTGTGCCTTCCGCCGGCGGCATGGGCGGACGGCTCGTCACAACCTCGTCGATAAGCCCGAACGTGCGCGCGTCCTCGGGGGTCAGATAGCGGTCCCGGTCCATGGCGGGCAGAAGTTCCTCGACCGGCTTGCCGGTGTGGTGGGCATAGATTCGGTTCAGCCGGTCGCGGAGCAAGAGAATCTCGCGGGCGTGAATCTCGATGTCCGCCGCCTGTCCCTGGACGCCGCCCGAAGGCTGGTGAATCATGATTCGCGCGTTCGGCAACGCGAATCGCTTGCCCTTCTCTCCGGCACAGAGCAGAAGCGACCCCATCGACGCCGCCTGTCCGATGCACACCGTCGAGACGCTGGGGCGGATGTAGCGCATGGTGTCATAGATGGCGAGGCCCGAAGTCACGATTCCACCCGGAGAGTTGATGTAAATCGCAATGTCCTTGTTCGGATTCTCGGATTCGAGAAAAAGGAGCTGCGCGCAGATGAGGCTGGCGACGCTGTCGTCCACCCCGCCGGTGAGAAAAATGATCCGCTCCTTCAAGAGGCGGGAATAGATGTCGTAAGCCCGTTCGCCCCGGTTGGTGGTCTCCACCACCATCGGGACGAGATAGTTCATGTAAGTCTCGACCGGATTATTCATCGCGCGATTGCCTTTGCTGTCTCATGCATTATTTGGAAGATTTCTTTTTGACCGAAGTCTTCTGCTTCATCTTGCCGCTTGCGTCATCTTTGGGCGTGGCCCGATCGTCGATCTCGATAAGCTCTTCGAGAGTCGCGGGCTTATCCTTGATCTTGGCCATTTCGAGGACAAAGTCCACGATCTTGTCCTCAAGGATGGGTCCGATCAGGCTTTGCATCGCTTCCGGATTTTTGCGGAAATGCTCGACCACCGTCTGCTCCTGACCGTGGAAGCGTTGCGCCTGCTGGACCAGAGCCCGGTTGATTTCCTCTTGGTTCACCTGGATATTGTTAAGACGGGCCACTTCCGAGAATAAAAGACCGAGCCGGACGCGCCGCTCGGCGATGGCGCGAAAATCTTCCTTGTGCTCGTCGTCGGTTTTGATCTTTTCCGCCTCGGTCACGGCTTCCGCGGTGCTTTCCTTGCCCTCGGCCGCCTGCTTACGCTGTTGCTCGAACTGGTTCCAGATGGCCTGAAACTCGTTCTCGAACAGGGTCGGCGGAACTTCGAAGTCGTGCGCGTCGTTGAGCAGGTCGAGCAGCTGGCGCTTCATGCGCAGACGCGAGATTTCCTTGTATTCGCGGCCCTGCTCTTCGCGGACGCGGGCTTTCAGCGCGTCGAGATCGGCGAGACCGACCGCTTTGGCCAGCGCGTCGTCGATGGCGGCCGGTTCCGCGAGTTGGACTTCCTTCACCGTCACGGTGAATTCCACGTCCTTGCCGGCGAGTTCCTGGGCGGCGTAGTCCTTCGGGAAGGTGATCTTGACCGTGAGATGGGCCCCGGCCTTGACGCCGAGGAGTTGGTCTTCGAAACCGGGGACAAAACTTCCCGAGCCAAGCTCGAGCGAATAGCCTTCGGCCTTGCCGCCGGGAAATTCCTGTCCGTCGACGCGGCCGACAAAATCGATCACCGCGACGTCGCCCTTGGCGGCGGCGTGGCCGGCGGGCGCGAGCTTGTTGGTCTTGCGGCTCGCGGCGATACGCTGGAGCGTCTCCGTGACCTTGGACTCGTCCACCGGAACCACCGGACGCTCGATGGCGAGCTTGGAAAAGTCCATCGGTTTGATGTCCGGCATCACGTCGAGCGACAAGGTGTATTCGAGATCCTTGCCGTCGCCGAAGGCGGTGACCTCGATGCTCGGCTGGGCGGCGGGGCGAATGCCGCGCTCGCTCATGGCTTGGCGGCTCGAGTCGTTGAGCGCGCGATCGAGAACCTCGCCGCGCACCGCGTCGCCGAACTTGCGCTTGAGAATCGCGAGCGGAGCCTTGCCGGGGCGAAACCCGGGCAAGCGGGTGCTGCGGGCGAGATCGCTCAGCCGCTCGCCGATTTGCGATTCGATTTCCTTGGCCGGCACGGCGATCTTGAATTCCCGCCTGAGGCCGTCCGACTTCGTTTCCGTGACTTGCTGCGACATCGCTTGATCCTGAATCCTGATCTGTCCATTTCGGTTGGCGCCGGACGGGATGGAGACTGGTGCGGGCGGAGGGACTCGAACCCCCAAGACTTGCGTCACGGGAACCTAAATCCCGCGTGTCTACCAATTCCACCACGCCCGCAAGCCGTGCAAGGCGCGCGAACTTTATACCATAACATCCACCTGTCAACGCGGCCCGAGCGGGGAAAGATTCGACTTTTTCAGGCTTTCAGCAGGGCACGGACGCTCGGAGAGACGCGCACTTCGCCCAGGTCGCTGTAGGCTTCGTGGTTTTCCTCGATGTCCCCGAGCCGATAGAGGTAGTTGACCATGATCCCGGCCGCCTGGGCAAAACCCTTGGGCGAGGTGTCCGCCAGCCAATTGATCCGCTCGAGTCGCGCGCCGTTGGTGAGATGGAAATGAGCGACGGGATCGAGCGCCCGTTTCTCCCCCGCCTTCTCGCGGGCGAGATAGTGGGCGCAGGCCCGGAGCAGCGGTTCCTTAAGGGCTTCGGCGAGCGCGGCGTTGGCGGGCCACTCGGGCTTGCGCAGGACCTCGACGATGGCGTCGGGTTTTTCCGCATCGAGGCCGAGCGTCTTCAGGCGCGCGACTTCTTCCGGCAGGAATACGCCCGCTCCATTCTCGGCCTTAACTTTTTCCAGCCACGCCAAAAAGCCCGGGACCGGCGACAGAGTGGCGAAAGTTTTAAGACCCCTGAATTCGGCGGTCAGGCTGTCCACCACCCGCTTGATCAGGAATCCCCCAAAGCTGATTCCGGCGAGCCCTTTTTGCGCGTTCGAGATCGAATAGAAGATCGCCGTATCGGCGTTCTTCGCGTCCTGCACCGGGGCCGCCTCGTCGAGCAGCGCGTCGACGTTGTCGGCGAGCCCGTCGGTCAGCGCCACCTCGACGAAGATCAAGGGTTCGTTCGGCATGCGCGGATGAAAGTAGGCGAAGCAGCGGCGGTCGGAATCGAGCCGGTTCTTGATATCCTCCCAGCCGCCGATGGCGTGCACCGCTTCGTAGGCGATCAGCTTTTCGAGCAGGGTCGCCGGCGCGGTGTCCCACGCGATCCGCCTCAACTCGAGAAAACCGATATCGAACCACGTCGCGAGCAACCCCTTGAGGTCGCGTTCGAGACTCGCGAACGAAGGCTCGTAGGGAAGAAATTTCAAGACCTCGGCGCGCATATCGACCAGGAACTTGACTCCCTCGGGCAACGCGTTGAATTGAGTCAAAAGACGCACCCGCGGGCTCTCCAAGGCTTGACGCAGGGCCGCCCGCGCCGCTTGCCGCGCCTGGCGGTCCTTGGCGGTTTGATAGGAATGGATCGCGTCGTCCACCCCCGTGGGCTCGGGTTCGAGGTCTTCGGCGAGAACCTTGAGAAAACGCCTCCGGCCGGTCACGTCGAGGGCAAGATACCCCCGCCCGAGGGCGGCGGCGCGGCCACGCGCCGAAACCTCGCCGCCCCGGGATTCGAGACACTCGCGCATCTGGCGGCGCACCCGGTCCACATCCCCATCGGGCAAATCGGGACGCAAGGACGCGGTCTCGGCGCTGTACCCGGCGCCAGCGACGCCGTGCCACAGGCCCTTGAGATTGGCGAACGCTTTCGACAGAAACCTGCGTGGCGAAGGATCGTTCATTTTCTTATTCTCTATGACTCATCTCGTAAGTTTGGAGCAAAATCATTAACACTCAAGTTTAACTCGATTTCACCCATCGAGCGGGGCGCTAAGTCGGTGCAAAAC
>SHWG01000095.1 GCA_009693905.1 Rhodospirillales bacterium | reverse complement strand
AAAGTGGAGGCCAACACCGGCAGCATCTTTATCGCCCAGCGGTGCACGGTAGAGTGGTCAACGAAAACGCCTCGCTCCTGCATCATCTCCTCGATGTGTCGAAGGCTCAACGGATAGGCCACGTACCAGCGCACACAGGTCAGCATCACTTCCAGCGGATAGTGCAGCCGTAGGAGGACCTTGTGCAAGGTGCTGTTGATCAAACTTTTGCGGAAATCATGCATGGCGCTGATTGTCGTTTATGCTTACTGCGACAGAACCCATTGATCTACTGTGGTTGATGGAGCGCTTACGTTCAAGGTGCTGTTGATCAAACTTTTGCGGAAATCAAGCATGACGGTGATTGTCGTTTATGCTTACTGCGACAGAACCGATCTTCGTCCAGACCGACCTCGGGCGCACTCTCCAGTACATGGTAGACCAGGAGAAAGCCGCGGGCCGAAATGGCCGCGCTGCCGGGCTGAAAGCCGCACGCGACGCCTTTTATCGTGGTGATATCGCACGGGCCATCGTGGCCTACCACGAGGTCCATGGCGGCCTGATGACCGCGCAGGACCTGGCCGAGTTTCGCGTCGCCATCGAGCCGCCGGTGACGACGCGCTTCGCCGGCATCGACATCTACGCCTGCGGTCCCTGGTGTCAGGGCCCGGTGTTGCCTCAGATTCTCGGCGTACTGGCCGGAATCGATCTCAAGGCAATGGGACACAACACGCTCGACTATGCGCATGCGGTGACAGAGGCGATCAAGCTCGCCTTCGCCGACCGCGAACGCTATTACGGCGATCCGCGTTTCGTGAACGTACCGATCGAGACACTGCTGTCCGATGCCTATGCGCAACGCCGCCGCGCCATGCTGCGGCCCGACCGGGCTTGGCCGGAGATGCCCCCCTGCGGCGAGATTCCAGGCTTTGCCCACCGCCAGGGTCCGGCATCGACCATGAACCGAGCCGCTACTGGCGCGCGCGACACGTCCTATGTCTGCGTGGTGGACAAGGACGGAAACGTGTTTTCGGCTACACCGAGCGACACGTCCTTTGACACGCCGGTGATCCCGGGCACCGGCCTGTGCCCGTCGTCGCGCGGGGCGCAGAGCTGGGCCGATCCGGCGCACGCGTCATCGGTCGCACCGGGCAAGCGGCCGCGCCTCACACCCAGCCCCGCGCTCGCGATCCTGCCGGACGGCAGCCCGATGCCCATCGGCACGCCCGGCGGCGACGTGCAGGCGCAGGCGATGTTGCAGGTGCTACTGAATATCATCCTGTTCGACATGAACCCGCAGCAGGCGGTGGAAGCCGCGCGGTTCGCGTCGTACAGCTTCCCCGACTCGTTCGAGCCGCACAGCTATTCGCCGGCGTTGCTGCACGTGGAAAGCCGCGTGCCACAAAGCGTGCGCGACGGCCTGGCAGCGCGCGGCCACAAAATCGCCGACTGGCCCGAATTTGTATGGCGGGCCGGGGCGGTGTGCGTGCTGCGCGCGGACCTCACCAGCGGCGTGATCTCAGCCGGTGCCGATCCTCGGCGGCCCTGCTACGCGGTGGGCTGGTAGCGCTTGGCAAGCGCCGGCCCGTACAATTCCTGACCGGCGATTCCGGCTCATCCCCTGCGATCGCCGCGCACGATGCGTGCAAGACCGACAAGGCGCTCCATCAACACGATGAGCACGACGATGAGGCCCACCTGCACCGTCGAGGCGGCGGCCACGATGAGCTGGTTGCCGGGGAACTGCAGGAACCCCAGGAGCTCGATCGGCATGGTGGAGTAACCGGGCGAGGTCAGGAACAGTGCCGCGTTGTTCTCTCCGAAAGATACGATGAAGGCGAACAGCGCGCCGGCCATCATGCCTGGCCAGATCAGCGGCAAGATGACGTAGGCGAAGGTGCGGATCGGGCCGGCACCGAGGCTCTGGCTCGCTTCCTCCAGCGTGGGGTCAAAGGCTTGCAGGCTGCCCGTCACCATGCGGAAGCAGTAGGGCGTACTGATGAGCACATGTGCCACGATCAGTCCGAGCCAGAGGGGGGCGCTGATCACGCGCACGAACAGCAGGATGGCGAGCCCGAGGATGATCGTCGGGAACACCATGGGTGCCATGAACAGCGACTGGATGCTGGCGGCTAGGAGGCCGCGCCGGCGCGCCAAGGCAAGTGCGGCCAACGTGCCGAGGATGAGCGACAGAACCGCGACTGTCAGTGCCGTCCGGAAGCTGAAGAGCAGTGAGTCCAAGAGCTTCTCGGACGCCAGAAAGCTCGCGTACCAGCGCAGCGACAGGCCAGTCGGCGGGAAGGCAAAGCCGTCGATTGGCGAGAACGAGATGCCGATGATGACTGCGATCGGCCCGAGCACCAAGGCGAGACACAACCCGAAGGCCAGGTAGAGCAGCAGGCGGCCGGCGATCATGCGCGTCGTCCGCGCACACGCTGCGGCCGGGTGAGTGCCAAGATTACGGCGCCGCCGGCAAGCGCCAGGAGCAAAAGGATGAAGGACAGTGCCGCCGCGCGCGGCCACTGCAACGTCACCACGGTATCGAACACCAGACTCACCAGGAGCTTGAAGCGCGGCCCGCCGAGCAGGCTGATTGTGACGTAGGCGCTCAGCGCCAGGAAGAAGACGATGAGGCAGCCGGAGGCCACGCCGGGGCTGGAGAGCGGCAGGGTCACGTGCCAGAAGGTCCGGAACGGGCCGGCGCCCAGCGATTCGGCCGCTTCGGTGTAGGAGCGGTCGATCGCGGCAAGTGCGTTGGCGATCGAGATGATCATGTAAGGCAGCAGAATCGTCAGCAGCCCGAGAACAACGGCATTGAAGGAGTAGAGCAGGGCAAGCGGCGCCTCGATGAAGCCAAGATCGAGCAGGATGGTGTTGGCGATGCCGCGTCGACCAAGGATCGAAATCCAGCCGTAGGCGCGAACGACATTGCTGACCATGAGCGGGAACAGCAGGAGCGCCAGCATGCGGATCCGCCATTTCGGTTCGAAGCGCGCGATCACCATGGCCGCCGGATAGGCGAGCAGAAGGCTGATGACCAGGACGAGGGCGGTGGCCAGCAGCGTGCGGCCGATGATCATCAGATAGAATTCATCGGTAACGACGCGGCCGTAGTTGTCGATGGTGAGTTGCTTCTCGTAAAGCTCCACCTGCGAGGGCTCGAGAAAGCTGACGACGAACAGGTAGAGCAACGGCAGGATGAAGCAGGCGGTGAAAAAGACGAGGGGTGGGCCGAGGACTGCGCCTTCACCTACGTATCGTCGCCAAGAAAGTCGTTGTTTGTCGGTCAGGACGCTCATGGGCGATCAGCAAGGAAGATTGTACTTTCCTCGTTCCATCGGCAATAAACGGTCTCGCCGCGCTGCCACTCTGTGTCGCTGGCGGAGCGGTTCGGCAGATGCGCCACCATGGGCATGACGGCGTCGGCCGGGCCGGCAACGAGGTGCACATGCGTCGTGGCGCCGTGATAGACGACCGAGACGACATTGGCACGCACACCAAGGTCGCCCGCCTCGCGCGCCAGCGAGACGTTCTCCGGCCGCACGGTCACCAGCACGCGCTCGCCGCTGCGCTTGCCGCTGTCGCGGGCGCGGACGCTCCCGGCGCCGAGGTCGAGGGTCTGTACGGCGCCGTTGGTGGCAACCACGCGCCCTTCCATGATATTGCCCGCGCCCATGAAGCGAGCCACGAACTCCGTGCGCGGGCGCTCGAACACCTCGCGCGGTGTGCCCAGCTGCTCGATGACGCCATGGTTCATCACGGCGACAGCATCGGACATGGTCAGTGCCTCGTCCTGGTCGTGCGTGACGAAGATGGTAGAGATGGCGAATTGGCGCTGCAGGTCGCGGATCTCCACCTGCATCTCTTCGCGCAGCTTCGCGTCGAGCGCCCCCAGAGGCTCGTCCAGCAGCAGGACGGCAGGGCGCAGTACGAGCGCGCGTGCCAGCGCCACGCGCTGCTGCTGTCCCCCTGACAATTGATTGGGGAAGCGATGTTCGTAGCCGGCGAGCTTGACCAGTGCCAGTGACTCGCTCACCTGGCGCTTGATGCTGCCGCGATCGACCCGGCGCATGCGCAGCCCGAACGCCACGTTGTCGGCGATCGACATGTGCGGAAACAGTGCGAAGTTCTGGAACACCATGCCATAGTCGCGCCGGTACGGCGGCACTTCCGTCACCCGCTGGCCGCGAATCAGCACGTCGCCGCAGTCCGGTCGCGCGAATCCGGCGACGATACGCAAGGTCGTCGTCTTGCCGCAGCCACTCGGGCCCAGGAGTGAGAAAAAGGCGCCGCGCGGGATGTCCAGCGTCAGGTCGGCGACCGCCACGACGTCGCCGTATGATTTGCGCACGGCGCGGAGCGAAACGTCGACCTCCGTCATGCTGCCTTGCGATTCACGATGGCGCCAAGGCGTGCTCGACCTCGGCAAGCCGTTTCCATGCCTCGGCCAGGCTGATGACAAGCTCGACGTTCATCAGTCGGTGCGGGAGCTTGTGGTCCTGCGTGCGCTCACCCGTCAGCTCCGGGAGCGCGAGGGTCGCGATGTTGCGCCACTCGTCCACGATCTCGTGGTCGGCGGCGATGCCTTGCAGCGCGCCGACGAGTGCCGGGATAACGGCGGCGCGCCGGTCGAGGTCGGCGACGACGCCGCGTACCACATCGTCGTATTCGTTGGCGCCGAGTTGCCTGCCGACATCGCCGAGCGCCACCTTGACGTTGCGATGCAGCTCGTCCGACCGTTGACCCACGTCTTTGGCGCCACGGCCGTCGGCGCGCGCCGGTGCGGGTGTTGGCAGGGGCTTCGACATGAGCATGAGCGCGGCATTGAGGAACAGCCGGAAAGACGGCGCGTCGGTCGCACGGTAGAAGGCGAGCGTCTCGTCCATCACGCGCTTCCCGCGGATAGCCAGGTAGTGTCTGACATAGCCGTCGAGCACGATGTACTTGCGTACGAGATCGCCCATCTCCGAATGCGGAGACAAGAGAATGGCGCGGCCTCGTGGTCCGTTGGCGGCGAGGACCGCGGCGCGGCCGCGCATCTCCTGCTCGAAGAAAGGCCGCTCCAGCGGATTGTCGATGAAGAGACGGCCTGGGAAACAATATTGGTGGAAGCGCGCGAGCAGCCTCACCCCCGGCCCCAACTCGTCGTAGATCGGGCCATGGTAGTAGGGCAGGTCGATGGTTGGCGGCAGGCCGATACCAAGGAGCTCGTCCTCGATCTTGAGCGTGACTATGCCAACACCGGAGTAGAGATACTCGTGGGGGAATCGCGGGTACGCTGCGGCCGTGCCAGTCCAGCCAGGCCGGCCCATGGACAGGTAGTTGGCCCCGCCGCAGGCTCCGATGCAGGCGCCTCCACGGTCCAGGAAGGCGCGCGTTTCGGCATCTGCACCAGGCGCTGCCTCGCCACGGTCGAGCCCCCAAGTCGAGAAGCCGCCCGGGAGCACCAGGAGATTGGATTCCTTGAGAGCGCCCCGGGCGATCGAGGGCCCATCCACCAAACGGTAGGGCAGGCCGAGCCGCACCAGCGCCAGAGCTGCGAACCCGAAATAGGGGTAGGCGGACACCTGGCCGCCCAGCAACGCCACGCGGGCGGGGCTGAGGCGCTGAGCATGCTCAGGCAGTCGATCGCCCAACCATGTCGCGACCTTCAGGCCGAGATTGCCGATTGCGGCGGACTGGGACGCGCTCGCATCAATCAGGTAGTCGCCGGCATCGCCGCCATCGGACGCGCGCGTACACCACCAAACGGGCACACCGCCCGTGGCGAGCCGGCTCGCCACCATGGCAACATCATAACTGTCGCCATTGCACCGCCACGACAGCAAGCTGAGGCCGGCCATGGCTGGAGTTCAGGTCATTATACGGTTCCAGCGCTCGGTCCACTCGGCACGTCGATCGCTCATGAACTCGTGATCGAGGACGATCATGCGCTTCAACTGGTCGTCGGTGAAGTCGGCGCGCTCCCTGTACTTAGGCTCCAGGTTGGCGAGCATCTTCGGATTGGATCCCGGATAATTGCCCCAGCTTGTGAAATACGGCTGTATTTTCGGGTCCATGGCCAGGTTGATCCAGCGTTCGGCCCACGGGCGGTTCTTCGAGTTCTTGGCAATGCCGTAGCCCCAACTGATCTCGATGCCGCCCTCCTTCGGGAAAACCCAGTCGACCTTGGCGCCCTTGTCCTGGATGGTGAAGGTCTGCGACTTGTACAGCAGTCCGATCAGCGCCTCGCCGCTTTCCAGGCTGTTCATGATCGTATCGGTGTCCTTAGCGACGATTGGCTTGAGGTCAGCCAACCGCTTCAGCATCTCGAAGCCCGCTGTCGCGTCCTTCGGGTCCTTACCCTGTGCCAATGCACCCATGACTACGGGATATAGGCCGATCGTGTGCGTGACATCCGGGATCACGATGCGTCCCTTGAACTCCGGTCGCCAGAGGTCGGCCCATGACGTCGGGGGGGTCTTGACGCCCCGGCTGTACGTCAGTCCAACCGCGGAGAAGTAGCAGGTCGCCCAGTGCGGGCGGACCATCTTCGGGTACATGTCCTTAAAGTTGGAGAGATTGGGCGAGCTGCGGTCGAACGTCTCCAGTACGCCCTGCTTGATCGCGAGCGGGAACAGCCCGTCGCCAATGTTCAGGACGTCGTAGTCCTGGTTGCCGAGGCTGAGCTTCAGCTTGGTGATGCGTTCGGCCGGGCTCGACCCGGTGTCGAGCACGACCTTGACGCCGAACTGGTCAAGATAGGGCTTGTTGATGCCCTTCTCGACACCCTCCGCATTGAAGCCGCCCCAAGTCATGACGACGATCCTCTCGGGCTTCGCCTGTGCCGAGGCATGGCGCGCACCAGCCGCCACCACCGTCGCTCCTGCAATGAATTCGCGTCTGCGCATGTCAGAGTCTCCCCATGGTTAAGTTAGCCATCAAAAATATATTAACACATACATGAATCCGTGAGCCCATGCTTGACTACCGTATCTTCAACCTCGGTCTGCGTCTAGCCAGGACCCCCTAAGTCAAGCGTCTTGGCTTCTTTACGGCTTTGGGCTGTTGGGCTTGGGGTTGTTAGGCTATCGAGGTGTTGAGCGCGTATTGATTAGCCGCGCAGCGGCTCGATTTTTTGGAGCAAATGATGCAAACCATTTCTGGCTCTGCACCCCTGATACTGTCGGCGCCGACTTTTGACTCATAGGTTACCTCCAAGCCCGAGG
>SHWG01000094.1 GCA_009693905.1 Rhodospirillales bacterium | reverse complement strand
GCGGTCGGAGTTTGGGGGTGAACTCTGCCAACGTGACAATGCCCACGCGCCTAGGCATTGTCGAACAGATGGCAGGCGACGAAGTGCCCGGGCGAGACCTCACGTAGCGCCGGCTCGCGCTGCGAGCAGCGCGGCATGACCCAGGGACAGCGCGTGTGGAATCGGCAACCGGACGGCGGATTGAGCGGCGAGGGTACCTCGCCCTTGAGCTCGATCTCTTCCTTCTGCCGGCCGGGCCACGCCACCAGAACGGCCGAGAACAAGGCCTTGGTATAGGGGTGGCGAACGTCCTCAAACAGGGCAGCCGTCGGCGCCTGCTCGATGATCTTGCCGAGATACATCACCACCGTGTGGTCGGCCATGTAGCGCACCGTTGCAAGATCGTGAGCCACCAGCAGGTAGGCCACGTCATCCTGGGCCTGGATATCCTTCAGCAGGTTCATCATCTGGGCCCGGATCGACACGTCGAGCGCGGAGACCGGCTCGTCAAGCACGATCAGCTTCGGCCGTGATGCGAGCGCCGCGGCGAGGGCTACGCGCTGGCGTTGTCCGCCGCTGAACTCATGCGGGTATTGCTGCGCCTGCTCGGGGCGCAAGCCAACCTGGAGCAGCAGCTCCCGCACCCGCTCGTCGATCCTCGCCCGGTTTCCCCAGGCCCGATCTCCCGAAGCATTCACGATCAGCGACTCGGCAATAGTGCGTCCCACCTTCATGCGCGGGTTGAGCGACGACCAGGGATCCTGGAACACCGCCTGCACCTTGGCGCGGTAGGCATTGAGCGCCCGGCCCTTCAGGCCGTGGATCGGCTCGCCGTCGAGCAGGACCCGGCCCTCGGTCGGCTCCTCGAGATTGAGGATGATGCGCGACGTCGTGGTCTTGCCGCAGCCCGATTCACCCACCAGGCCCAGCGTCTCGCCGGCCCGGATTTCGAAGGACACGTCATCCACCGCCTTGATGTGGCCAAGCGTCCGCGTGAGCAGGATGCCCTTGGTGAGGGCGAAGTGCTTGCGTACTCCCTCAACGCGCAGCAGCGGCGGCCCCCCATCTTGAGCCGGGGCCCTCATGCCGGCACGACCTTCCAGCAGTCGGCGGTATGCTCGGGGCCGATCCGGACCGTACCGGGATAGGCGTCGAGGCACCGCTGCTCGACAAGAGGGCAGCGTCCGGCGAAGCGGCAACCCACCGGCAAGTCCATCAGCGAGGGCGGCTGACCCTCGATCGTGGCGAGCCGGCCGCCCATACCAGGAGGCGGACCTGTCATCTTCGGCACCGAGGCGATCAGCGCGCGCGTATAGGGATGCTGCGGCGCCTCGAAAATCTGCCGCACCGGGCCGCATTCGACAATGCGACCGGCGTACATCACCGCCACACGGTCGCACATGCGCCCGACGACGCCAAAATCGTGGGTGATGAACAGGATCGCCATGCCGGTCTCGGCCTGCAGGCGTTTGAGCAGCTTCAGGTACTGAAGCTGGATCGTGACGTCGAGCGCGGTGGTCGGCTCATCGGCGATCAGCACTCCAGGTTCGCCGCTGATGGCGATCGCCCCCACCACGCGCTGCTTCATGCCACCGCTCATTTGGTGCGGATACTGGTCGAGGCGTTGTTCGGGTGCGGCGATCTCGACGCGGCGGAGCGCCGCCACCGCCTCCTTTATTATTTCGGCATGAGGGGCGCGCTTGCGGCGTTGGATCGCCTCGCGCAGCTGGTCGCCGATCGAGAAGACTGGATTGAGCGAGGTCTGCGGATCCTGCAGCACCATCGAGATCCGGCGGCCGCGGATCTCGCGCATCTCCGCCGGCGTGCGTTCCAGGATGTTCTCGCCGTCGAGCAGCACCTCGCCCTTGACTGTACGGGCGCCACCTCTGGGCAGCAGGCGCATCAGCGACAGTGCAGTCAGGCTCTTGCCGCAGCCCGATTCGCCCACCAGGCCCAGCACTTCGCCGCGCCTGAGCGAGAAGCTCACGCCGTCAACCGCCTTCACGACGCCGCGGCGCAGGAAGAAATGGGTGTGCAGGTCGCGGACCTCGAGAACCGGCTGCTCGCTCATAGCTGGCGCAGCCTCGGATCAAGCCGGTCGCGCAGCCAGTCGCCGAACAGGTTGACCGCGAGCACCATCAGCGTGATTGCGATGCCCGGAATCAGCGCCACCCACCAGGCATCGGCGATGCGCCCGCGTCCCTCGGAAATCATCAGGCCCCAGCTCGGCGTTGGCGGCGGGATTCCGGCACCGAGGAAGCTCAGCGTCGCCTCGGCGATGATCACGACGCCGATGTTGAGCGTGACCAGGACCATGAAGGTGTTGAACACATTGGGCAGGATATGCGTCAGCATGATGCGCGGCGCCGAGCAGCCGCGCACTCGGGCGAGCGCCACGAAGTCGCGCTGCCGGAGCGACAGCACCTCGCCCCGGATGAGTCGCGCGAAGGAGGCCCACAACAGCAGGCTGATGGCGATCACCAGCGTGCCCAGGCCCTGGCCCATGGTGACGGCGAGCAGCAGCGCGAACAGGATGGCCGGGAAGGCGAAGGCGGCATCGACCAGGCGCATCAGCACGCTGTCGACCGCGCCGCCGAGGTAACCCGCGACAATGCCGACGAGCAGGCCGACGCCGCCACCCGCGGTCAGCGCCAGCAGTGCCACGATCAGGCTGATCCGCGCGCCATGGATGAGGCGGCTCAGGATGTCGCGACCGAAGGCGTCGGTGCCGAGAAAGTACCTGTCGCTGCCGCCCGCCAGCCAAGCCGGCGGCAGCAGCTTGTCGCGCAGGGTCTGGTCGATCGGCGAATAGGGCGCCAGCAGCGGCGCGAAAAGCGCCATGACGACGATCACCGAGATGATCGCAATCGGTATCCAGGGCACGCGCGCGGTACGGCGAAAGCCCCCCGGCACCCGCGCCGGCCAGACCAGACGCCACAGCGACAGCCGCCGGGGAGGATCAGCAATGGCCATGGCTAGCCTTCCTCCCCTCATGCTCCTCTCCCCGCCAGGGGGAGAGGAGCGGAGTAGTCTCCGCACTGGGTTGAGGGGAAAACCGATTCTGGCCCGACACCACCTCACCTTCCCATCGCTTCGCGATCGGCCCCTTCCTCACCCCGACTTCGTGGCGGAGAGGTGTCGTAAGCGTTTGGTGCAGTCCCATGGCGATGGTCAGGCCAACCTTATGCGCGGATCGACATAGGCATAGAGGATGTCGACGCCGAGGTTGATCGACAGGATCAGGATCGATTTCAGGATGATCACCGCCTGCAGCAGCGGGAAGTCGCGGTAGATCACCGCCTCGTAGGTCAGACGCCCGATGCCGGGCCAGGCAAACACCGTCTCGGTCACGATGGCACCGGTGATCAGGTTGCCGATGAACACGCCCCACAGGGTGAGCACCGGGATCAGCGCATTGCGCAAGCAATGCTTCCAGATCACGACGCCTTCGCTCAGCCCCTTGATGCGCGCCAGCTTGACGAACTCGCTCTCCATCACCTCCAGCATGGCCGACCGCGTGATGCGCATGAAGCCGGCCACCAGGAACGCGGCGAGCGTGATGACCGGCAGGACGTAGTGTGCCGGGCCACCCATGCGCCCGGACGGCAGCCAGCCCAGTTCGACGCTGAAGACGAAGATCAGCAGAATGCCGAGCCAGAAGCTCGGCATGGCGATGCCCAGCACCGCGACCGTGCCCGCCGCGCGGTCGAGGAAGCTGCCGCGGTTGACCGCCGCCACCACGCCGAGCGGAATGCCGAGTAGCATGGCGAGCAGGATCGCCCAGGGCAGCAGAACGAGCGTGTTGGGCAGGCGGTCGAAGAAGGCCTCGACCGCCGGCTGCCTCATGCGGATCGAGGTGCCGAGATCGCCCTGGATCGCCCTGCCGACGAAGATCGCGAACTGGTCGAGGATCGGGCCGTCGAGGCCGAGCGTCTGGATGAGTGCCGCGCGGTCCTCGGCGGTGGCGTCCTCGGGCATCATCAGGTCGACCGGATTGCCGGTCAGCCGGCCGAGGAAGAACACAATCGTCCCCACCATGCAGAGCAGGACCACACCCTGCATCAGGCGGCGCGCGATATAGCGCTTCATGGCGCGCCCACTATCGTCAGCGTTGGCTTCACTTCTTCCAGGGCTTCTGCTCGGGCCGCGGAATGCGCTCGAACACGTCGCCCAGCTCGTGCCGGCCGGCGATGGCGTCGAACTGGCCGACTTGCTTGGTGTTGATCGCGTAGTAGCCCATGCCCTCGAGGATCGGCACCACCGTCCAGGTATTTGCCGTCACCTCGACCATGCGGTCGGTCAGCGCCGTGCGTTTGGTCTTGTCGAGCTCGGACCCGAGCGCGCGGGCGGTCTTGACGTACTCTTGGCACGCCTCTTGGCAATTGTCCGTGTCGCCCAGCAGGCGCTGAATGCTCTCCGGCGAAAACGCGCCGTCGTAGCGCCACGGCGCGTCGGGTCGGCCTGCGGTCCGGTACATCGAGGCCCAGCCGATGAGCGGGCCCTGATTGCGTTCCAGCGGCGCGAACGAGCCCCATTCGTAGTGCTTGAGCGTCACCTTGATGCCGATCTTGGTCCACATGTCGGCGACCGCTGTGCCGATATTGACCATGAACTGCGTGCCGGGCAGTGCGGTGTTGGCGAACTTGAGCTCGAAGCCGTTGGGATAGCCCTCCTCGGCCAGGATCTTCTTCGCCAGCACCGGATCGTAGCGGTAAGCCTCGTCCGCCCACTTCTTCCAACGATCTGCGCTGAAATAGTCGGTGTAGGCGAAGGTCGCGAAAGGATGCGGCCGGCGCGCCTTGCCGTTCATGACATGCTCGATCACCTGCTGGCGGTCGATCGCCAGCGACAGCGCCTGGCGCACCCGCACCTTGGCGATGGGAGAGTCCTTCACCTCCGGCTTGTAGGTGCCCCAGAACTGGAAGACCGCCTGCATCGTGCCCGGCACCGACAGCACCTCCAGCCCGGCGCGTGTGGCGCCGAGCATAGTCTCCGGCCCGATTGAGGCGATCGCCGCCTCGCCGGTGCGCACCATTGCCACCCTCGTGCTCTCCTCCGGCACCAGGAGAATCGTCAAATCCTTGAACTGCGGCCGGCCGCGCCAGTGTGGCGTGGTGACCGCAGTGAACTCGATGCGATCGCCTGGCACGTTGCGCACGAACTTCCAAGGGCCGCTGCCGATCGGCTTCTTGCGGAACTCCTCCTCGCCGACCCGCTCGATATAGGCCTTGGGCATGATAGCGCCCTCCGGCGCCACCGCGCGCGACAGCCCGGCCGGAAGGCCGATCTGCGGGCTGGTCGTCTGCACCCGGACCGTCAGGTCCTCGATCACCTCGATGCTCTTGATCGTGCGCCGCATGCTGGCCGCTGCGGAGGCCAGCGAGTTGGGTCCCATCTGGCGCTCGAGGCTGAACTTCACGTCGTGCGCGGTGAGCTTGTCGCCATTGTGGAAGGTCTGGCCGGGCCGGAGATAAAAGGTCCAGGCCAGGCCGTCGGGCGCGAGCTCCCAGCGTTCGGCGACGCCGGGGCCGACGCCGCCTTTTTCGAGGTCGAAGCCGACCAGCGAGTCGTACATCACCGCTTGGTAGACCGCGTTGCCCGGCCGCCCTTCGAGGATCGGATCGAGCGTCTGAGCGCCGAGTGATTCGACGGCGAAGACGAGCGCGCCCTTCTGCTCCTGGGCGTGGGGCGGCACCGTGACGGCAACAACCAAGGCAACAGAAAGGGTGGCGACTCTCGCGATTTTCCGGAACATGATTACCTCCCTGACGCCGACCTGCCTAGCGTCGACAAGCGTTGTTGGCTCTTGGGGCTCAACTGACGCGTCTCGACTAACGACCTACTTCGAGACGCCTCGACACCTACTATTTGCAGTTCAACCGGTACACCACTGTCGTGCAATTTCTGAGCAATAGCGATCGCAATGTCCCCGCCCTTGCGGTACCATTCGACGCCGACGAACAAGAGCTTGCATGGCCCAGTACCGCGTCGTGCGATAGATTGTCGAAGCTCATCACGGGTGGGAATGTTCGTCAAATTGGCGCCGAGCGGTCACACAGAGGTGGCTCGGGAAATCTGCACAGTCGGCTAAGTGAAATTTCTGCCTGACGACGGCCAGGATGGCCGAGGATCAGGAGATATGTAAGCGCCGGAGACAAACTCCCTCAGTGAAGCGGCCGGAAAGTCTGGTTGCGCCGGAGCAACAATGCATCGGCAGATGGCATTGTCACGTTGGCAGAGTTCACCCCCAACTCCGCCCGCTTCGCTTGATGGCGCTGTAGCATTTCCAATGACTTAGCAGGCTCGGGCAGAGGCCAGAAATGGCGCACAAGCGCCAACGTGACAATGCCGGAGTTTGCGGTAGGGACAGGGAAGCGATACCCGGCGTAGCTGATCTTGTTCATCCCGATGGCTACCACTCTGCCAGACGCACCGCTACACTCGGAGCGCCGTGACAATATCCAGCGCTGGCCGCACACGTGGATTTCTGACCGGAAAGGATCGACCTCATGACCCTCACCCTCGCGGATGCCAATCGCGTGATCGCCGGCGCCATCGAGAAGGCAAACCAGATCGGCGCGAAGATGAATATCGCCGTGTGCGACGCCGGCGGACGGCTCCTTGCCTTTCAGCGCGTGGATGGCGCCATGTGGGCTGGCTCCTTTGGCAGCCAGGGCAAGGCTATGGCCTCGGCTGCCTTCGGACGCCCCAGTGGCGATCTGACGCCCCGGGCCGATCACCCGACCTTGCGCGGCATCGCCGCGGCCGAAGGCAGCCACATGTTCTATGGCCAGGGCGCCGTGCCGATTTTCCGCCAAGGTGTCCTGATCGGTGCCTGCGGCGTTGGCGGTGGGACCGGACAAGAAGACGAGGATTGCGCCCGCGCCGGAGCTGAAAAGCTCTAAGCCCGCATTACCCAGATGAAGCATTGAATTGGCCTGCGCTGATTCCGTTTGAGGGCATTGTCACGTTGGCGCTTGTGAGCCATTTCTGGCCTCTGCCCGAGCCTGCTAAGTCATTGGAAATGCTACAGCGCCATGAAACGAAGCGGGCGGAGTTGGGGGGTGAACTCTGCCAACGTGACAATGCCCTTGCGGCTCCTTGTGCCGGCCCGATCTGGCATGTTGTGGTAAGGATATACCAATAAGGGAGGAGGAGTAAGAAATGAGAGTACTCATAGCTGCCTTCGCGGCCCTGTCAGCAGCCCTCGCCCTTGCCAGCCCGGCGGCGAGCCAGACCAAGCCCGCCCCGAAGT
>SHWG01000093.1 GCA_009693905.1 Rhodospirillales bacterium | reverse complement strand
CATGGCGCCCCCCGCTTGCGCCGCGCGTGGCTCCCGAGTTTTTGAGGCGCGCAAACAACGCCAGTTGGTGGGGCTATGCCGAAAGTGCCGGTGTATCGGCGACCCTGGTCGTGTTCGACCGAAACGGAAAGGAAGTTTGCCGCAGCCAAGGCCGTCCCGATGTAGGATAGCCCATTTGCGAACGGTAACGCCGGGAATCGCGCCACCGCGCTTGTCGCGGCGGACCAACAGCCACGAGTTGTAGCGCGTGGCTGTTGGTATAAGAGGCCTTTATTTTTCGTAGAGCGTTTTGGGATCGACCAGCGGCTTGGCGATCTCCACCGGCCGGCCGTCGCGCACGGCGGTGAAGAAGCAATTGCGCCGTCCGGTGTGGCAGGCGACGCCTTTTTGATCGACCAGGAGCAAGAGCGTGTCGCCGTCGCAATCGACGCGCATTTCCACCAGGTTTTGTTCCTGGCCGCTGGTCTCGCCCTTGCGCCAGAGCTTGGCCCGCGCCCGCGACCAGTAAGTCACCCGCCGGGTGCGCAGCGTCTCGGCCACCGCGTCGCGATTCATCCACGCCATCATCAGCACTTCGCCGCTGTCGTGCTGTTGCGCGATGGCGGGAACGAGGCCGGCGGCGTCGAACTTGATCGTGGAAAGAATGTCGTCGCTCATGGGGGAAAGGTCATATGCCCGCCCGCGCCTGTCAACCGCTTGCCGGGGGTCAATTCGCGCCCAGGCACTCGGCGAGCGCGCGGACGTTGGCCCGCATCAGATCGAAATAGAGATTCGCTCCCGGGTTGCCGCTGATCCCTTCGGGGTCGAGGATGGCGATCCGCGCGCCGGTTCCCTCGGCCACGGTTTCGGCCAAGTTAGCCGGGAACTGGGGTTCGCGGAACACGCACCGGGCGCGAGTGGCTATGATTCGCTTGCGCAAGGCCGCGAGACTTTTCGGCCCCGGGGGCTTTTCCGGGGCGACGGCGACGGCGCCGATCGCGTTCAAGCCGAAGGCGTCTTCCAGGTACTGATAGGCGTCGTGAAAGACGACGAACGGCCGGTCCTTGACTGGCATCAGAACTGTTTTCATATCGGCTTCGAGCGCGGCCAATCGGTCGTGCAGCCGTTGTCCGTTGGCGCGAAAGCGAGCGGCGTTCGCGGGATCGGCCTCGACCAGGGCGGCCATGATGGCGGCGGCGAGGACGCGCGCGTTGGCGGGCGCGAGCCAGATGTGCGCGTCCGTATCTCCGTGCGCGTGGCCGTGCCCGGTCTTTTCAGGCTTGGTCGCTTTTTTCTTATCGGCGTGATCGTGCCCGTGGTCGTCGCGTTTCCAAGCTCCCGCCGTTCGGTAGGGAAGACGGCGCAAATCCGGAACCTCGATCAGTTCCACGACTTTCGCCTGGCCGGCGAGGGCGGCGAGCGGCTTGACGAGAAACGCCTCCAATCCTTCTCCGACCCAGAATACAAGTCGAGCCTCCGCCAAGGCCTTGGCGTCGGAGGGTTTCAGGGAATAGGTGTGGGGCGAGGCGCCGCCTTTGACCAGAAGCTCGGGTGTGGCGATTCCTTCCATGACTCCGGCCACCAGGGAATGGATCGGCGGGATGGAAACCACGACCCTGGGCGTCTCGGCGCGAACCGGGAAAGCGAGCGCCAGGCACAGGCTGGCGAGGAGGGCTGCGGATCGGGTCATGGTGCCTTTTTTAGTCGAAGGGCGTCGATGATTCGACAGGGCGTTATGTTATAAGATAACATCCTGCCGTCAAGCCGAGAGAGGATGCCGATGGCTCCAACCCGCGCCCACGACCCGCGTCCCTTCAAAAGGTTAAAGCACGATCATCGCCGGTGCGTGACCACGGCGCTGGCGCGCGCGGCGAAGGTTTGCGCCGCCTCGGGCGGGCGACTGACCGCGCTCCGCCGCTGGGTTCTCGAACTGGTGTGGCAAAGCCACCGGCCGATGGGGGCCTACGATATTCTGGCGGCGCTCGGGCAGAAGCGCGAAACCGTGGCGCCGCCCACCGTTTACCGGGCGCTCGAATTTCTGCGCGCCCAGGGCTTGGTCCATCGGATCGAAAGTCTGAACGCCTTCATCGGCTGCGATCAGCCGGGCGAACCGCACAGCGGGCAGTTCCTGATCTGCCGCGCCTGCGGCCGGGCGGCCGAAATGGCCGACGGCCGGATCGACGCGGCGATGCGCTGCGGTCTGGCCGAAGCGGGCTTCACCCTCGAACGACCGACGGTGGAAGCTCTCGGCTTGTGCCCGGATTGCCGGCCATGCGCGGAGGCCGGCCATGCTTGAGGTGTCGTCGCCATCGCTATTGGTCGAAGCCAACGACGTCAGCGTCGACCTCGGCAAAAATCGAATCGTCAGCAACGTTTCCATGTCCGTCGGCCCAGGCGAGGTGGTCGCTCTGATCGGCCCCAACGGCGCCGGCAAGACAAGCATGGTCCGCGTGCTGCTGGGTCTTTTGCCCCCCAATCGCGGGACCGTCCGCCGGCGGCCCGGACTCAAAGTCGGCTACATGCCCCAGCGCATGACGATCGATCCGGCCATGCCGCTGACGGTCGAGCGCCTGTTGCGCCTAGCGATTCCTTCCGGCGTCGATGTCGCCGTTCGTTTGCAAGCCGCGCTCGACGAGGTCGGCGCCGGGCACCTGGCGAAAGAAGCGGTGCAGGAACTCTCGGGCGGAGAGCTACAGCGTGTCCTTTTGGCGCGGGCGATTATCCGCGAGCCGGACCTGCTGGTCCTCGACGAGCCGGTTCAGGGCGTCGATGTGGCCGGCCAAGTCGAGCTTTACGCCCTGATCGCCCGCATCCGCGAGCGCCGCCGGTGCGGGGTTCTGGTGGTCTCCCACGATCTTCATTTGGTCATGGCGGCGACCGACCGGGTGATTTGTCTCAATCATCACGTTTGCTGCGCCGGACATCCGGAAGCGGTCAGCCGCGATCCCGCCTTTGTCGCTCTCTTCGGTCCTCAGGCCGCGGCGGCCTTCGCCATCTACCACCATCACCACGACCACCACCACGACGCGCACGGCGACGTGGTGCCGCTCGCTACCAAAACCGGGACAATCGCCCATGGATGACTTCCTCTGGCGCGCGCTGGCGGCGGGGATCGTCGTCGCGGTCTTGAGCGGGTTGCTCGGCTCATTCGTCGTTTGGCGGCGGCTCGCCTATTTTGGCGACACGCTGGCGCACGCGGCGCTTCTCGGCGTCGCCGTCGGCGTGATCGCCGGCTTCGACGTCACCATCGGCGTGGTGGCGGTTTGCGCGGCAGTCGCGGTTCTGCTGGTATTCTTGAGCGAGGGAAGGCGATTTTCGAGCGATACAGTCCTCGGCATTCTGTCCCACGGCACCCTCGCGATCGGACTCCTGGCGGTGGCGGCGACCGAAGGGCCGCGGGTCGATCTCGCGGCCTATCTGTTCGGGGATATCCTCGCTGTCACGATGGACGATCTCCTCGCGGTCTATGCCCTCGGCGGCGCCGTGCTCGCCGTTCTCGCCCTGCTGTGGCGGCCGTTGCTGGCGGTGACCGTCCACGAGGAAGTCGCCCGGGTCGAGGGGATACCGGTGCGGGCGGTCGGGATCGGATTCATGGTGCTGATGGCCGCGACCGTGGCGCTGGCGATGAAGGTGGTTGGGATTCTTCTGGTCACGGCGCTTCTCATCGTTCCGGCGGCGGCGGCGCGCCGCTTCGCGCGCACGCCCGAGGCGATGGCCGTTCTCGCGGCGGCGGCGGGCGCGGTCGCGGTCGTCGGCGGCTTGAGCGGCAGCTTGGCTTTTGACTTACCGTCGGGGCCGGCCATTGTCGTCGCGGCGCTGGTCCTGTTCGCGGTTTCGGCCGGCGTGACGGCTTTCAAGCCGAGGTAAGGCGCTTAAGCCCCGCGGCCAAATCCTCGATCAAGTCGTCGGCATCCTCGAGCCCGGCATGAATCCGGATCGAAGGCCCCGGGTGCGGCCAGCGGGTGGCGCTGCGCACCTTGGCCGGATGGATGGGAACGATCAGGCTTTCATACCCGCCCCAACTGAATCCCATGGCGAACAACTCAAAGCCGTCGAGCATGGCCGCGACCGCCTTGTTCGAAAATTCCTTCAGCACCACCGAGAATAGTCCCGGCGCGCCGGTGAAATCGCGTTTCCACAATTCGTGCCCGGGACATCCGGGCAGCGCCGGGTGGAGAACGCACGCGACTTCGGGGCGCGCTTTCAGCCAGCGGGCGAGCTTGAGCCCGGTTTCCTGGTGCCGGGGCAGCCGCGCCGCCAGCGAACGCAGGCCGCGCAGGCCGAGATAACACTCGTCCACTCCGGCGCAGACGCCGAGGAACGCGGTCGTCTCCTTGATCTGCCGATAAAATTCCTTGCGCACGGTGACGACGCCGAGCATGGCGTCCGAATGCCCGGCGATGAATTTCGTGGCGGCTTGAATCGAAACGTCGACGCCGTGGGCAAAGGGCTGGAAGTAGTACCCCGCGCTCCAGGTATTATCCATGACCACGACCACGCCCCGCGCGTGGGCGGCCTTGGCGATCGCGGGAACGTCCTGCACTTCGAAGGTGAGCGAGCCCGGAGATTCCAAATAGACCATCCGGGTGTTCGGGCGGATCATGCCGGCGATCCTGGCGCCGATCCGAGGATCGTAGTACGTCGTCTCGACGCCGAAGCCGGCTAGCAGGCCATCGCAAAGCCGGCGGGTCGGAAGATATGTCGAATCGACGATCAAGGCGTGATCGCCGGCATGGAGAAACGATTGCAGCGTGCAGGCGATGGCCGATAGCCCGGAGGGCATGGAGATCGCCTTGTCTCCGCCTTCGAGGGCGGCGACGGCTTCCTCCAGTGCAAGCGTCGTCGGCGTGCCGTAGCGCCCATAATGGATGTGATCGAAAGGCGCGGCCTGGGAGGCTTCCAGCTTCGCAAGCGTGGGGAAAACGACGGTCGAGGCGTGATAGACCGGCGGATTGACAATGCCGTGATTGGCGCCAGGGTCCCTGCCGGCGTGGGCGAGGACGGTGTCGCGGCGTTTCGGGCGTTTATTCTTATCCTTGCGCATCAGGTTTCAACCGGAACATCGTCGCGTCCGCCCCATTCGGTCCAGGAGCCGTCGTAGATCGCCGTGCGCTCGTGCCCGATCAGGAAAAGTCCGAAAGCCAGGGTGCAGGCGGTGATGCCCGATCCACAACTGGCAATGATGGGTTTGGCGACGTCGACACCGGCAGAAGCGAAGGCGGCGGCGATCTCGGCCGCCGGCCGGACGACGAAATCGCGGGAAGGATCGAGAATCGCATTGAAAGGAACATTGCGGCTTCCGGGAATATGGCCGCCGCGCAGGCCCGGGCGGGGCTCGGGCTCGGTGCCCTTGAACCGGCCGTGGCCGCGCGCGTCCACCACATGTTCGCGCCGGCGCGAGAGATTGACGCGCATCTGGTCGAGGTTGCGCACCAGCGTATGATCCATGCGGGCGGTGAAGTGCCGGGCGCGCGGCAAGGGCGCGGTATCGTCGAGGGGCCGGTTTTCGCGGCGCCACTTGGCGAGGCCGCCGTCCAGGACCGCGACGTCGCGGTGCCCGAAGACGCGGAACATCCACCACACCCGGTGCGCGGCGAGAAAGCCGCCGTTGGCGTCGTAGATCACGATCCGGCTGCCGTCGCCGAGACCGAGCAGGCGAACCTGGCTCGAAAACTTCTCCGGGTTCGGCAGCATGTGCGGCAAGGCCGAGTCGCGGTCGCGGATTTCATCCACATCGAAATAGACGGCGCCGGAAATGTGAGCGGCCTCGAATTCATGGCGCGCCTGGCGGGGAACCCCCGGCATGAAGGTCGTCGCGTCCACGACCCGCAAATCGGGGGCCGCAAGCTGGCGCGCGAGGTCTTCGGTGGAGACAAGGGCGTGCGGGTTGGCGTAGGTCATGATTTGCGATCGAGCCAGTCCGGGACCGGCAAGTTCTGGGAGCGCAGGAACGCCGGATTGAACATCTTGCTTTGGTAACGGGTGCCGTAATCGCAGAGCAGGGTGACGATGGTATGGCCGGGACCCATCTGGCTGGCAAGACGGATCGCGCCGGCGACGTTGACCCCGCTCGATCCGCCGACGCAAAGGCCTTCGTGCTTGAGCAGGTCGAACACGATCGGCAGCCATTCCGGGTCGGGGATCTGGAACGGCGCGTCCACCTTGAGCCCTTCCAGGTTCTTGGTGATGCGGCCTTGACCGATGCCTTCGGAGATGGACGAGCCTTCGGCCTTCAAGGAACCGTGCTTGTAATAGTGGTAGAGCGCGGCGCCGAGAGGATCGGCGAGGCCGATGACGACGCCCGGCTTTTTTTCGCGCAAGCACCGGGCGACTCCGGCAAGGGTGCCGCCGGTTCCGACCGAACAGATGAACCCGTCGACGCGGCCGTCGGTCTGGCGCCAGATCTCGGGGCCGGTGGTGCGGTAGTGCCCGTCGCGGTTGGCGACGTTGTCGAATTGATTGGCCCAGATCGCGCCGTTGGGTTCGGTGCGCGCGAGCTCGTCGGCGAGCCGTCCGGAAACATGAACGTAATTGTTGGGGTCCTTGTAGGGAACGGCGGGAACCTCGCGCAAGTCCGCGCCGCACAGGCGCAGCATGTCCTTCTTTTCCTGACTCTGGGTCTCGGGGATGACGATGACGGTGCGATACCCGCGCGCATTGCCGACCAGCGCCAGCCCGATGCCGGTGTTGCCGGCGGTGCCCTCGACGATCACGCCGCCGGGCTTGAGTTGGCCTTTCCGTTCCGCGTCTTCGACGATCGCCAGCGCCGCGCGATCCTTGACCGAACTGCCGGGGTTGAGGAATTCGGCCTTGGCGAGAATTTCGCATCCGGTTTCCTCGGAAGCGCGCATGAGACGGATCAGGGGCGTCTCGCCGATCGTCTCGATAAATCCGCTGCGGACCTGCATGGAGGGAAATTTCCATCGTCACGTGGAATGCGGAGACTAACGAGGCTCCAAAGAACGATCAAGCTCGGCGCCAGCGCTTCCGGAGCCGGTTTCGGTTCATGCAGAACCATTGCAGGGCAATGACGATCATGGAGTTGCAGGCTCGGCCCGAGTCCAGCCATTTAAGCGCCCGAGCCGAGGGGACGACGTGAACCCGGATGTCCTCGTTTTCCGCTGCCATGCCGTGAATCGAGCCGTGACGCGGCGCCCGCACCCGGCCGCAGAACAGAACCATGGTTTCGGTCGAGCCGCCGGGAGTCACCATATAATCGCAGATGTGGACGAGATCGAGAATCTCGCAGCCGGCCTCTTCGCGCGATTCG
>SHWG01000004.1 GCA_009693905.1 Rhodospirillales bacterium | reverse complement strand
CGCCAGGGCGGTGGAGAAAAAGTACTTGAGCTCGTAGATGCCGCGCGGAGTGGCGATGAACTTGTTCGATGTCACGCGGCTGACCGTGCTTTCATGCATCTCGATGGCGGTCGCGATGTCGCGCAGCACCAGCGGCTTTAAGTGCGCGACCCCTCGGGCAAAGAACATCTGCTGCTGGCGGACGATCTCGGTTGCGACTTTCAGGATCGTGGTCGCGCGCTGATGCAGCGATTTTACCAGCCAGTTGGCGCTCTGAAATTGCTCGGCGATATAATGACGGTCCTCCTTGGTGCGCGCGGCGCGACTGACCTTGGCATAATAGGCGTTGTTGATCAGGACCCGCGGCAGGGTGTCGGGGTTGAGCTCCACGATCCAGACGCCGCCCGGCTGCGGCCGCATCAGGACGTCGGGGATGACGGGTTCGGCCGGTGCGGGGTCGAAAACGAGTCCCGGTTTGGGATTGAGGGCGCGGATTTCGTCGAGCATATCGGCGATATCGTCCGCGTCCACGCCGCACAGTCGCGTCAACGTGGAAAAATCGCGCCGGGCAATCAGGTCGAGATGGCCGAGCAGGGTCTGCATCGCCGGATCCAGCCGGTCTATTTCCTTAAGTTGCAACGCCAAACACTCGGCGAGGTCGCGGGCAAAAATCCCCGCCGGGTCGAACTGCTGCAATTGCCCGAGCGTCGCGCGTACGCGTTCCACGTCGCACCCGAGCCTCTCGGCCACCGGATCGAGACCGCCGACCAAGTAGCCGGCTTCGTCCAGGGCGTCGATCAGGTGGGTACCGATCAGCCGATCCTGCGGATCGGAAATTTCGACCCCGAGCTGGGCGAGAAGATGTTCGCGCAAAGTTACGTCTCGGGTCAGCGAATCTTCCGCCCGCGGCTGGTCGCCTTCGAGGCCGCGTCCGCGACCGGCGCCGCTGAAGCTGGGCAAACTCGGACCTTCCGCGCGACCGTTGCGGTCGTTGCCATCGTCGCCGCCCGCCCAATTGTTGTCGTAGTCGACGTCGAGGGCTTGAGCCACCGTCTCGGGCAGGGCCTCGTCGGTGGTGATGCGCTCGAGCCCGGGATCGCCGCCGCTCTCTGGGGCCTCCGTATCCATCGTCCGGGAGCTGCCCGGTTCGGCCGCGACCGATTCGGCGCCGCCGCATTCGGCATCCTCGGGCTCGATCAGCGGGTTGCGCTCCAGTTCGCCAGCCACGTATTCGGCGAGCTCGAGATTCGACATCTGCAACAGCTTGATCGCCTGCTGCAGCTGCGGCGTCATCACGAGCGCCTGGGTCTGGCGATGGTCAAGCCGGGGTGTTAGGGCCATGTCGCCGCCATGCCTGTCCGGCCAGCCTGCTAGCGCCGGATCATTCCTATAAAGAGAAACGATCGCCGAGATAAACTCGGCGTACGTCTTCGTTGCCGACGATTTCGCGCGGCCCGCCTTCCATCAAGACCATGCCGTCATGGATGATGTAGGCCCGGTCGATGACACCGAGTGTATCGCGCACGTTGTGGTCGGTGATAAGAACACCGATCCCGCGATCCTTGAGATGCGCGACCAGATCGCGCAGATCGCCGACCGCGATCGGATCGATTCCGGCGAACGGCTCGTCGAGCAGGACAAAATGGGGATTCGAGGCCAGCGTACGGGCGATCTCGACCCGGCGCCGCTCACCGCCCGAAAGCGCCATCGCCGGTGTGCGGCGCAGATGGGTAATGGAAAACTCGGCGAGCAGAGCGTCGAGAATGGCTTCGCGCCGATCGCGGATGGGCTCGATCGTCTCGATCACGGCGCTGATATTTTCCTCGACGTTGAGGCCGCGAAAGATCGAGGCCTCCTGCGGCAGATAGCCGATGCCGAGTCGGGCGCGGCGATACATGGGTAGATCGGTGATGTCCTCTCCGTCGAGCACGATCGAGCCATAGTCGGGAGGAATCAACCCGGTGATCATGTAGAAACAGGTAGTCTTGCCGGCGCCGTTGGGGCCAAGCAGGCCGACCACCTCGCCGCGTTGAATCGTGAGCGTGACGCCGCGCACCACGGGGCGCTTCTTGAAACGCTTGCCGAGATTGTTGGCGGCCAAACCCCGATTGTCCGCGACCAGACGGGGGGCGGAGGGTGCCGCGGGCGGCGAGGCGGGCGGTTGCGGGGGGCGGTTGTTCATGGGTATGGCTGGGTCGGTTCTCTCTGGCGCGTCACGATTTCTGGGATTTGGATTGTTTTTGCGACTTCGTCGGTTGCGTCTTGCGCGCCTCGCTCGGACTCAGCACGCCGCGCACCCGGTCCGTGGGGCAGGCGAACATCTTGCTGACATTGGTCATCAAGTTGACCTCGGTACGGCAGCCGGTCAACACGTTGTTTTCGCGCTCGACCTTAACCGATCCAGTCAGCGTGGCGATACCGCTTTCCACATTATAGACGCCGCGATCCCCGGTCGCGGTTTCGGTCGTGGTCCGGATCCGAACCCGGTCGAAGGCATCGACCCGAAACACGCTGTTTGTGCCGTCGGCATCCTTGCGGAAATAGGCGGCCAGCGTCTCGGCCCGCAGCGTGCGGTCTTCGCGGGTCGCGGCCGCGTTGCCGCGCGCGACCGCCATCTGTTTCTGTTCCCAGTATTCGATCTGCCGCTCGGCGACGATTTCGTCGCTGCCGCTGCGAAACCGGGGCTTGGCGCCGGACAGTATCAAAACGGCGTTGTCGACATCGTAGATCGCCTGCTCGCCGATCCCCTCCTGGGTGGGAGAGACGATGCGGACATTCCCGAGGGCGTCGAGCCGGTGGATCTCGCTCCCGCCTTCGGACTTCTCGCGGTAATAAGCCCGTAGCTCGTCGCCGAACACGGTCACGTCGCCGCGGACGGCCCGGGCGTTGCCGCGGGCGAGAAAAAGAAGGTTCTCCTGCTGCCACTCGATGCCGTCGTCGGCGTAAATCTCGATCGGCTGGTCGGAATCGCCCGAGCCGAAGTTGAGCGTTTGTGCGGCTCCCCCGCCGGCGCCCTGCAGAGCGTAAATGACGGCGGCGGCGAAGGCGAAGACACTCGGGCGAAAGCGAGGCTCGGTCATGAGGGGTTCATCCGGAATCCGGGATACATCACCAGTTTGGACTTGCCGGTGAAATGGATGATCTTGCCTTTGTCGAGCAAGACGAAGCCTTCGGAACGGAGATCGCCGAACGGGCCCTGGCCGCGCACAGGGTCCGTGCCTTGGGCGGTGCCTTGCTCGAGATCGACGGAGGCGGAATCGGTGCGAATTTCGTAGCCGCTGTCGTGGAAGAGGGTGACGCCGCCGACAAGATCGAGGATTTTGGCGGTGCGGGCATAGACGCCCGTCTCGGCGGCGAGCATGAGCCATGTCCCGTCATTGAGGGCGATATCGCCCTTCGGCGCATCCAAGTCGACCTTCAGGCGGTCGCTGGCGGAATTGCGCGCGACATCGGAGGTGATGGAGTAGGGTTGTTGTTGACTGTCGGAGCCGACGTAGCGGGGATTGATTATGCTCGGCCCGGCGGTCTCGCGGGTCACGAAGTCGGAAAAGCCGAGGCGGAAACGGAGATCGGTGCCGCGCAAGTTCGGCCACGCCCACACCAGCGCGAGCAGAGCCACCGCCGCTAGCGGGAGCACGAGCTTCGCAATCGCGACAAAGCGACTGTACCCCACGCGCCGGAATGGGCCGGGACCGGGCACGCGCGCCTCGACGCCGCCGCCGTCGGGCCGAACGGCGGTGGGGATTGAGGCCGTGCCTGCGGGAGGTGAGAGCATGACTTAGAGCCTATCGGATGCGATTTTCAAGCCACGCCCGCGCGCAGGCAGTCGTGAATATGCAGAATCCCGACTGGCCGGCCATCCTCGACCACGAACAAAGCGGTGATCGATTTGGCGTTCATGATCTGAAGCGCCTCGCTCGCGAGCGCATCGACGCGGACGGTCTTGACGTTGCGGTTCATGATTTCGCCGGCGGTGCGGCCGAGCACGTTCGCATCCGTGATGTGACGGCGGATGTCGCCGTCGGTGATGATCCCGCTCAGGCGGCCATCCGAATCGACGATGCCGACGCAGCCCAGGCTTTTGCCCGTCATCTCGACGATGGTGTCCATCATCGGTGTCGCCGGCGGCAGAAGCGGCATGCGCGCGCCGGAGTGCATGATGTCGGTCACGCGGAGCAGCCGGCGTCCAAGCTTGCCGCCGGGGTGGAGAACGCGAAAATCGTCGGTCGAAAACCCCTTGCGTTCCAGGAGCGAAACCGCGAGCGCATCGCCGAGCGCGAGCATCACCGTGGTCGAGGTCGTCGGCGCGAGACCCATTGGGCAGGCTTCCTCGGCAACGGGACAGATCAAGGCGACGGAGGCGGCGCGGGCGAGCGCGCTCGCGGGGTCCGATGTCATCGCGATCAACGGTATGGCGAAACGCTTGGCGTAGGCGACAAGGTCGGCAAGCTCGGCCGTTTCGCCCGAATTAGAGAGCGCCAACACGGCGTCTTTTTCGGTCACCATGCCGAGATCGCCATGGCTCGCTTCGGCCGGGTGGACAAACAGCGCCGGCGTGCCGGTGGAAGCGAATGTCGCCGCGATCTTGCGCGCGACATGGCCGCTCTTGCCCATGCCGGAGACGATCACGCGGCCGGCGACGGTGACGAGCGCATCAAGCGCGGCGACGAAGCTGGGCCCCAGGCTGTCGGCGAGCGCGCGCAGCGCATCCGCTTCAAGCGCGAGCACGCGCCGGGCGGTTTTGACGCCGGGGTCGCGTTCGACATTCGACGAGATCTTGGCCTTGCTGGTTCCCATGCGCGATCTTGTCCGTGATCCTGGGTCGCGGTTCCTTCCGATGGAAGCCGGGATCGGTCCCGGTTGGCGCCCGTGCCTTCTTCCGCCGGAGCCTTGTCCTGGACCCTCGGCCCAGGCCTCCGAGGGGAAGCCGTAACGCAATGGTTGGGCCAGAACGCCCGGCAACCCCGATAATCCGGAGCTTGAGCGCCAAGTATGCCCTTAACCCTATGATTCGTCAATGAAAGATGCGGAAAACGGGCCACAAGTGACCTGTTCCCCGCTGAAACAAGGGGGTCTACGGTTCGGCCCTAGATGTGGGCGAAGAGGTCTTCGGCTTCGAACCCGGCGCGATCGAGTTCGGCCCGAACGGGAAGGAAGGTAAAACAGGATTCGGCCAGCCGGGCCCGATCCTCGCGCGCGAGCATGGCGTCCAGCTTCTCCTTCAACGCATGGAGATGGAGTACATCGGCGGCGGCGTAATGAACCTGCGCCGGACTGAGCTTCTCCGCCGCCCAGTCGGACAATTGCTGCTCTTTGCTGAGTTCGATGCCGAGCAGTTCCTTGCACAGATCCTTGAGGCCGTGGCGGTCGGTGTAGGTGCGCACGAGCCTGGACGCGATCTTGGTGCAATAGATCGGCGTCGGCATGACGCCGAGATACTGGCGGATGATGCCGATGTCGAAGCGGGCGTAGTGGAATATCTTGGTGACCCGTTTGTCCGCCAGCACCGCTTTCAGGTTGGGGGCGGCGAAGTCGGGCTCGGGAAAGTGGACAAGATGCGCGGTGCCGTCGCCCGCCGATAGCTGAACCATGCACAGCCGGTCGCGATGCGGATGCAGCCCTTGCGATTCGGAATCCACGGCGACGGCACGGCCGAAATCCAACCCCTTAGGCAAATCGCCGCGGTGAACCTCGACGGCAGGTTTCTTGGTTTTCACGGGTGCGATGCTCCTGATAGGGGACCCGATTGTACCCCCGATGGTGCCCAAGAGAAGACTCGAACTTCCACGACCTTGCGGCCACAGGTACCTGAAACCTGCGCGTCTACCAATTCCGCCACCTGGGCATCGGGCGCAAAACAAGGGGCATCCGGCACGGAAACCGCCCCAAAGGCCCCCGTCGTTAATCCGAGGGGGGGCTCTCTGTCAACCGAGATTGCCGGGAATGCCCGGGGATGGTCCGCGGACGGTCCCTGTGGCAAAATGCGAGCCGCGGATTTGAAGGCGGGGGTCGCCACGGAGAGGGCTTGGAGCATGCGCCGCGAAGTCGTGACGGTTTTCGGGGGGGCGGGATTCCTCGGTCGGCATGTGGTCCAGCGGCTCGCCCAGGAAGGCGCCGTCGTCCGCGTCGCCGGACGCGATCCGGAGCGGGCCATGTTCTTGAAGCCGCTCGGCGACGTCGGCCATATCGTGCCGTGGGCGGCGGACGTCACCAACGCGGTGACGGTCGAGCGCGCCCTTGCCGGCGCTTCCGCCGCGGTCAATCTGGTCGGCATTCTGTTCGAGCGCGGCCGGCGCACGTTCGCGCGCGTCCACGCCGAAAGCGCGGAGAACGTCGCCCGCGCCGCCCGGGCGGCCGGCGTGGGTCGGCTCGTGCATGTCTCCGCCCTCGGCGCGGACGCCAATTCGGTATCAAGCTATGCCCGGAGCAAGGCGGACGGAGAATCGCGCGTCCGCGCGGCGTTCCCTTGGGCCGCGATTCTGCGCCCGAGCGTGGTCTTCGGGCCCGAGGACGATTTTTTCAACCGGTTCGCCGCGATGGCGCGCTTTTCGCCGGTGCTTCCGGTGATCGGCGCGCCGACGTTTCCGTCCTTTCGCCGCAGCCAAGGCGGGCTGCCCTTCACGCTCGATTTTTTCGGCGCGGGCGGGCCGAAGCTCCAGCCGGTCTTCGTCGGCGACGTGGCGGACGCGGTGATGGCGTGCCTGAAGCGCCCGGATACCGAAGGGCGGACCTTCGATCTCGCCGGGCCGCGCGCCTATAGCTTCAAGGAGATCATGACGCTGACGCTCAAGGCCGCCGGGCGTCGCCGGCTTCTGGTCCCGCTGCCTTTCTGGCTGGCCGAACTCGAGGCGATGGTTTTGCAATGGCTGCCGAAGCCACTGCTCACGCCCGATCAGGTGCGGATGTTGATGACGGACAATGTCGCCGGCGGCACGTTGCCCGGCCTCGCGGCGCTCGGGCTAGCGCCGACGCCCGCCGAGGCGGTGGTGCCCGGCTATCTCGCGCGCTTTCGCCCGCCGACCCGCCGTTCGTCGGCGGCGATCTGACCGGCGCTTAGAAAACTTCCCGGCCGGCGCCGACGATCAACTCGCCGAATTCGCGCAGGAAGACGGATCCGCGCACCGTGCGCTGCACCAGCACGCTGCGGCGATCCTGATCGTCGACCTTGCGCCGGACGAACTCGGTCTCGGTCAAGCGGTCGATGGCCCGGGTGACCGCGGGCTTGGAGATATTGATGGTTTGGGCGAGCCCGCGCACCGTGTGCGGAGGGGCGGTGAGATAGACGGTCAGCAGGATGGACATCTGACGGGCCGATAGGTCCGGCGTCGCGAGACGGACGCTCGCGCTGAGCGCGCGCCGCCAGATATCGAGCGCCTGAAGCTCGTCGAGTTGGACCGGCATCCGATCCCCTGTTCACCGAAGCCGTTGGCGAGGCCTCGCAAAATCGTTCCGCACTCAAAACTTTCTATCGGGAAACATCTGAACCCGCAACAGAATTTGCGGAACAGACCCATATCGGAACCTATTTTATTCGCTTCTGTTTCGCCCGCGATCCGGGGCCAAAACGATCCACGAGCAACGCGAAGACGGCGCGCAATCCCATCGCCTCGCCCCCCTCGGGCCGGCCGGGGCGAGAAGACGTGTTCCAGGCCATCAGGTCGAGGTGAACCCAGGGAATCGACGGTTTGACGAAGCGTTCCAGGAACAACGCCGCCGTGATCGCGCCCGCGTGGGCGCTTTCGGGCGCATTGGTGAGATCGGCGGTATGGCCCTCGATGTGCTTGCCGTAAGGAGCCCAGAGAGGCAGACGCCAAAGCGGATCCGCGGCGGTCTTGCTCGCCGCCAGCAACGCTTCGGCGGTGGGCTCGTCGTTGCAGAAGAGCGCCGGCAATTCCGTCCCGAGCGCGATGCGCGCCGCGCCGGTCAAAGTCGCGAAGTCCACGATCAGCGCAGGCGCCTCGCGCGCCGCCTCGGTGAGCGTGTCGGCGAGAATCACGCGCCCCTCGGCGTCGGTGTTGCCGATTTCGACGGTCAAGCCTTTGCGCGTCCGCACTACGTCGAGCGGCCGCATCGCCTCGCTCGAAACGCTGTTTTCGACCGCCGGGATCAGAACGCGCAACCGAACATCGAGTTTCGCCGCCATCACCATGTGGGCGAGCCCGAGCGCGTGCGCGGCGCCGCCCATGTCTTTTTTCATCAGCTTCATGTTGGACGAAGGCTTGAGATCGAGCCCGCCGGAATCGAAACAGACCCCCTTGCCGACCAGCGTGATCCGGGGCGCTCCGGCGCGGCCCCAGACGAGATCGATCAATCTCGGCGCGCGCGCCGGCGACGCGGCCCGGCCGACCATGTGGACCGCCGGATAACCTTTTTTCAGCAAAGCCTCGCCCACGATCTCGGTCATGCGCGCTCCGTGCCGGCGGGCGAGCACGCGCGCCGCCTGGGCGAGTTCGCCAGGGCCGAGGTCGTTGGCCGGCGCGTTGACCAGATCGCGGACCATGAACGTCGCTTCCACCGCCCGCGTCACGGCGGCGCGATCGGTGGCCTTGGGCCAGACGAGAACGGCGATGCCCGCTTTCTTCTTCGCTTGCCGGTAGCGGGCGAAGTCATAGGCCGCCAACGCCCAGCCGAGCGCGGCGGCATCGGCGGCGATTTGTTCGGGTTCGATTTCCAGGCGGTAGGTTCCGGGCGGGAGCTTGGCCGGGAGTTGGGCGTAGTCCCACGGACTTGGTTCTTTCGCTTGGGCAAAGAGCACGCGCTGGATCCGCCCGTCGGGGGCCGGCAGCGCCAGCGCCGCGCCGGGATCGGCCTCGAAATTCATGGCGCGAACCCAACGCTTCAAGCGCGCCGGCGCCGTTTTCAACCACGCCGCGAGCGTCTTCGGGGTGATTTGGGCTATGGGCACCGCGCCGCGAGCCCGGTCGACGAGGGAAATAGGAATGGGTGAAAGGGAGAATGTTCGGGACATGGGTGTGCTCGGTGGCTGAAAACCTGGGAAAATCATTTGCGGGATAGCACTCTATAGGGTCGCCGGCGGGGTACGGAAGCGGCGAGCGATGGTGACTTAGGCCCGGTTGGCAGGGAACACCCCGGCCGTGTTAGCATCGCGCCTTACAGCCGCAATGGCTTCAATTTCACGATCAGAAGCGGGGAGAAGAAAAATGTCTGTGGGAAGGATCATCGTTATCGCGGCGCTGGCGTTGCTCGCCGCCGGGCCGGCGCGGGCCGCGACCGAACCCAACAACGTGGATCGGACGTTCGTCCAGGTGGCCCAGAAGCGCGGGGCCATTCTCTGGGACGTGCGCGACGAGACCGAATACCTGAAAGGCCACATTCCGGGCGCGGTCAACGTCGGCGACGTGGCCAGGACGCTCCGCGATCCCAACCGCGAGGATTTCATCCCGGTTTCCGCCATCGAGAAAATCCTCGGCGAGGCGGGCGTCGATCCGGCGCGCGAGATCGTCGTTTACGGCTCCACCGGCAATCCGTACATGGCGTACGCGCAATACGCGATCCGTTTCATCGGCGGGCGCAAAGCGTACATCTATCACGCGGGCATCGAGGACTGGGTCGCCGGGGGCGGTCAGGTGTCCAAGACCCCACCTACACCGACGCCGGTCAAGCTCTCCCTCAAGGTCGATACGTCGAATTTCGTCACCACCGACGAGATGGTGAAAGCGGTCGGCCGCGCCGATGTCCAGATCGTGGATGCGCGCACGCCCAAGGAATTCTCGGGCGACGACATCCGCGCCATCCGCGGCGGGCACATTCCCGGCGCGATCAACGTGCCCTACGAACAGAATTGGAAGGATCCGGAAACGCCGCAGAAGCTTGCCCGGAAACAGGTCAAAGACAACGCGGGGATGGATCTCAAGGACCGCGACGCGCTGAAGGCGCTCTACGCCAAGCTCGATCCCAAGAAGGAAACGGTGGTCTATTGCCAGAGCGGCGTGCGCGCCGCGCAAACGGCGGCGGTGCTCGAAGATCTCGGATTCGAGAATGTGAAGGTCTACGAATCCTCCTGGCTCGGTTACGCGGCCAAGCTCTCCGCTCCGGTCAAAAACGAGACTTTCTTCAACGTCGGCGCGCTCAACGGCCGGCTCGCCGGCATGCAGCGGCGCATCGAGCAGTTGGAAGGGGATCTGGCGGCGGCGAAAACCCGCGCGCCGGCGGCGAAATAGCGGTTAACCGTGGCGAACGCGCTCACCCTCGTCATCGGCAACAAAAATTATTCGTCCTGGTCGTGGCGGCCGTGGCTCGCGCTCAAACGGACTGGCGCGCCTTTCCGGGAAGTCCTGATTCACCTGGACGATCCCAACAAGGCCGCCTTGATCGGGGCCCATTCGCCGACCGGCAAGGTTCCGGTGATCGAGCATGGCGCGGTCAAAATATGGGAATCCCTCGCCATCTGCGAATATCTGGCCGAGCTGTTCCCCAGGGCGATGCTCTGGCCCGAAGATCGCGCCCAGCGCGCGCACGCCCGCGCGGTCGCGACCGAGATGCACGCCGGCTTCGGGCCCTTGCGCGCGACCCTTAACATGAATTTGCACGGTCGCTCGACCCGGCCGCGCGACAAATCGAACCTACCGGCCGAGGTTTGGGCCGACATCGAGCGGATCTGGGCCCTGTGGGACGATTGCCGCCGCTTCGGTCAAGCCGGGCCGTTTTTGTTCGGCGAGTTCTCCATCGCCGACGCCATGTTCGCGCCGGTCGTCGGCCGCTTCCGCACCTACCGGGTGCCGCTGCCCGCAAGTGCCCAGGCGTACTGCGATGCGATTTGGGCCTGGCCCGCGGTGCAAGAATGGATAGCCGCGGCCAAGAACGAACCGCGCATTCCCCGCTATGACGCTTTCCTCGCCGCCTGATTTCGAGGCTCCTTTCGACGGCCGGCGCTCGGTCCGGGAGATGCTCGCCCAACTGCTCGCGCGCCACCGCGAAGAAACGATCGTGCTCAGTGACATTCTAGATTTTTTCGGCGAGCGCGCGTTCGGCGCTCTGATGCTGGTGCTGGCGCTGCCGATGGCGACTCCGCTGTCGGCGATCCCAGGCGTCTCGTCGGTGTTCGGGCTGCCGCTGGTGGTGGTGTGCGCCCAACTCATGCTCGGCTATCCTCGGCCATTGCTGCCCGCCCTGCTGGCAAAGCGCACGATCCGGCGCGAAACCCTGGTACGCGCCATCGAGCGGGCCGATCCCTGGCTCGCCAGGATCGAGCGCGCGGTCCATCCGCGTCTGCCCGCGCTCACCGGGGCCGCGGCCGAGCGCGCGCTTGGCGCGGTTTGCGTGGTCATGGCGGTATTGCTCGCTTTGCCGATTCCCGGCGCCAACCAGCCGCCCGCCGTCGCTGTCGCGCTGTTCGCGGTGGGACTCGTCGAACGGGATGGCGTGTTCGCGATTCTTGGCTGGATCGCCGCGGTCGCCGCCGTCGTTATAGTGGTCGTCATTTACGGTACGCTGATCGCCGCCGGGATGTTCATGTTGGGAAAGATCGGCGCATGAGCGGCGCGGGCGCGGCGCGGCTTCCCGCAGGGGTGTGGGCGCTCGGCTTCGTCAGCCTGCTCATGGATCTCTCTTCCGAAATCATTCACAGCCTGCTTCCGATTTTCATGGTCGGAACGCTCGGCGCGGGCGTATTCGCGCTCGGCCTGATCGAGGGGGTGGCGGAGGGTGCCGCCTCCATCGTCAAGGTATTCTCGGGCTGGTTCAGCGACCGGATCGGACGGCGCAAGCCGCTCGCGCTCGCGGGTTATGGCATCGCCGCGTTGACCAAGCCCCTATTCGCGCTCGCGCCGACGCTGGGTTGGGTGTTCGCCGCGCGCCTGGCCGACCGGCTGGGCAAGGGTATTCGCGGCGCCCCGCGCGACGCGCTGGTCGCCGATCTGACCGCGCCCGCGCAACGGGGCGCGGCGTTTGGGCTCCGCCAGTCGCTCGATACGGTGGGGGCGCTGATCGCGCCAATCGCCGCCGTCGGCCTGATGGTCCTGTTCGCGGGCGACGTGCGCGCGGTGTTCTGGGTCGCCGTCATCCCGGCGGTCGCGGCGGTCGCGGTGCTGGCGCTTTGCGTGCGCGAGCCCGCGCGCCACGCCGCGCAGCCGGAGCCATTGCCGCTGTCGTTCCGCGCCGCTCTGCATCCGGCCGCGCTCGGTGGGGCGTTCTGGAAAGTGACGGCGGTGGCGGCGGTCCTGACGCTCGCCCGCTTCGGCGAGGCGTTCCTCGTGCTCCGCGGTCTGGACATGGGGTTCGGTCCTTCCTTCGCGCCGCTGGTGATGGCGGCCATGGCGGCGGCCTATGCGGCTTCGGCCTATCCGGCCGGCGCGCTTTCCGATCGCCTCGGGCGCGCCCGTCTGCTCGCATTGGGGATCGCGCTGTTGATCGTTGCCGACCTCGTTTTCGCCTTCGGCGCGGGGCGCGCGGCGGCGCTGGTCGGCGCGGTGCTGTGGGGCCTGCACATGGGGCTGACCCAGGGGCTGTTCGCGGCGATGGTCGCCGACGCGGCGCCCGCCCATCTTCGCGGCAGCGCGTTCGGGGTCTTCCATCTGATCGGCGGGATTCTGACGTTCGCGGCGAGCGCGCTCGCGGGCGGGTTGTGGCAATTCTTCGGGGCGCCGGCGGCGTTTCTCGCCGGCGCGGCGTTCGCGGTGTTGGCGCTTATCGGACTGCGGATCGCGCGCTAATTATTTTCTTTCCGCGCAGGGGCTGTTCGCAAACCAGAGCGCGAGCGCGTCGATCTGGTCTTCGGGCACCTGTACGGCTTGAGGGCCCATGACGCCGCTCGCCCGCGCGATTTCCGCGTCGATGAACACCTCACCCCGCTCGGCCGAGCGCATCTTTCGGATCTGGTCGGCGAGGTAAAGGCGGTGCTGCCCGGCGAGGTTGGGAACATTGGGGGTTGCGCCGATCCCGTCTTCGCCGTGGCAGACGGCGCAGCGCTCCACGAGGGTGAGCTTCGTGCCGCGTGTCACTCCCGGTGGGGGACAGGCGCGGGGCTTGGCGGCGAAGTAGCCGGCGATCGCCTGGATACCGGCGTCGTCGAGCATGACCGATTGGCGGGCCATGGTCCGGTTTTCGCGGTGCTCGGTCCAGAGCGATTGATGGCGGGTGGGCGGGCCTTCCACCCCGCCAGCGCCGAGGCCAAGCAGGGCGCGCGCGCTCAAGTGCATTTCCGTCGTTTGCTTGACGAGGTAGCCGGCTTTCTGTCCGGCGAGATTGGGAAACCCGGCAAGCTCGGAGATACCCTCGTTGCCGTGACAGACGGCGCACGGGCGCACCGGCAAGGGAAGATGGGAGCGGTCCTCGGCGGCTTCGCTCGCGGTCCCGGCCGCGACGAAAAGAACGAGCGCCGTCATCGACGCCGTTCGGGATGTCATGGCTTCGGCAACCCGCGGGTGGTGGAATATTCGAAATGAAACACCTCGCTCGGTCTCAAATATGCGCGCGCGGCGTGCGCGGCCTGCGCCACCTCGGCGAAACCCGAAAGAATCAGCTTCAGCTTGCCGGGATAAGTGACGATGTCGCCGACGGCGAACACGCCCTTCGCGCTGGTGGCCGAGGTCGCGGGATCGACGACGATCAGATTGCGCTCCAGGTTCAACCCGAAGCCGGCGATCGGACCCAAATCCTGGGCGAGCCCGTAAAACGGCAACAGCACGTCGGCGGGAATGCCTCGTGTCTTGCCGTCCAGGCTCTTGACGATCACGGTTTTGAGCTTTCCGCCCGCGCCTTCGAGTGCGTCGAGTTGATAGGGCACGATCAGCTCGACATGGCCTTCGGCGGCGAGCGCGCGCAAACGCCGCTCGCTTTCCGGCGCGGCGCGAAACTTGTCACGCCGGTGGACGACGGCGAGGCTCCGGGCGATGGGACTGAGCGAAAGCGCCCAGTCCACCGCCGAATCGCCGCCGCCGGCGATGACGACGCGTTTGTTAGCGAAATCGTCGCGCCGCTTGACCAGATACTGCACCGCGCCGCTCGCCTCGAACCGGGCGAGATTCGCGAGCGGCGGCCGGTTGGGACCGAAGGCGCCGACCCCGGCCGCGATGATGACGGCCCCGGCATCAAGCGTGACCCCCTTGGCGGTGGCGAGGCGAAAACCGGTCGCCGTCCGGGCGAGCGACGTCACCGGCTGGCCGAGATGAAAGGCGGGCTGGAACGGCCGCGCCTGGGCGAGAAGCTTTTCGACCAGATCCCCGGCGGAGATTTCGGGATAACCGGGAATGTCGTAGATCGGCTTTTCCGGATAAAGCGCGATGCACTGGCCGCCGGGGGCGTCGAGGGCGTCGAGCACGGCGCAGCGCATATCCAGCATCCCGCATTCGAACACGCAGAAAAGGCCCACCGGCCCCGCGCCGATAATGGCGATATCGGTTTTCCGGGGCGGCGATTGGTTGTCGGCGCGAGAATTGGCCATGGAAACGGCGCTTCGGCTTGCGGCGCGGGGGGGGTAGGCCCCGCGGCGGGCGGAGGAAAGGGGGCTGACGGGGACGGCCCCGCCGTGCCAATAACGATAAGATGACGGTGGGGACGGCCGGGCGCAACCCCGCGCGGAAGCTTAGACCCGGTGAAAGGCATAAGGCGCTCGTGGGCATTCGGCTCGATCTTCCCGACGAAGCGGCAACGCGGGCTCTGGCCGTCCGGCTCGCCGCCCATGCGCGCGCCGGCGACATGATCGGGCTCAAAGGTCCGCTCGGCGCGGGCAAGACGACGTTCGCTCGCGCCTTCATCGCCGCGCGCGCCGCTTTGTCCGGGGTCGAGGTGGACGACGTTCCAAGCCCGACCTTCACCTTGGTGCAGACATACGATTTTCCAGGCGACGTCGCTCTATCGCCGACTGTGTTTCATATCGACCTCTACCGCATCGAAAAACCGGACGAGACGATCGAGCTTGGCCTCGAGGACGCTTTCACCTCCGGCATATGCCTGATCGAATGGCCCGAGCGGCTCGGGCATTTTCTCCCGCGTTCGCGGCTCGAGTTGACGCTGGCTCCGGGCGCGACGATCGGCGCACGGACAGCCGAGATCGTCGGTTTCGGCGCCGGCAATAAGCGGCTCAAGGAAGCCGGATACAATGACCGATAAAACAGACCGGGCCGAACGGCTGCGCGCTTTTCTTGCCCGGCACGGTTGGGGCGATGCGCGTCGCGCGCCACTCGCGGGCGACGCGAGCTTTCGGCGCTACGAGCGGCTTGAGCGCGACGGAACCCGCGCGGTGCTGATGGATGCGCCGCCGCCGCAAGAAGACGTGCGTCCGTTCGTCGCCTTGGCGCGGCACTTGCGCGCGCTCGGCTTCGCCGCGCCCGAGGTGCTGGCGGAAAACCCCGAGCTCGGCGCTTTGATCCTGGAAGATTTCGGCGACGCCACTTTCACCCGCGTTCTTGCCGGAAAGGCGGCGGAAGAACGCGCGCTCTACGAGCTCGCGACCGACGTTCTCATCGGGCTCCATCGCATCGCGCCTGCCCGCGCGGTGCCGGAAGGGCTGGAGTCTTACAACCATAAACGGTTGCTGGACGAAGCGATGCTGCTGTTCGATTGGTATTGTCCGGCGGTCATGGGCCGGCGCGCCTCGGTGGTTGCGCAGCGCGAGTTCGTCATGGCCTGGCTCGGGACGGCGTTCATGGGACTTTCCGATCTTCCTTCGACGCTGGTGCTACGGGATTTTCATGTCGACAATCTGGTGGTGCGGGAGACGGGCAAAGGGATCGCCCGCTGCGGGCTGCTCGATTTCCAGGACGCGCTCGAAGGCCCGCGGGCCTACGATCTCATGTCGCTCCTGGAAGACGCCCGGCGCGACGTTTCCCTTGAGCTCGCGAATGCGATGACCGAACGCTATCTCGCCGCTTTTCCCGACATGAACCGCGCCCGGTTCACGGGCGATTTCGCCATCCTGGCGGCGCAGCGGCACGCCAAGGTGATTGGGATATTTACCCGGCTGCTCGCGCGCGACGGCAAGCCCGATTATTTGGTCCACATCCCGCGCGTCTGGCGGCTGCTCGAACGCCGGCTCGATCACCCCGCGTTGGCGGGCGTCCGGGACTGGCTCGCGCTCTACCTGCCGCCCGAATCGCGAACCGTTCCCTCGCGCGCTCTGGCCGGCAAGGGCATGCCCCGATGACGGCGATTTCGACCGCCATGGTGCTCGCCGCCGGGCTCGGAACCCGATTGAAGCCCCTGACCGAGCGGCTGCCGAAACCCTTGGTGCTGGTCGCGGGAAAGACGCTGCTCGACCACGCGCTCGATCGGCTCGCGGAGTCTGGCGTCGAAACGGCGGTGGTCAACCTGCATCACCTCGGCGACACGATCGCGGATCATCTCAAGGATCGGAAAAAACCGAAGATCGTCCTTTCCCGCGAACGGGAGCGGCTGGAAACCGGCGGCGGGGTGCTGAACGCCCTGCCGTTGCTGGGCCAAGGCCCCTTCTTTGTCGTCAACGCCGATGTGCTGTGGCTGAACGGGCCCTTTGATGCGCTGGCGCGGCTCAAGAGCCATTGGCGCGAGGCCGAAATGGACGCGCTCTTGCTGCTCCACGAGACGACGGTTGCTTTTGGCTACGACGGCGAGGGCGATTTCCTCTCCGATTCGGCCGGACGACTCGCGCGCCGGCCCGAGCGCGAGCTCGCGCCGTATCTTTTCACCGGGGTCCAGATTCTGCACCCGCGCCTGTTCCAGGATTGCTCCAAAGGCGCGTTTTCGCTCAACGTTCTTTATAATCGGGCGATCTCCGCGGGTCGGCTTTATGGAATTATTCACGACGGCGAGTGGTTCCACGTCGGCACGCCCGAAGGGCTCGCCGAAGCCGAGGACTACATGCGGGTGCGCTATCCGGGCAGCAAGCGGCGGCGATGAGCGATACCCGCGCGCCTTTTGGAATCTTCACCATCGCCCCCGGCGTGTCGTTCGCCGATGCCTTGGCCGCCGGATTGCTCGCGCGGATGGGCTCGGACACTCTTGCGTTGGCGGATGCACAAATCTTCCTGCCCACTCGGCGCGGCGCGCGCGCTCTCGCCGAGGCATTTCTTCGCCAGACCTCCGGTCGCCCGACTGTGCTCCCCTCGATCCGGACGCTCGGGGATGCCGACGAAGACGAGTTGATCTTCGCCGCCGCGGACGAATCCGCGCTTGGCCTCGGCGCGGACCTTCCCCCCGCCATCGGCGAGATTCGGCGGATTTTGCTGCTGGCGCGGCTGGTGCGCGCCGATCCGACCCGGCACGCCGCCGCCGCCGACCAGGCGGCGGGACTGGCGCGCGAGCTGGCGCGCCTGCTCGATCACGTCGAGACCGAACGTCTCGATTTTGCCCATCTCGGGAAGCTCGTGCCGGAGGAATTTGCGGTCCATTGGCAGAAGACGCTCGAATTCCTGCGCATCGTCACCGAGGCCTGGCCCAAGGCGCTTGCCTTGGAGGGACGGCTCGGCCCGGCGGATCGGCGTAACCGGCTGCTCGCCGCCCGCGCCCAGCTCTGGCACGCCCAGCCGCCCCAAGGGCCCGTTGTTGCCGCCGGCACCACCGGCAGCGTGCCCGCCACCGCCGATCTGTTGGAAACCATCCTCGGTCTTCCACAGGGCATCGTGGTGCTGCCGGGGCTGGACCGGGAACTCGACGATGTTGCCTGGAATGCGCTCGAGCCGAGTCATGCCCAATTCGGCATGGCGCGGCTCCTGAAGCGCCTCGGGATCGAGCGAGCCGAGGTGCGCGATTGGACCGCGCCCGGAATCGAGCGCGTTCTCCCGCACCGCGTCCGGCTCGCGGCCGAGGCGCTGCGCCCGGCCACCGCCGGTCCGCCGGTTCGGCCCGTTCATCCCCGCGCGCTCGACGGCGTGACGCGGATCGATTGCCCGACGCCGCACGAGGAGGCGGGCACGATCGCGCTGATCATGCGCTCGACTTTGCAAGAGGAGGAACGTACCGCGGCGTTGATCACGCCCGACCGCGCGCTCGCGCGCCGGGTCGCGGCCGAACTCAGGCGGTTCGGGATCGAAGTGGACGATTCCGCCGGTACTCCCCTCGACCAGACGCCGCCCGGAATTTTCCTCCGCCTGCTCGCCCGTGCCGCGTCCGAATCCTTCGCCCCGATTCCGCTCTTGGCTCTGCTCAAGCATCCGCTGGCCGCGTGCGGGTTCGCGCCGGCCGAATTCCGCGCCCGGGTACGCGCGTTCGAGCGGGCCGCGTTGCGCGGCCCCCGGCCGGCGCCGGGACTCTCCGGCCTCGTCGCGGCGGCGGGAGAGAACGCGCGCGATCGGGAAACCATTGCCGCGTTCGCGGACGCGACTCGGGCGTTCGCCGAACTTGTTCGCGCGCCCTCGGTTTCGCTCAAAGCTATCGTGGCTGGGCACATCGCCGCGGCCGAGGCGCTCGCCGCGGATCGCGCGGGCGAATCCCCGCGCGCGCATAAGGATGCGCCCCTATCGGGGCGCGCCGCGCCTGCCGCGAGCCGACTCTGGGCCGGCGCGGCGGGCGCCGCGGCTGCGGATTTCGCCGCCGAGTTTCTCGAAGCCGCCGATGCGCTTGGCACGCTTGAGGGCCCGGCCTACCCCGCCCTGCTCGAATCCCTGATGGCCGGGCGGGTGGTCCGTCCGCACTACGGTCTGCATCCGCGCTTGCACATCTGGGGGCCGCTCGAGGCAAGGCTGCAACACGCCGACGTGCTGATCCTCTCCGGGCTCAACGAGGGGACCTGGCCGCCCGAGGCCGCCGCGAGTCCGTGGATGAGCCGGCCGATGATGACGGCTTTCGGCCTGCCGGCGCCCGAGCGGCGCATCGGTCTTTCCGCCCACGATTTCATTCAGGCCTTCGCCGCGCCCAGGGTCTTTCTCACTCGCGCCGAGCGGAGCGAAGGTTCGCCGACGGTGCCTTCGCGCTGGCTGACGCGGATTGCCAACCTGGTGAAGGATACGCCATGCGAAACCGCCTTCACGGATCCGGAAGCCTGGAGCCATTGGCAGGCGGCGTTGGACAAGCCGGCGGCATCGGTGCGCGTGCCGCGCCCGCAGCCGCGCCCGCCCGTCGCCGCCCGCCCGCGCGCGCTTTCCGTTACTCAAATCGAGACCTGGATGCGCGATCCCTACGCGGTTTACGCCCGCCACGTCCTTGGGCTCCGCAAGCTCGACCCGCTCGACGCCGATCCGGGCCGCGCCGACTACGGCACGTTCATTCACGCCGCCTTGGAACGATTCATCCGGCGCTATCCGCCGCCCGCGCCGGTGCCCGCGGACGCCGAGGCCCGCCTGCTCGATCTCGGGCGCGAAACATTCGCCGCCGCGCGCGATCGTCCCGGCATTTGGGTGTTCTGGTGGCCGCGCTTCGAGCGCATCGCCCGCTGGTTCGTCGCCGCCGAACGCTCTCGCCGCGCCGGCCTCGCCGCCAGCGTCACCGAGGCCGAGGGGCAAATCGAGATCGCCGGGCCGGAAGGGCCTTTCGTCGTCAGCGCGATCGCCGACCGCATCGACCGGGACGCCGCGGGCGGACTCGTTATTCTCGATTACAAGACCGGGGCGCCGCCCACGGCCGACGAAGTCGCCGCCGGCTTCGCGCCGCAATTGCCGCTCGAAGCGTTGATCGCGGAAGCAGGCGGTTTTTCAGGCATCCCCGCCGGCGCCGTCGCCCGGCTCGAATACTGGCGCCTCAAGGGGAGCGAGCCAGCGGGCGAAATTTGCAATCTTGCGCTCGATCCGGCGAAACTGGTCGCCGAAGCCCGCGCGGGCCTCGCCCGCCTGATCGCGACGTTCGACGATCCAGCGACCCCTTACGAAGCCCGCCCGCGCCCCGACCGGGCGCCGCGCTTCAGCGATTACGAGCACCTCGCCCGCATCAAGGAATGGGCGGCGGGCGAAGGCGGGGAATCGTGATCCCGCCCGCGCGCGCCGCCGAATCCGATCCGGCCGCAAACCAGCGGCTTGCGTCCGATCCGGCGGCCTCGGTTTGGGTCGCGGCCTCGGCCGGCACCGGCAAGACCAAGGTTCTGACCGAGCGGATTCTCGCGTTGCTGTTGGAAGGGATCGCGCCCGAGCGCATCCTTGCGCTCACTTTCACCAAGACCGCCGCCGCCGAGATGGCGAGCCGCATCGCCGAGCGGCTTGGGCCGTGGGCGGCGATGGCGGAGGCCGATCTCGAAAAAGAAACCGCCGCGCTGCTCGGACGGCCGGCAAGCGTGGCGGAGAAAAACCGCGCCCGCAGGTTGTTCGCCCGCGTGCTCGATGTCCCGGGCGGGATGCCGATCCAGACCATTCATGCCTTCTGCCAGTCGTTGCTCCGGCGGTTCCCGCTCGAAGCCGGCATCGCGCCGCACTTCGCGCTCATGGACGAGCGCGACGCCGAGGAAATGCTCGAGGCTGCGCGCGAGGAAGTGCTCGGCCTGGCGCAAAGCGCGCCGGACGGAGAACTTCGCGCCGCGCTCGCCCAGGTGACGCGCCACGTCGACGAAGATACGTTCGCCGAACTGATGGCGGAGATCGCCCGGGCGCGGGGAAGGCTCGATCGCATGTTTCGCCGTTTCGGCTCGGGCGCGGGCGCGGTCGCGGCGCTCGGCCGCGTGCTCGGGCTCGGCCCCGATGAGACGCCGGTCGCGATTATCGGCGAAGCCTGCGCCGACCGGGCGTTCGATCGGCTCGGACTGAAACTCGCGGCCGAGGCGTTGCGGGCGAGCGCGAAAAAAACGGACACCGAGCGGGGCGAAGGAATCGCCCGCTGGCTTGCGTCCGCGCCCGCGTCCCGGGCCGAGACCTTCGACGCCTACGCGGATCTGTTCCTCACTTTCTCGGGCGACATGCCGAAGGTGCGCGCCCGGCTCGCGACCCAGGAAATCGCGGCCAATGCCGCCGGGATCGAGAGTATTCTGGACGGCGAGGCGGCGCGACTGCTCGCGGCCGTGTTCCGCCGCCGCGCCGCGGAGACGGCGGCGGCGACCGCCGGACTCTTGGCGCTCGCCGAGGCGTTGCTCGCGACTTATGCCCGCCTCAAGCGCGCCCGGGCGCTCTTGGATTACGACGACCTGATCCACGCCGCCGAGCGGTTGCTGGCGACCCAGGGCAACGCGTCTTGGGTGCTCTATAAGCTCGACGGCGGCATCGACCACATCCTGATCGACGAGGCCCAGGACACCAATCCCGAACAATGGCGCGTCGTTGCCGCCCTCGCCGCCGAATTCTTCGCCGGGCTCGGCCGGCACGAGGCCTTGGATCTGAGCCCGCGCACGGTCTTCGCCGTCGGCGACGTGAAGCAATCCATTTTCGGATTCCAGGGCGCGGACCCGGGCGCGTTCCTCGCCATGCGAGACATGTTCGGGGCCAAGGCCCGCGCCGCCCTGCGTCCTTTCCGGACGGTTGAACTGAATGCCAACTTCCGTTCCGTGGCCGCGGTGTTGAACGCCGTGGACGCGGTCTTCGCGCGGCCCGAGGCGGCGAGCGGCGTCAATCTCGACGACGTGCCAATCCGCCACAAAGCTTCCCGCGCCGGGCAAGGCGGGCTGGTGGAATTGTGGCCGCCGGTCGAGCCGCGGCCGTCCGACGATCCCCCGGCGTGGAAGCCCCCGGTCGAGCGGACGCGGGGCGATTCGCCCGAAGTGCGCTTGGCCTCCCTGATCTCCCGGCGCATTGCCCGCATGGTGCGCGACGGCGAGATGCTGCCCTCGCGCGATCGCCCGATTCGACCGGGCGACGTGATGGTGCTGGTCCGACGCCGGACCGGGTTCGTGGACGCGCTGGTGCGCGCCCTCAAGAAGCTCGACATCCCCGTCGCCGGAGTCGACCGCCTGGTCCTGACCGAACACCTCGCGGTCATGGATCTGATCGCGCTCGGGCGTTTTGCTCTTCTGCCCGAGGACGATCTCACGCTCGCAACCGTGCTCAAGGGTCCGTTGGTAGGATTGACGGAAGACGATCTTTTTCACCTCGCCCATAAGCGGGACGGAAGCCTGTGGCGGGCGTTGAACGCGCTGGCCGGCGAAAACGCGGCGTTTGCGCGCGCCCGCGACGAGCTTCGCGGCCTGCTGGCGCGGGCCGACTTTGTGCCGCCCTTCGAGTTCTACGCCGATATTCTCGGGCGCGGGCGCGGGCGGGAGAAGCTGCGCGCCCGGCTCGGCCCCGACGCCGACGATCCGCTCACGGTGTTCCTCGATTTGGCGCTCGGGTTCGAGCGCGCGCATCCGCCCTCGCTTGAGGGGTTTTTGCATTGGCTCGAGCGCGGCGCGGTCGAAGTCAAGCGCGACCTCGAACATGGGGCGACCGACGCGGTGCGCGTGATCACGATTCACGGCGCCAAGGGATTGCAAGCGCCGGTGGTGTTTTTACCCGACACGATGCAGGTGCCGACCAAGGGGCCGAAGTTCTTCTGGACCGAGGCGGCGAATGATCCGACGGCCGGCGAGGCCTCGTCTGAAATCCTTCTTTGGCCGCCCCGGCGCGCCTTCGCCGAGGACGTCGCCGAATCCGAGCGGGCGCGGGCGGCCGTGCTTGGCGCGAACGAGTTCCGCCGCTTGCTCTACGTCGCCATGACCCGGGCCGAGGACCGGCTCTACATTTGCGGCTGGCGGGGAAAGAACGCGCCGTCCGAAGGCAACTGGTACGAATTGATTCGCGCCGGACTCGCAGGCATCGCCACGGAGACCGAGGATCCCATCCTCCATGAGGCCGGGGAGACCGCGGGCGCAAGCGTGCTGCGCCTCGTCACGCCCCAGATCAAGGACGCCGAGCCCGATGACAAGGCGCGGGCCATGGGCAAAACGCCCGAGCCGCTGCCGGATTGGGCGCGCGGGGCGGCCCCGCCGGAGCCGGTGCCGGCGCGTCCGCTCGCGCCCTCCCGCCCGCCTGGGGACGAGCCGGGTTTGCCTTCGCCGCTCGGGCCGGACGGGGGTCTTCGCTTCCGGCGCGGAACGCTCTTGCATCGGTTGTTGCAGTATCTACCGGATGTCGCGCCGGAGCGGCGTGTCGCGGCGGCGCAACGCTGGCTCGGACACGCCGCGGCCGATTTGGACGTCGAGATGCGCGCGCGGCTCGCGGCCGAAGCCCTTGCGGTCATCGCCGATCCCGCGTTCGCGCATCTGTTCGGGCCGGAAAGCCGGGCCGAGGTGCCGATCACGGGCGCGATCGGGGCGACAGTCGTCTCCGGACAGGTCGACCGGTTGGCGGTTTTGTCCGATTCGGTCTTTATCCTCGATTACAAGACCCACCGCCAGGCGCCCGCGAACGAATCGCAGGTGCCCGAAGTCTATCTCCGCCAGATGGCGCTTTACCGGGCGCTGCTCGCGCGGGTCTTTCCGGGGCGCGCGATCCGCTGCGTTCTGCTTTGGACCGAAGGGCCGCGAATCATGGAGTTGTCGGACGCCGCGCTCGACCGATTCGCGCCCGAATCAAATCCGCCGGCGCGGGGTTGACGCGCCCCGACCCCGCACCTAGATTTCCGGTGCCACGCCATCCCGCCGTTTCCAAAAGATAAAGGTCCCCATGCCCAAGCAGATCAGCGATACCTCGTTCGACGCCGATGTTCTCAAATCCTCAGGCCCAGTGCTGGTGGATTTCTGGGCCGAATGGTGCGGTCCCTGCCGGCAGATCGCCCCGGCGCTCGAGGAGATTGCCACCGAGTTGAACGGGCGGGTGACGATCGCCAAGCTCAATGTCGACGAGAACCCGGTCGCGCCGTCCCGCTACGGCGTGCGCGGAATCCCGACGTTGATGATCTTCAAGGGCGGCGAGGTCGCCGCGACCAAGGTCGGCGCGCTGCCCAAGAACAAGCTCAAGGAATGGATAGAATCGGTGATCTGAGAATCGAATCTCGATACATAAAAAAGCCCGGCCTCTCGGCCGGGCTTTTTTCTTTTCACCAATCGTTGCGCAACTGACGGAGGCGCAGGAACACTTCTTCCGGATCAGGTTTTTCGGACAGATCGGAAAATGCCTCGCGCAAAGCGCGGATCACGCTCGGGCTTGAGAGTCGAAAGAATGTGTTGACCATTCTCTCGACGCCGATGGTGGTGGGAACCCGCTGTTCGGGCGACTGGGTGCTGGCGCTCTTCAGCATCTCGGCGGCGAGCGCGTTGTCGGGCTCCCGATCCAACGTGAATTTGAGATTGTTCTCGATATAGTCGTGGCCGGGAAAGATGAGGGTATCGTCGGGGAGCGCATAAAGCTGGCTGGCGAAAGTGCGGTAGAGCTCCTTCGGGTGCCCGCCGTTGTGGCAGTTGCCGGCGCCGGCGTTGAACAGGGTGTCGCCGCAAAAGAGAGCGGGCTGGCCCGCGTGCGCCAGCAGGCAGACGTGGCTCATGGTGTGGCCGGGCGTGTCCAGGACTTGGAGTTTCACGGTGCGGCCGACCTTGATCGCGTCGCCCGCGGCAAGCCCCCGGTCCATCCCCGGAATGCTGTCCTTGGCGTTCTTATGGGCGAGCAGCTTCGCTTTGGTCGCCTCGATCACGAAGCGGTTGCCGCCGATGTGATCGCCGTGTTCGTGGGTATTGAGCACCTGGGTGATGGTCCAGCCACGGTCCTTGGCCACGCCCAGGCATTTCCGATGATCGAGCGGGTCGATCGCCAGCGCCTCGCCGGTTTCCGGACACGCGACCAGATAGTTGAAATTGCGGTAATTGTTGGCGATCCAGATCTGTTCGACGATCACGAAAGAATCCTCCGTTGGCGGAAAGCCAGCATAAACGATCAGCCGTTATCGGCCAAAATGGTTCCGGCGAGATAGAGCGAGCCGCAGATCAGGATTCGCCGCGGCGCGGGCTCTTGCGCGACCAGGGTCCTGATCGCCGCCGCCGCGTCGGTGGCGGTTTGGGCCGCGAGCCCAAGCCCTTGCGCGACTTTGGCGAGCGTCCCGGCCGGCACTGCGTTGGCTTCGCCCGGGATCGCCATAGCATGAATCGAGCGGACATGGGGCGCGAGCGGCGCAAGAAACCCGGCGACGTCCTTGCTGTTGATCATGCCGAAAACGAGATGCACCGGACGCTCCCGCGTCCAGATCGCGGCTTCGGCGGCGAGCGCCGCGCCCGCGGCCGGATTGTGCCCGCCGTCGAGCCAGAGTTCCCACCCCTGGGGCAGAAGCGCCGCGAGCGGCCCCCGCGTGAGACGCTGCAAGCGGGCCGGCCATTCGGCGCGCGCGATCCCTTGCGCCAACGCCGCCGCGGAAACGCCGAGGCCCTGTTGGTCGAGAAGTGCCAGCACGGCGAGCGCCAGGCCGGCGTTGCCGATCTGGTGCGCGCCGGGAAGCGACGGTGCGGGCAGCGCGCGGGCGCCGCGCGAATCCGTATATTCAAGACTGTTTTCGCGCCGCGCGATCTTCCAATCTCGCCCCTCCAGAAAGAGGGGTGCGCCGACTTGGCGGGCGCGGGTCTCGATGGCGGATGCCGCCGCGGGCGCTTGCGCCGCGACGGCGCAACCGACGCTGGGTTTCAGGATCCCGGCTTTTTCCCCCGCGATTTGGGCGAGCGTGTCGCCGAGGTAGTGCTGGTGGTCGAGGGAAACCGGCGTGATCGCGCACGCGGCGGGACGGGGGATCAGGTTGGTGGCGTCGAGCCGTCCACCGAGGCCGGTTTCGAGCAACACGATATCGGCGGGCGCGCGGGCGAAAGCGAGAAAGGCGGCGGCGGTAGTGATCTCGAAAAAGGTGATCGGCTCGCCCGCGTTCGCCGCCTCGCATTCCTCGAGCAGGGCGGCGAGCACTTGATCGGCGATGATTTCGCCGCCGACGCGGATGCGCTCGTTGAAGCGGACCAGATGCGGCGAGGTATAGACGTGGACGCGCAGGCCTGAGGCTTCCAGTGCCGCGCGCAGGAAGGCGAGCGTCGAGCCCTTGCCGTTGGTGCCGGCGACATGGACCACGGGCGCGAGTTTCAGGTGCGGATTGTCCAGGAGACTCAGCAGCCGCTGGATGCGGCCCAAGGATAAATCGATGACCTTGGGATGCAGCCGGGTGAGGCGTTCGAGAATCGGGCCCGGGTTTGTGCCCATCCGACCCGGCTTTCAGCCCGCGGCGGTCTGCGTGCCGCCGTAAGCCGACGGCCGGCCGCCGTCATGCTTTCCGGCGAGCAGGCGCAGGAGCTTCGCCAGCGTCGCGCGTAAATCGTGGCGGTGCACGACCATATCCACCATGCCGTGGTCGAGTAGATATTCGGCGCGCTGAAAGCCTTCGGGTAGTTTCTCGCGGATGGTCTGCTCGATCACGCGGGCGCCGGCAAAGCCGATGATCGCGCCCGGCTCGGCGATGGCGATGTCGCCGAGCATCGCAAAAGAGGCCGAGACCCCGCCCGTGGTCGGATCGGCGAGCACGACGATATAGGGAATGCGCGCCGCGCTCAGATCCTCGACCGCGATGGTCGTGCGGACCATCTGCATCAGCGAGAAGATGCCTTCCTGCATCCGCGCGCCGCCGGAAGATGTGACGGCGATCAGCGGTGCGCGCTTTTCCTTGGCGAGCTTTGCCGCGGCGAGCAGGCCTTCGCCCACCGCGATGCCCATCGAGCCGCCCATGAAGCCGAAGTCGAGCGCGGCGGCAACGACGGGCGAGCCGCCGATCCGCCCGTGCGCGACGGCGAGCGCGTCGTCGTGCCCGGTCTTGTCTTGGGCGTCCTTAAGCCGATCCGCGTATTTTTTCTGGTCGCGGAACTTGAGAGGATCGTGCACCTGGGCCTTGACCTCGATCGTTTGATACGCGCGCTCGTCGAACAGCATGGCGAAGCGCTCGGGCGCGGAAAGCCGCATGTGGTGGCCGCAGTGTTGGCAGACGCGTAAGTTCTTTTCCAGCTCGCGATGGAAGATCATCTGGCCGCAGGCCGGGCACTTGTGCCAGAGATCGTCGGGCACGTCCTTCGGCTTGCCCACCAACTGGCGCAACTTCGGCCGGACGAAGTTCTTGAGCCAGTTCATCTCACGCGGCTTTCCATTTTGCGCCGCGTCCGCTCTTGGCGCTGCGCACGCCGCGCGCCAGGCGCGTGACCAGCCCGAGCACCCGCGGACCTAGTCCTTTTTTCGCCTTGTCCGACTTATCGAGTCCGTCCGCGATCACGTTGATCAGCGCGGAGCCGACTACGGCGGCCTCGGCGATGCGCGCGATTTCGGCGGCTTGCTTCGGCGTTCTGATCCCGAAACCGACCGCGATCGGAAGATGGGTATGGCGGCGAATGCGCCGGACTGCCCCCGCCACGTCGGAAACCGCGGCCGAGCGCGTCCCCGTGATGCCGGTGATGGACACGTAATAGACAAAACCCGAAGCGCGCGCCAATACCTTGGGCAAGCGCGCCTCGCCGGTCGTCGGCGCGACGAGTTGGATGAAATCGAGCCCGGCCGCGCGCGCCGGCCCGCACAGCTCGTCTTCCTCCTCGATCGGCGTGTCGACCACGATCAGCCCGTCCACGCCGGCGGCGCGGGCGTCTTTCAGGAACTTGGCAACCCCGTAGGAATAGATCGGATTGAAGTAACCCATCAGCACGATCGGCGTGTCGCGGTCGGCCTTGCGGAAGCGCGCGACCACCCCGATCGTCTTCTTGAGTGTTTGGCCCGCCTTGAGGGCGCGGAGCGAGCTCGCCTGGATCGCCGGGCCGTCGGCCATGGGATCGGAAAACGGCATCCCGATCTCGATCACGTCCGCGCCCGCTCCGGGCAGGCCTTTGAGAATTTTCCACGCCGTCTTGGCGTCGGGATCGCCCGCGGTGAGAAAGGTGACGAGGCCGGCGCGCCCTTCGGTGCGGAGCGCGGCGAACCGGCGGGCAAGACGGGTGTGTGGCGCGCGGCTCACGGCGGTTGACCTTTTTTTTGCTCGCCTACGCTCGCGGGGCCCGAAATTTTAGCGATGGTGTCGAGGTCCTTGTCGCCGCGACCGCTCAAGGATACGACCATCAGGTGGGACTTAGGCAGCTTCGGCGCCATCTTCACGGCATGCGCGATCGCGTGCGCCGATTCGAGCGCGGGAATAATTCCCTCGGTGCGAGTGAGAAGGTGGAAAGCCTCGACCGACTCTTTATCGGTAATGGTCGCGTACTCGACCCGGCCGGCATCCTTGAGCCAGGAATGTTCCGGCCCGATGCCGGGATAGTCGAGCCCGGCGGAAATCGAGTGCGCTTCTTGGATTTGTCCGTCCGCATCCTGGAGCAGATAAGTGCGGTTTCCATGGAGCACGCCGGGCCGGCCGGCGGTAATGCTCGCGGCGTGACGGCCGGTGCGGATGCCGTCGCCCGCAGCCTCGACGCCGACGATGCGCACGTCCGCCTCGTCGAGGAAGGGGTAAAAGAGCCCCATGGCGTTCGACCCGCCGCCGACGCAGGCAACCAGCGAATCGGGCAGACGGCCCTCCAGCTCCAAAATCTGCTCGCGCGTTTCGTTGCCGATCACCGACTGGAAATCGCGCACCATCATCGGATAAGGGTGCGGCCCGGCGACGGTGCCGATCAGATAATAGGTGTCATGGACATTGGCGACCCAGTCGCGCAACGCCTCGTTCATCGCATCCTTGAGCGTCGCCGAGCCCGAAGTCACGGCGCGCACCTCGGCCCCGAGCATCTTCATGCGGAAAACGTTGGGCGCTTGGCGGGCGACGTCGGTCGTGCCCATGTAAACGACGCAAGGAATATCGAACAGCGCGCAGACGGTGGCGGTGGCGACCCCGTGCTGGCCGGCGCCGGTTTCGGCGATGACGCGCGTTTTGCCCATGCGCCGGGCGAGCAGGATCTGGCCGATGCAGGAGTTGACCTTGTGCGCGCCGGTATGGTTGAGATCCTCGCGCTTGAAGAATATTTTTGCCCCGCCGCACCGTTCCGACAGGCGCTTGGCGTAGTAAAGCGGGCTCGGCCGGCCGACGTAGTGCTTGTAGTAGTACGCCTTCTCGGCGAGGAACTCAGGCTCGTCCTTGTAGCGCGCGTAGGCGCGCTCGACCTCCAGGATCAGCGGCATCAGGGTTTCGGCGACGAAGCGCCCGCCGTAAATGCCGAAGTGGCCCCCTTCGTCGGGGCCGGCGCGGTAGGTGTTTCGTTTGGTCATGCTCGGAAACGCCCGTAACGAAGCCCGGGAAAATGGGGGATCAATAAACCACAGCCGGGCCGGGGGCGCAAAGGCGCGCGGCCCTATAGGGCGGCGGCAACCATCAAAAACTCCAATATCTTCTCAGGGCTTTTGCGGCCGGGGGTTGCCTCGACGCCGGAAGAAACGTCCACGGCTCGGGCCCCGCTTGCGCGCACGGCTTCAGCGACGTTCGCCGCCGACAACCCGCCCGCGAGCAGCCAGGGCTTGGCTGGTGCGCGGCCCTTGAGCAGCGTCCACTCGAAGGGCAGCGCATTGCCGCCGGGTCGGGTCGCGTCCTTGGGCGGGCGGGCGTCGAACATCAGCCGGTCGACGGCCGGCTCGAAGTCGCGGGCTTTGTCCACATCGGCGGCGGTCGCGACCAAAATCGCCTTCATGACCGGAAGGCCGAAGCGCGCGCGGATATCGGCGGCGCGCTCAGGCGACTCCGCGCCGTGGAGTTGGAGCATGTCCACACCCGACCGGGTGACGATCCGGCCGAGGGTTGCGTCGTCGGCGTCGACGACCAAACCGACCTTGACGATCGTTTTCGGAACGGCCGCGCCAAGTTGCGCGGCGGTTTCGGGCTCGACAAAGCGTGGCGAAGCCGGAAAAAAAACGAAGCCGACAAAATCCGCCCGCCCCGCGACCGCCGCCGCGACCGACGCCGCGTCGTTGAGGCCGCAGATCTTGACCGCGATGCTCATGGTTCGTAGCTTTCGGGCGACGCAATTTCGGCGACGATCCGCTTTGCGGCGGCGACCGGATCGCGCGCTTCGGTGATCGGCCGGCCGACGACGAGGTAATCGGCGCCGAGCGCGATCGCCTCGCGGGGCGTGACGATCCGCTTTTGATCCGCGGCCTCGGCCCATACCGGCCGAATGCCCGGCACCACGAGACGGAAGGCGCGTCCGCAGGCGCCGCGAATCGCCATGGCTTCCTTGGCCGAGCAGACGATGCCGTCGAGTCCGCTCGCCTGGGCGAGCTTTGCGAGCCGCACCGCCTGGTCCACCACCGGCGGACGCATCCCGACGGCGCGGAGATCGTCGTCGTCGAGCGAGGTCAGCACCGTGACCGCGACGACCAGCGGCCGGACGTTGCCCGGCTCGGCGGCGGCCTTCGCGGCCGCGCGCATCATGGCCGCGCCGCCCGAAGCGTGGACGTTGAGCATGAACGGCTTCAAGGCGAGCGCGGACTTGACCGCGCCGGCAACCGTATTGGGAATGTCGTGAAATTTGAGATCGAGAAAGACGGGCAGACCCTCGGCCGCGACGCGGACGATGCCGGCGGGACCGTGCGCGGCAAAGAACTCATGGCCGAGCTTCACGCCACCGACGACGCCCTTAAGACCCTTGGCAAGCTTGGTCGCGGCGGCGGCATCGGTGGTGTCGAGCGCGACAAAAAGACGTTCGGCGGGCGCGAGAGCGGCGGATGTCGTCATGCCCGCGTTTATACGCTCAGGAATCCGCGAAGGCTAGAAGGACGGAGCGCGAAATATCAGGCGCGTTCGTAGGCCAAGACGGCGGCGGCAAGGTCCTCGAAGGCGTGGCCGACCGACTTGAACAACGTGATCTCGTCGGGTTCGGTCCGCGCCGGTCCGTCGCGGCGGACCAGGTCGAACATGTCGCCCCGGATATCCTCAGGCGCGACGACGCCCCGCGCGAGCGGGCCGACAAAATCGCCCGATTCCCGGGTCGCGCCCTCCCGCGAATCGCAATAAAGGCGCGCGCGGCGCAGCGTATCGTCGTCCGCCTCGCGCATATGGGGACGGAAACCGCCGACCAGGTCGAGATGCTGGCCGGCTTTGAGCCAGGAGCCGCGTAAAATCGGCTCGGTCGCCAGGGTGGCGGTGGAAACGATGTCGGCATCCGCGACCGCGCCGGCAAGGTCGGCGGTCGCGCGCACGGCGATGTTCTTCGCCGCCAGTTCGGACGCGAGCGTTTTCGCCAGGGCCGCGGCGCGCGCCGGTGTGCGATTCCAAATGGCGATCTCCCGGATCGGGCGGACGAACGCATGAGCCCGGGCGAGATGGGCACCAAGCGCGCCGGCGCCCACCAGCAGCAGCCGCGCGCTGTCGGGCCGCGAGAGGTAACGCGAGGCGAGCGCGGAGGTTGCCGCCGTGCGGCGCAGCGTCAGCTCGCGCCCCTCCAGGACCGCGAGCGGCTGTCCGGTCACGCCGTCGAGCAGGAGATACGTCGCCTGCACGTTGGCGATTCCGCGAGCGGCATTGCCGGGAACGACGGTGGCGATTTTAATTCCGAGAAACCGGTTGTCCCATCCCGGCATCAGAAGAAGAGTTCCCGCGTTGGCGCTAAAGGCGTGATGGTGACGCAAGGGCGCGGTTGCGCCGGAGCGGAACATCGCGGCAATCCGCTCCATCAATTCCGAATAGTCGAGAATCTTGGCGATTTGCGGGCCGTCGAGAGTGCGCATCGGATCCAATCTTACGGAACAATCTGCTCTTTCATCGCTTCCGTGGCCTCGATCAAGGCAGAGCGGATGGGAGGCTCCATGGCCGAATGGCCGGCGTCGGGCACGACCACGTAGCGCGCGCCGGGCCAGGCGCGAACCAGCTCGTCGGCGGTCACGGCGGGACAGACCATGTCATAGCGCCCCTGGACGACGGTCGCGGGCAATTCACGTATCCGGGCAAGATTGGCGAGAACATGGTTTTCGGGCAGGAACATGCGGTGGGCGAAATAGTGCGCCTCGATGCGGGCGAGCGCGAGCGCGCCCGCCGCGCCATCCTCGCCGCCCGGCGGCGGGACGAGATAGGAGCAACCCGTCTCGTAGCGACTCCAGGCCCGGGCCGCGGGTAGGTGCACGGCGGGATCGGAATCCATGAGCCTTTGGCGGTAGGCCGCAAGCAGATCGTCCGGCGCAGGCAGCGGCGCGACGCCGTTTGGCCATACGTGTCCAGCGAAGGCGCGCCAAGCTTCGGGGAATACGGTTCCGAGGCCGTTCATAAACCATTCGATCTCGGAATTCCGGCCGAGGAATACCCCACGTAAGACAAAACCGAGACAGCGATCGGGATGCGCGATGGCGTAGGCCAGCGCCAGGAGCGCGCCCCACGAGCCGCCGAAAACGAGCCAACGAACGATCCCGAGGTGACGGCGGAGCCGCTCGATGTCGGCGATCAGGTGTGGGGTCGTGTTGTCGCTGGTCTCGGCGTAGGGAGCGGAACGTCCCGCGCCGCGCTGGTCGAAGATGACGATGCGATAAAACGCCGGATCGAAGAAGCGCCGGTGCGCCGGCCCGGCCCCGGCGCCGGGGCCGCCGTGCAGGAACAGCACCGGCAAGCCCTCGGGGTTGCCGGATTGCTCCCAGTACATGCGATGCGGGCCTTCCAGGTCGAGCATGCCCTGGGCGAAGGGTTCGATCCGGGGAAAGAAATCGCGAACGGAACGGGCGGCGTCCATGCTTTCACCTTGAGCCAGTTGCCGGGTATCGGACCATCATAATGCTAACCGTGCAAGCCCTTCAGCAACTGAACGTAGTCGGGATGGTCGGGCGTAATCAATCCGCGGCGAATCAAAAAATCGATCACGACCAACGCGCAATTAAACTTGAAGGCATCGGTATCGCGCACGGTCTCGATCACTCGCTCGATCGGCCAAAGATGGAAAGATTCGACTTCGCCGTCGGTATTGGCGGGTGCAAAGTCCTCGGGCAGTTCGAGATCGTAGTTGAACAGCACGTCGCGTCTCAAGCCTTCGGGCCGCGCGGTGGTGTAGGAGACCGCCCCGATCGGTATGGCCCGGCCGGCGAGGTCGGGCGGGATTGCCGCTTCCTCGGCGCATTCCTTGATCAGATTGTCGGCAAGCGAAACGCCGGCCGGCTGGCCGCCCGCGACCAGCTGGTCGAGCTTGCCGGGACCGGTCAGTTTGGAAAGGCTGCGCCGGGCGACCCACATGCGCAACGCCGGCCCGGCGCCGACCACCCCGTTGAGGTGAACGCCGAAACCCAATACGCCGAACAGCGGCACCGCGGCGCGCTCCAGGGTCATCAAAGGGGCCGCGGAAAATGAGACCGCGACCGGGTAGGGCTCGTCGCGCCAGCCGTGGATCTCGCCTTTTGCGCGCAAATTGCCAAGGACATCGGCCACCGCCCGGGTGCGGGAATCGAAGTCGGCGAGCCGATCGGCGAGATGCACGCCCGCCGCCTCAACTTTGAAGACCCCGGGAAAGTCCTTGAGTCGGGAGGCGAAGGCATGGCCGACGTATCCAACCTTCGCTCCCCCGACGGTAAACGGTCGATAACCGGCAGGGTCGAAGCGGCGGCAATCTTCGATCCGGTCGAGAAAGGCCATGAATTTCAGGCGAATCGTTCAGGATTCTTTAACCACGGGGACAGGACAATCGAGTGGATAATAGCCTCCCGTTATCGCCCTGTCACCGCAAGGAGTGGGGCTTGAGCGCGGAGAAAAAATAGGTGCGCGCTCTTCATGGACATATCCGTCAACAAAACCGGGCAGAACACTTACGTTGTCGCGCTCGGCGAAAAGCGCGCGGTCCTCAACGACAAGGACATGAAAAAACTTTTGCGCCAGGTCGTCGAAACCCTGTTGCCCGACGTGATCAAGTTCGCCCCCCGGCCCGAAGATCTGCCCATCCGCCTCAAGCATGCCAATATCGTCAGCGTGCAGACCTTCCTCAGGAGCGTGGACCACGCCGAACTCATCGTCTTTCTCAAGGCGACCGAGAAGGACGCGATGTTGCAAAAGAAAATTCAGGCGGCGCTGGACCCCGCGGCGCGCAAGGCAATAACCGAAGATCTCGCCCAGTTGGCCAAGGCCGAACAACCGCCGGCGATGGTCGAGCGGGCGTTCAAGCACCTAACCATCAAGTTCAACGAACTCGATGCCTCGGGCGTGATCGCCTACGAGTCCTGAACGCCGCCCGGATCAGGCGGCTTCGGTGTCCCTGCGCTCCTTGACGACGCGGACATAGGCCCGCTCGCAATGGCTCGCGCAGTAGGGCTTACCCTCGATCGCCGGGTCGCCGCAGAGCCGGAACTCCTCCGTGCCCGGCTCGCCCTCGGGCCAGGCGCACTGGCCGGGTGCGATGTTCTCGAAGCGCAGCACCTTGGCGGGTTCGGGTTTCTTGGGGATCGGCGAATTGCGCTTCGGCAGACCCAAGCGATGGACCTTGCCGATGACGGCGTTTTTGGTGACGCCCAGCCGATTGCCGATCTCGCTGGTGGTAAGGCCCTCGTTCCAGAGGGCGATCAGGGCGCTGATCTTGAGCGGTGTCCATTCTTCCGACATGTCCGGTGTTTCGGGCGCGCGGGGTGGGGAAAGTTCCCAAACCCTCTCCTCTGCCGCGAGCTTCGCCTCCGCTGGGTATTCGAGACGCCCCTTCGGCGTCCGTTCATGAATAAACTCTACAAAGGAATGGATATGTCGGCAACAAAAACACAAGATATTGTGGATAAGTCTATAGATTGTGGATAATGGTCGTTAAGTCCATATGATGGTTCGAGTTTGCGGAAATGTCCGGCGGCGAGGCGGTTGCTATACTTGCGCCGACGTAGCGAAATATCTGGGGACAAAGAGAACACGCCATGGCGCGCAACCGCGCGAAGCTCCGCACGAAAAAGATTTCAGCGGTGAAAAAGAAGGGTGGACAAGGCCCCGCCGCGGCTTGGGCGCGCCTCGCGCAAGAGGAACTCAAGGGACAATCCCCCGATTGCCTGAACCGGACGATGCCCGAAGGAATCCGGCTGAAGGCGTTCTACGGTCCCGAGGACTTGGAGGGCCTGGAAAACGCGTCCGCGGTCCCTGGGATCGCGCCGTTCCTGCGCGGCGTCCGGGCGACCATGTACGCGGCCAAGCCCTGGACGGTCCGCCAGTACGCGGGCTTTTCCACTGCCGAGGATTCGAACGCCTTCTTCCGTGCCAATCTCAAGGCCGGGCAGAAAGGACTTTCGGTCGCGTTCGACCTCGCCACCCATCGCGGCTACGATTCGGACCACCCGCGCGTGGTCGGCGATGTCGGCAAGGCCGGCGTCGCCATCGATTCGGTCGAGGACATGAAGATCCTCTTCGACGGAATTCCGCTCGACCAGATGACCGTTTCGATGACCATGAACGGCGCGGTGCTGCCGATCATGGCGGGCTTTATCGTCGCCGGCGAAGAACAAGGCGTGCCGCCGGAAAAGCTCGCCGGGACCATCCAGAACGACATTCTCAAGGAATTCATGGTCCGCAACACCTATATCTATCCGCCCGAGCCGAGCATGCGGATCGTCGCCGACGTGATCGAGTACGCAACCAAGCGCATGCCGCGTTTCAATTCGATTTCGGTTTCCGGTTATCACATGCAAGAGGCGGGGGCGACCGCGATCCAGGAACTGGCTTTCACCCTCGCCGACGGAGTCGAATACGTTCGCGCCGCGCTGAATAAAGGCCTCAAGGTCGACGACTTCGCGCCCAGACTCAGCTTCTTCTTCGCCATCGGCATGGATTTCTTCGTGGAGGTCGCCAAGCTCCGCGCCGCGCGCGTGCTCTGGGCCGAACTGATGCGTCCCTTCCGGCCGAAGGACCCGCGCTCCTCCATGCTGCGAACCCATTGCCAGACCTCGGGCGTTTCGCTCACCGCCAGGGATCCTTACAATAACGTCGTGCGCACAACGCTCGAGGCGCTGGCCGCCGTGCTCGGCGGAACGCAAAGCCTGCACACCAACGCGCTCGACGAAGCGATCGCGCTGCCGACGCCATTTTCGGCCCGCATCGCGCGCAATACGCAACTCATTCTCGCCGAGGAAAGCGGAATCACGCGCGTCGTCGATCCCCTCGGCGGCAGCTACTATGTCGAAACCCTGACGGCGTCTCTCGTCGATCACGCGCGCAAGCTGATTGCCGAGGTGGATCGCCGTGGGGGAATGACGAAAGCGGTCACCGAGGGGTTCCCTCAGAGCCGGATCGAGGAAGCCGCCGCGCGCAAGCAGGCGCGGATTGACCGCGGCGAAGAAGTCGTTGTCGGCGTCAACCGCTATCCCCCCGACACCGAGGAAAAGATCGACACACTTGAAGTCGACAACGCCCGGGTTCGCGATGCGCAGATCGCCGGCTTAAAGCGCGTTCGCGCGATGCGCGATGCGCGCGCCTGCCAAGACGCCTTGGCGGCGCTCACCGCCGCCGCCCGGACCGGCCGGGGAAATCTGCTCGACCTCTCGGTCAAGGCCTCGCGGGCGCGGGCGACGGTCGGCGAGATCACGAACGCGCTCGAAAAGGTCTGGGGCCGGTTCGCGGTCCATCCCAAGGTGGTCGGTGGGATATATGGCCCGGCGACGGCCGGCGACCCTACCTTCGACAAGGCGCGCATGACGGTCGCGGCCCTCGCCCGCGAAGGACGCCGGCCCCGGCTTCTCGTCGCCAAGCTCGGCCAGGACGGGCACGACCGCGGCGCCAAAGTGATCGCGACCGCGTTTGCCGATCTCGGCTTCGAGGTGGAGCTCGGGCCGCTGTTCGCCACGCCCGAGGAAGCGGCCCGCGCCGCGATCGAGAACGATGTCCATGTGGTCGGCGTTTCCTCTCAAGCCGCCGGGCATATGATGCTCGTTCCGGCGCTGATCGAAGAACTGAAACGCCTGGGTGCGGGCGATATCATCGTGGTGGTCGGGGGGGTCGTTCCGCCCAAGGACGTGCCTTTCTTGAAATCCGCCGGGGTTGCCGCGGTCTATCCGCCCGGAACCCACATTCCGACCGCCGCCCTCGAAGTACTCGATTTGGTGCGCCGCAACCGCCAGGCGGCGTGAGGGACGTTTCGCCCGCAGGCGACTAAAAACGCCTGGAATCAGCCGATTGTAACCCAAACGGAGATGCTCGGCTGCGGGCCGGATAAGATTATTGCGCTGACGCTATTGGGATATTTCGTTGCCCATCGCTATTACCGTTTGTATTGACATACAATATCACGTTCCGACGTTCCGGCGGGCGGTCGCTGGAAGTGAGTTTTAATAGGTTCATATACCCTTGTTAAGGTTTATTTTCGTATTAGTATGATTTTTTTCAATAGATTGATTTTCAACGAGAAAACGGAAAAGCCGCCTCGGCGTCAGCACCAGCGGCGCCTGGATCCCGAGGATCCGCTTCACCACCTCGACGCAGGTAAAGGGAGCGGGCGGTCCTGAGCGCCGCGGCGGCTCGGCGATGGCGCACACGACGGCGGCGAAGCCGCGCTCTTCCAGGGTCCGCACCATCTCGTCGGCGGTCGCGCCGTCGGCCGATTCGGCAAGCGCGGCGACGTCGGTCCAATGGGACATCGGATTGATCACGACCCAGCGCCCGGAAGTGCACACCAGCGCGAAGCAATGGCGGAATCCCCTGGCGAGGAAGCGGAGCCAGCGCGGCCGCTCGGCGTTGGTGAAGGCCACCACGGCAATTCTCGCGTCGTTATGGGCTTTT
>SHWG01000092.1 GCA_009693905.1 Rhodospirillales bacterium | reverse complement strand
TGCCCATGAACGCCTCTGGCGTTCATGCCCCACAGGCCCAACAGCAACAAAAAGCGTTCAACGTGAATGGGGTTTTGGCAGCGTGATCAGCAACCGGAATACACCTTAAATCCACTGCCAACCTGTCCAACCAAGTGGGACCAGCTCACATCTCCCTGGTTAATGGACCCCTATATTACGATTTTAGGCGCGTTCGAAGTGTGTCCCGGGGCACACTTCGGCGGAGCGGCCCGGGATCAGGCCGCCTGCGCCGCGCGCTCGAGCGGCCGGTCGACGATCGGCAGGTGCAGGATCGTCGCAACCAGGCCGAGGAAGATCGAAATCCACCACATCAGGTCATAGGAGCCGGTCGCGTCGTACAGCCGCCCGCCCAGCCAGGCGCCGAGGAAGCTCCCGAGCTGGTGGCTGAAAAAGACGAAGCCGAACAGGGTCGCCATGTAGCGCATGCCGAAGATTTGCGCCACCAGCCCGCTGGTGAGCGGCACGGTGCCGAGCCACAATACTCCCATCGCCGAGGCGAACAGATAGATAGTCAATTCAGTCTTGGGCGCGAGCAGAAAGACGAGGATCACGGCCGCGCGGACCGCATAGAGCGCGCTCAGCAGATACTTCTTCGAATACTGTCCGCCGAGCGCCCCGCAGCCCCAGGTGCCGAAGATATTGAAAAGACCGATCAGGCCGATTGCATACGCGCCGACAATCGCCGCCATGCCGAGATCGCCGATATAGGCCGGAAGGTGGAAGGCGATGAAGGTCACCTGGAAGCCGCAAACGAAAAATCCCGCGTTCAAGTACCAGTAACCGCCATGACGGGAAGCCTCGCGCATCGCCTCGACGAACGTCTGTTCGCGCGCTCCGGCGGCCGGCAGGCGGCCGCGCAACAGGAACGCGAGCGGGAGCGTCGCCGCCGTGATCGCGGCCATCAACAAAAGAGACGTCGTCCAGCCCGCCCAGGCGATGGTCTGTTGGGAGAGGGGCACAATAATGACTTGGCCGAACGAGCCGCCGGCGGTGGCGAGCCCGAAAGCGAGGCTACGCTTTTCCGGCGCGACTATCCGCCCGACCGCCCCCAACACTACGGCAAACGTGGTGCCCGACAGCGCCATGCCGACCAGCAAGCCCGCGCCGACATGGAGATATCCGACCGAGGTTGCCTGACTCATCACCAGGAGGCCCAAGGTGTAGAGCGCCAGGCCCAGGACGAGTACGCGGGCCGAACCGAACCGGTCGGCAAAGGCGCCCATCACCGGCTGGAACGCGCCCCAGAGAAGCTGCTGGATGGCCAAGGCAAAACCGAAGGTCTCGCGCCCGATGCCGAGATCGACGGTCATCGGCCCAAGATACATGCCGAAGCTTTGGCGCATGCCCATACTGACGCAAACGATCAGCGCCCCTGCGGCGACCACGATCCATACGGCGGCGGGCATGGCGGTTGTTTACCCCTTACCCGTCACCCCCTTAGCTAAGCGGGGGGCACGGAAAATCTGGATTCCCGCCTTATCCCGAGCCGCGCGCGGCGCTCAAGGCGTGAGGGGACGCGGGAACGACGAACGACCGGACCTTCGGTTCTCCGAGGCCCACCGGCGGAGACTACCCGACCGGCCCTTCCCCAGGCCAGCGCCATCCGCGCGCGTTTCCGTGGGGTCAGCCCTCTAATTTAGGCATATCGCGCCGTTCACTTGCCCTTGATGAATTCGGCGATGACGGCGAAGACCTGTTTCTCGATGCCGAGAAACCCGTGCGCGGCGAGGGCCTCGCATGGATTGAATTTCGGCGGATCGCCGCCTTCGACCACCAGCGCCTTCTTGCGCGCACTCGCGCTAAGCGCGTCTACGATGAGAGCGGCGCCGTTCGGCGGCGTGACGTGGCATTGATCGTCCTTGTGCGCGACGGCCAGGACCGGAACGCTAACCGAAGCCAAGGGAAGACGGAGAATGTTGGATCCCCCGCGATTTTCGACGGTGATGCTGGAAGTCAGTATCGCGCCGTCGATACGCGATCCCAGCTTGATCGCCAGCGCGGCCGCCGATTCGGTTCCCCGGCTGGTGCCGATCAACCAGACCGGGACCGCCGTTTTCGCCTTCAGATAATCGACCACCGCGCCGATATCTTGGGCATGTTCGTCGCTATGGCGAAAAGTGATCATGCCGCCAGCTTGTTGATCGGACGGCGCATCGACGATCGCGACCATGAAGCCGTGGCGCTGGAACTCATAGCGCACGCGCACCAGGAAATTGCCCCGGTTGACGAACTGGCCCGGCTTCAGCTTGTCCAGCGGGGTTTTCCGTTCCCGCCCGGGAGCAAGATGACCGAGGCCACGGGCCGATCCGGAGCCAGCAAAGTAAAGCTCTGCGTCACACCCTCGCGGGTCTTCACGGTGACGATTTCGTCGGCGATGGCGGCGCCAGCTGGCATCGAGGCCAGAATGGCTGCGACGAAGCCAAGAACGGTACGCATGACCGCATCCTGTATTGTTCAGAAACGGGGACAGCCGGTTATCCGGATGGGTTCTTGATCCACGCCATGATGTCGTTGACCACCTTGTTCCGGATGCCGACGAATCCATGGTAGTGGTGGGGTTCGCACGGGTCGCCCTTCATGCCCTCGCCGCCCTCGTACCACAGCACTTTCACCGGCTTGGCGTTCTTGAGCGCCGCCCTTATGACTTCGACGTTGGCGGGCGGGCAGAACTCGCAGGCGTCCTCTTTGTGATGGGCAATCAACACGGGGACGACGACCTTATCCAGATCCGAATCCAGCACATGATTTCGGACCCGGTAATGCGGCAATGTGATCGACGAGGTCAGCACGATGCCGGCCGGTTTTCCGTCGCCGGCAGTCAGTCGCGCGCCGGCGTTGGCGACGGACTCGGTGCCGCGGCTCGTGCCGATCAGCCAAACCGGCTGCTTGTACTTGTCGCGAAGATGCTTGACCACGGCGGCGACGTCGTCGGCGTGATTTTGGGACTGGCGGAAGCCGTGCAGGTTGTCGCGACGGTCGGACGGCGCGTCGATGACAACGGTGTTGGCGCCGGCCTTTTGGAAGTGGTGGCGGACGGCGACCAGGAAGTTGCCGGCGAGTTTGCCGATCTGGCCCGAGGCCGAGATGTCGACCACGCCGGGGCCGCCGGCGAACAACACCACCGTGGCGAAGGGATTGTCGCCCGGCTCGACCAGCAGCCGCACGAACGCGCCGCGCGGAGTCCTGACGTCCTCGACGCCGCCGAAGGCCGCCTGGGGCACGAAGTTAACGGCGACGAGGATGCTAGCCGTTATCGCATAAGCGAGAGAAGGCATCGTCTTCTCCCATTAAATCAGACGCGAAGCTCCGGCAAATCCTTATAAAGCTCGAGCGCTTCGGGGTTGGCGAGCGCTTCCTTGTTCTTGATCGCGCGGCCGTGGATGACGTCGCGCACGGCGAGTTCGGTGATCTTGCCGCTTATGGTGCGCGGGATGTCGGCGACCTGGACGATCCGGGCCGGCACATGGCGGGGCGTGCAGCCCGCGCGCACGGCGAGGTAGATTTTTTCGCGCAAAGGCTCGTCGAGGACGAAGCCCTTTTTCAGCACCACGAACAAGACCACCCGCACGTCGTTGTCCCAATCCTGTCCGACCGCAAGGCTTTCCTGGACTTCATCGAGATCTTCGACCACCCGGTAGATTTCGGCGGTGCCGATCCGCACCCCGCCCGGATTGAGGGTGGCGTCCGAGCGGCCGTGGATGACGTAGCCGCCGGAGCGGGTGCGGGAGATCCAGTCGCCGTGATGCCAGACGCCGGGGAACCGCTCGAAATAGGCGGCGCGGTATTTCCTCTCGCCCGGGTCGTTCCAGAAGCCGATCGGAAGGGAGGGAAACGGCCGGGTGCAGATCAGCTCGCCCTTCTCGCCTTCCGCCACCGGCCGCCCGTCCTCGCCGAACACCTCGACCGCCATGCCCAGTCCCGGCGCCTGGATTTCGCCCCGCCAAACCGGCGCGCCGGGATCGCCGGCGACGAAACAGCCGCAGATGTCGGTGCCGCCGGAAATCGAGGCGAGATGGACGTCGGTTTTGATCTTTTCATAGACGTAGGTGAAGCCCTCGGGCGCGAGCGGCGAGCCGGTCGAACAGAGCGTGCGCACCGACGAAAGACGATGGGTTTTCTTGGGCTCGATCCCCGATTTGCGCGCGGCGTCGAGAAATTTGGCCGAGGTTCCGAACAGGGTCGCGTTTTCTGCGTCGGCAAAATCGAACAAGATGTTACCGCCCGCGTGAAAGGGCGATCCATCGTAGAGGAGCAGCGTCGAGTGCGCCGCCAGGCCCGAGGCCAGCCAGTTCCACATCATCCAGCCGGTGGTGGAAAAAAAGAAGATCCGGTCGCCGGCCCGGACGTCGCAATGGAGCCGCTGCTCGACCGTGTGCTTCAACAGCGCGCCGCCGGCGCCGTGGACGATGCACTTCGGCACCCCGGTCGTGCCCGAGGAATAGAGAACGTAGAGCGGATGGGCGAAGGGGAGCTGGCGAAAGGATCGCGGGCCCGGCGGGAACGGGGCAATGAAACTTTCCCAGGTCTCGGCCTTCGGGATCTGGGCGCGCGCATCGCCGCCCATGTATTCCACCACCACCACCCGCTTGAGGCTCGGAATTTTCCGGGCGATCTCGGCGGTCTTGACGCGGCAATCGTGGATTTTCCCGTTGTAGGCGTAGCCATCCACGGCGAACAGGACCACCGGTTCGACTTGGCCGAAGCGGTCGAGCACGCCCCCGACCCCGAAGTCGGGCGAGCACGAAGTCCACGTCGCGCCGAGGCTTGCCGCCGCGAGCATGGCGACGATCGCCTCGGGCATGTTGGGAAGGTACCCCGCGACCCGGTCGCCGGCCTGGACGCCGAGCCCTTCGAGCGCGGCGGCGACACGGGATACCTCGTCCTTGAGTTCGCGCCAGCTCAGGCGCCGGCGCACTTCCGCTTCGCCCCAAAAAACGAGTGCGTCGCTGTCGTCGGCGGCATGGGCGAGCAGGTTCTCGGCAAAATTGAGCCGCGCATCGGGAAAGAAAGAAGCGCCGGGCATAAGATGTTTATCCCGAAGCGCGACTTCGCCCCAGGTTTCCGCCTTGAGCCCGGCGAAATCCTTGAGCGCGATCCAGAATTTTTCCGGTTGCTCGATGGAGAACCGATGCAACGCGGCAAAGTCGGGGGTCTTGGCGCCGCAATCGCGCTCAACCCGGGCTCGGAACGCCGTCAGATTGGAGGCGCCGATACGCTCCGCGCTCGGGACCCACAGGGGCCGCTCGGGCATCGGATTATCTCTAGTTTTTGACCGCGACGCGGAAGGAATTTACTTCCATCGACTGCCACACGCCGCCGGTGGAATAGGGGTCGCTCTTGAGCCAAGCGTCCAGTTGGGCGCGGTCGGGAAAATCGAACACCATCACCGAGCCGATCATTTTTCCGGTATCGTCGAGCATGGCTCCGCCCATCAGCATCTTTCCCTGATCTTTCAATTTCGCCACGTTGGCGAGATGCGCCTCGCGCGCCTTCATTCGGCGCTCCAGCGCCTTCTCGTCCGAGCCGTCGCGGGCAATGACCACGAATTGCATGGCGGAACCTCCCTCTTGGATTATCGTGCCAGTATGAAAGCCCGAGGACACCTTCGCAACCCGGCATCGGCGTGTTAAAAAGCCGCCCAGGCCGACCGGGCGGAATCGAACGGCAAGGAGCGGTGGATGGACCCCAGGGGATGCGCGGCGATCGTGACGGGCGGGGCGTCGGGCCTCGGCCAGGCGACGGCCGAGGCCCTCGCCCGGGCCGGGGCGAAAGTCGCGGTTCTCGATGTGAAGAAAGAGGCCGCCGAGAAGGTCGCCCGCGCGATCGGCGGGCTTGCGCTCGCATGCGATGTCGCGGACGCGAGCAGCGCCAAAGCCGCGCTTGCGGCGGCGCGCCAGGCGCATGGGCCGGCGCGCATCCACGTCAACTGCGCCGGCATCTGGACCGCCGCCCGCACCCTCGGGCGCGAGGGGCCGATGGCGCTGGAGGCTTTCGCCCGCGTCGTCCAAATCAACCTGATCGGAACCTTCAACATGCTCCGCCTCGCCGCCGCCGACATGGCCGCGAACGAGCCGTTGGCCGGGGGAGAAAGAGGCGTGATCGTCAACACGTCTTCGATCGCCGCGTTCGAGGGCCAGATCGGCCAGGCGGCCTATGCCGCCTCCAAGGGCGGCGTCGCCTCGCTCACGCTCCCGGTCGCCCGCGATCTCGCCAAGTCGGGCATCCGGGTCGTTGGCATCGCGCCCGGCCTGTTCGCGACCCCGATGATGTTCGGGCTGCCCGAGGACGCGCAGCAGACCCTCGGGGATTCGGTTCCCTTTCCCTCCCGGCTCGGCAAGCCTGAGGAATTCGCCTCCCTCGTCCTGCACATCGTCGCCAATCCCATGCTCAACGGTGTTAACATCCGCCTCGACGGCGCTTTGCGCTTGGCGCCGAAGTGATCCCATGTCCCGCCATCCCCTGACCCCGCCCGATCTCGCCGATTTCGACCGGCTTGCCCGCGAGGCGCTCGCGCGCCTGCCCGAACACCTCGGGCGCCACGTCGCCGATGTTCCGATCCGGATCGAGGAGTTTCCCGACGGCGAGACGGAAGCGGAGATGGAACTGGAAAGCCCGTTCGACCTGCTCGGCCTCTATCGCGGCGTGTCGCTCGACCGCAAGAGCGTCTCCGACGCGCCTCACGACGTGGACATGATTTTGCTCTATCGCCGCCCGATCCTGGACTACTGGTCGGAATCCGGCGAAGACCTCTATCACGTCATCCGCCACGTCCTGATCCACGAAATCGGCCACCACTTCGGCCTATCGGATGAGGAAATGGAACGCATCGAGGCCGAGGCCTGACCGGCTGGCAGGACAAGAAATGGGCTTAGTTTCCAATTCTACCGGCGCACCGGATCGGGTATGTTGTCCGCCAATTACCGTTCGCAATTCAAGCGAAGTTGAATATACAGGGAGAATATTCATGGCACGCCTGACGATCAACGGAAAATCCCACGACATCGACGTTGTTCCCTCAACGCCTCTGTTGTGGGCGATCCGGGATCACGCCGGCCTGACCGGCACCAAGTACGGTTGCGGCATCGGCGAATGCGCCCGCGCCGATCTCGCCGAAATGCAGGCCGCCGTGGCCAAGTTCACCGGCGGCGGACTTGGGCTTGCCACTTGCCCCCGCGCTTGCGAATTGTCGCCATGGCCGAACCTCGATTGTGCCGAGGTTGTGCCAACGGATTTTGCGATTGGGAGAATACCCAGCCAACCCATTGAGAGGATTGGTGGAGCCGAGCGGAATCGAACCGCTGACCTCCTCATTGCGAACGAGGCGCTCTCCCAACTGAGCTACGGCCCCTGACCCGGGCGCAAACGGAA
>SHWG01000091.1 GCA_009693905.1 Rhodospirillales bacterium | reverse complement strand
CCGGTCGGGCTGGAATAAAGGTCGGTAAGGTTCCAGGTCGGCAGATCGCCCAGCATCGCGCTCATTCACATACTCCCTAACGAGTCTGGATATCGGGGTCTGCGGCGATGGCGTCAAGGAACGGGCCGATCAACAGGGCGGCATAGGGCATTGTCACGTTGGCAGAGTTCACCCCCAAACTCCGCCCGCTTCGCTTCATGGCGCTGTAGCATTTCCAATGACTTAGCAGGCTCGGGCAGAGGCCAGAAATGGCTCACAAGCGCCAACGTGACAATGCCCGGCGCCGGCCTTGACCTGCTGCAGATCGGCGACAATGACAGTGGCGCCGGCGTCCTGAAGCAGCACCGCTGCTGCCGCGCCGATGCCCGAGGCGCCGCCGGTGACGATCGCCACTTGTCCGGAAAGCTCGCTCATCGACAACTATTGGCCAAAGAAAAACCCCTCCGATCCTTTTGGACCGGAGGGGCTTCGCTGCGCAAGCTAGAAGCCGAGCGGCTGGGTGACACGCGTCCAGCGGCCGTCCTTCACCAGGGCCAGGAACGACGAACTCGCGCCCTGCCGGATGTTCGGACCGAAGGTGACCGGCGGTCCGTTGAAGATGTCCTGGTAGCCCTTGATCGCTTCCAGGCCCTTCACGAAGCTGTCCATCGTCAGGTCCTTGCCGGCATTCTTGAGGCCCTGCACGGTGAGGTCGGCGGCGACATAGCCGTAGACCGCGCCGATGTTGGGTTCGATGTTGAACTTCTTCTTGTAGGCCTCGACGAAAGCCTTGACCTTCGGATTGTCGCTGTCGACGTAGGGCATTTCGGTCAGCCCCATGCCGTAGAAGCCGTCCATGCCCGGAGCTTTCCCGACGACCAGATCGTAGACTGCAGCCGACCCGATGAAGTCGACGTCGGTCCAGCCCATCTTGCGTGCCGCCGTGTAGGGCACGATCGAATCGCGCACGATGGTGCCCATCAGGATCAGATCGCAGCCGGCGCTCTTCAGCTTGGTGAGCGAGGCCGTGAAGTCCTGGTCGGTCGGCTTGTGGCCGGCCGCCTCGACGAGCTTGACGTTAAGCTTCTTGGTCTGGATTTCGGCACCGATCAGGATCTCCTTGCCGAAATCGGTGTCCTGGTACATCACGCAGACGGCTTTCTTGCCCTTGTTTTTGACGAAGTAGTCGACCGCCGAGCGGATCTGGTCGACGTAGGACGCCGCGCCGTAGAACTTGAGCCGCTCATAGGGCTCGTACATCGAGCGTGCCGCCGACAGCGGGAACAGGTTGGCCACACCGGCCTCGAACTGTTCCTTGAAGCAAGCGTTGTTCATCGGCGTGCCGAGCGGACCGACGAAGGCGAAGACGTTGTCGCGGTTGATCAGCTTGTTGCAGGCCTGCACCGCCTTTGGCACCTGATAGGCCTGGTCCTCGACGATGACGCGCAGCTTGCGGCCCTCGATGCCGCCGGCCTCGTTGACCTCGTCGAAGCGCATTTTCACCGCGTTCGACGAAGACACGCCATAGGTTGCGGCCACACCGGAAAGATCGGTGGGCATGCCGAACAGAACTTCGTCCTTGGTGACGCCTCGCTGTTGTGCGGACGCCATGCTCGCAATTGCCAGCGACGCGACGGCCGCTCCGATCACTACCCTATGAAGCATTTTAGCCTCCCTCTTTTTGAAGTTCCTCCACGACTCAGTATAGCCCGGCATCAAGCCGCCTCGCCATACATGCTCTCGATCATTGCCTTGTATTTGTCATTCACGAACTTGCGCTTGAGCTTCAGCGTTGGCGTAACCTCGTCATCCTCGGCCGTGAGCTTCTGCTCGATCATGCGGAACTTCTTGATCGTCTCGACCCGCGCGAAGTTCGCGTTGACCCGCTCGATCTCCGCCCAGATCAGGTCGCGCACCTCGGTGGTGCGGCAGAGCGAGGTGAAGTCGGTGAACGGCACGTTTTGGTCCTGGGCGTGCTTGGCCACGTTGTCGTAATCGATCATGATCAGGCAGCTCAGGAACTTGCGGCGGTCGCCGATCACCACGGCGTCCGAGATGTAGGGCGAGAACTTGAGCTGGTTCTCGATCTCCGACGGGGCGATGTTCTTGCCGCCGGCGGTGATGATGATGTCCTTTATGCGGTCGGTGATCTTGACGTAGCCTTCGTTGTCGACGAAGCCGACGTCGCCGGTATGCAGCCAGCCGTTGCGCAGCGTCTCAGCCGTCTTGTCGGGCTGGTTGAGGTAGCCCATGAAGACGTGCGGACCCTTGAGAAGGATCTCGCCTTCGGCGGAAATCTGCAGTTCGGTGTTAGGCGCCGCGATGCCCACGGTGCCGAGCTTGATGTGATCGGGCATGCCGGTCGCCAGGCCGCAATTCTCGGTCTGGCCATAGATCTCGCGCATGTCGATGCCGAGCGCGCGGTACCATTTGATCAGGTCGGGTGCGATCGGTGCTGCACCGGTGCCGGCATATTTCACGCGATGCATGCCGATCGCGCGCTTGATGTTGTCGAGCACCAGGAAGTCGGCGATGCGATAGAGCAGCATCAACCCGGCCGATGGCGTGCGGCCTTGGAGCTTCTGCTCGGAGACGTTCAGACCGATGCCGAGCGCCAACAGGTAGGCCTTGCGGCCGATCCAGGTCGCCTCCTTCATGCGGATGGCGATGCTCGAATAAAAGCGCTCCCAGATCCGCGGCACGGCGAAGAAGATGGTCGGCGCCACTTCGCGGACATTCTCCGGCACTGTCTCGATGCTCTCGGCGAAGTTAGCGATCGCGCCGGAGCGCAGCGGCAGGAAAGACGTAAAGGTCCGTTCGGCAATGTGGCAGAGCGGCAGGAAGGCGAGCTGCTCGTCATTCTGCCGCATCGGGATGAAGGCGTCGGCGTTGACGAGCTGGAAGATCACGTTGCGATGCGACAGCATCGCGCCCTTGGCCGGCCCGGTGGTGCCGGAGGTGTAAACGAGCAGGCCGAGCTCTTCGGCCTTCGGTGCCGCGACGAGCTCGTCCCAGCGGCCGGGATGCTCGGCGTCGTAGGCCCGCCCCAGCTCGAGCAGCTCGTCGAACGGCATGATTTGCGGGTCGTTGAAGTCGGTCAGTCCTTCCATGTTGAAGATGAAGGCCTTGACGACCGACGGGCAGCGTTCGCGCACTTCGAGGAACTTGTCGAGCTGCTCGTCGTTCTCGACGAACAGGAAGCGCGAGCGGCTGTCGTTCAGGATGTAGTCGACCTGCTTGGCCGAATCGGTGGCGTAGATGCCGTTGGAGACGCCGCCGGCGCCCATCGTGCCCATGTCGGCGTAGAGCCACTCGGGGATCGTGTCGGCCAGGATCGACACGACGTCGCCGCGCTTCAGGCCAAGGGACACTAGGCCCATGCCGGTCCATTTGGCGCGCTCGCCATAGTCGCGCCAGGACGTGGAACGCCAGATGCCGAGGCCCTTCTGGCGAAACGCCGTGCGGCTGTCGCGCGCCTTGACCTGGTGCCAGAACAGCTTGGAAATCGTGTCGCAGCCTTCGATCTCGATCTTCATGCCCGACTGCCTCCCTTCATCAACGCCAGGTCTTGCGTTTCTTCCAGCGGCGCTGCCCGCGCGCGCCTTCTTCCTTGATGCCGAGGTAGAATTCCTTGATGTCTTCCTTCTGCAGAAGACGGGCGCAGGTGTCGGCCATCACGATGCGCCCGACTTCGAGCACGTAGCCGAACTCGGCGGTCTGCAGCGCCATGTTGGCGTTCTGCTCGACCAGCAGGATGGTGACACCGCGCTCGCGGTTGATGCGCACGATGATGTCGAAGATCTCCTTCACCAGCTTGGGCGACAGGCCGAGCGACGGCTCGTCGAGCAGCATGAGCCGCGGCCGCGACATCAGCGCCCGGCTGATCGCCAGCATCTGCTGCTCGCCGCCCGACAGCGAGCCGGCGCGCTGGTCGGCGCGCTCCTTCAGCACCGGGAAATAGCCGAACACCGCCTCGAGATCCTGGGCGACGCCGTCGGCGTCGCGGCGGGTGTAGGCGCCCATGCGCAGGTTCTCGCGGACGCTGAGGAACGGGAAGACCTCGCGGCCTTCCGGCACGTGGCTGATCCCCAGCCGCATCACCTTGTCGGGGTCCATGCGCTGGATCTCGCGGCCCTCGAAGGTGACGGTGCCCTTCTGCGGATCCATGACGCCGCACGCCGTCTTCAGCACCGTGGTCTTGCCCGCGCCGTTGGCGCCCAGGATGGTGACGATGCTGCCCTTGGGCACGTCGAACGACACCCCGCGGATGGCCATGATCGGCCCGTAGTAGGTTTCGAGGTTGCTGACGCGGAGGATCGGCTCAGACATGGTGATGCGTCAGCCTCCGAGATAGGCGCGAATGACTTCGGGGTGGGCCTGGACCTCTTGCACAGTGCCCATGGCGAGCGGGCGGCCGTAGTTCAGCGCCAGTACCCGGTCGGACACTGCCGAGACCAGTTTCATGTCGTGCTCGACCATCAGCACCGTGATGCCGAGCAGGTTCTTGATGTCCTGGATCCAGAAGGCCATGTCGTCGGTCTCCTCGACATTGAGGCCGGACGACGGCTCGTCGAGCAGCAGCAGCTTGGGATCGGTGCAGAGTGCGCGCGCCAGTTCCGTCACCTTGCGCACGCCGTAGGGCAGGTTGACGATGAAGCTGTCGCGGTACTGCTGCAGGTCGAGGAAATCGATCACCTTCTCCACGGCCTCGCGGTGCTCGACCTCGAGGCGGCGCACCGACGGCAGGAACAAGAGCTCAGAGAAGAAGCCCGACTTCTTGTGGGCGTGGCGCGCCAGCAGGAGGTTCTGCAGCAGTGTGGCGTGCTCGAACAGCTCGATGTTCTGGAAGGTGCGGGCGATGCCCAGCGCTGCAATGCGGTGCGACGGCACCTTGGTGATGTCGTCGTCCTCGAAGATCAGCCGGCCGTCGGTCGGGTCGTAGAAGCGGCTGACCAGGTTGAAGATCGTGGTCTTGCCGGCGCCATTGGGGCCGATCACGGTGAAGACCTCGCCCTTGGCGACCTTGAAGCTCACGCCGTCGACAGCCCGGATGCCGCCGAAGTTGATCGAAATGTTGTCGGCTTCGAAGAAGCTCACCTGAGGCGCTCCGTCTTCATGTAGGTGCGCTGGCGCTTGAAGGTGGCGCGCTTGTACATCGGGAAGGTCGAGAAGAAGATCCGGAGCTTCACCCAGCGGCCGTACATGCCGAGCGGCTCGACTAGGATCACCGTCACCAGGATCAGGCCGAAGATGCCGGCCTCGACGCCGGGCTTCTTGAGGAAATTGCCGATGGCGTCGCCCAGCCAGGCGAGCGGCGCGATGCCGGAGGCCGTTGCCACGTCATGGAAGCTCGCCGGGATCGAGTCGCGCAGGATGGCGATTACCGGCGGCAGCAGCGCCACGAAGATTGCACCGAACACCGCACCATGCAGCGAGCCCAGGCCGCCGACGATGACCAGCAACAGCAGCTGGATAGACAGCAGGATGGTGAAGATGTCGGGTGCCAGAAAGGCGATCTTGTGGGCAAACAGCACGCCTGCCAGCCCCATCAGCCCCGCCGAGTAGGCGAAAGCCATGGATTTGTAGATTGCGAGGTTAACGCCCATCGACTGGGCCGCGATCTCGCTGTCGCGGATGGCGATCCAGGCACGGCCGGTCGGCGCGCGCAGGAGATTGCGCGTCAGCCACAGCGCCAGCACCAGGAAGCCGAGGCAGAGATAGTAGAAGGCGCGGTCGTCCGCGAACGAGACGCCGAAGATGACCGCCTTCCCGACGGGCATGCCGGACAGGCCGTGCGTCACCGATTCCCAGCGGCTGAAGACTTCCTGGATGATGACCGAGAAGGCCAGCGTCGCGATGGCGAGATAGATGCCCGTCATGCGCAGCGCCGGCAGTCCGACCACCAGGCCGCAGGCGGTGGTGAGAAAGATCGCCAGCCCGGCGGAGACCACCCAGGGCAGTCCGTGCGAGAGGAAGTAGGCGTGCGCGTAGGCGCCGATGCCGAGAAACGCCGCGTGGCCCAGCGACACCAGCCCGGTGTAGCCGACCAGCACCATGAGCGAGACGCCGGTGATGGCGTAGATGAAGACCCAGGTGGTCTCGCCGACGTAATAGACCGGCAGCACCGCCGGCAGCACCAGCACGGCTGCGGCAAGCAGCAGGTACCACGACGCATCGATGCGATCGCGGAACATATTGGTATCCTGCTCGTAGGACGTCTTGAAGGCGAAACGCATGCTCTGTGCCCCTACACCTTCTTGCGGCCGGGCGTTCCGAACAGGCCCTGCGGGCGCACCACCAGCATGATCAGCAGCACGATGTAGGGTGCCGTGTCCTTGAAGCCGTCGGGCAGGGTGCGGCCGGCATAGAGTTCGATCAGGCCGATCACGATACCGCCGACCAGCGCGCCGGGGATCGAGCCGAAGCCGCCCAGCACGGCAGCGGCGAAGGCCTTCAGCGCGACGGCCAGTCCCATGTTGATGTCGATCAGGGTCACCGGCGCCAGCAGCACGCCCGCCGCCGTCGCCACGCCGGCCGAGATCGCCCAGATCATCGAGAAGATCCGCTTGACCGGGATCCCCATGTAGTAGGCGGCAAGCTGGTTCTGCGAGGTCGCCTGCATGGCAACGCCGACGCGGGTGTGATTGAAGAAGCCGTAGAGCACGGCGCACAGGATCAGCGTGCCGACGATGATCGAAACATACTGGTGGCTGAGTGTGACGCCGGCGATCTGGCTGACCCCGCCGAACGGCGTCGGCAGGGTGTAAATCTCCGAACCCCAGGTGACGCTGGCAAAGGTGCGGAAGATGGCGCCGAGGCCGATCGTCAGCATGACCACGGCGAATTGCGGCTGGCCGATGACGCGGCGCAGCAGGAAGCGATCGAGCAGCGCGCCGAACGCGGCAATCGCTAGTATGGCGATGAGGAAGGCGAGCCAGTAGTCGAGGCCCCACCAGACGACCGCCATATAGCAGACGAAAGCGCCCAGCATCAGCAGGTCGCCCTGCGCGAAGTTCACAAGTTCGGTGGCCTTGTAGATCAGCACGAAGCCGAGCGCGACCAGGCCGTAGATACATCCGACTGCGAGCCCGTTCAGCGTCAGTTGCAGAAATATGTCCAGTTTTCGCCCCCTGCCGGGCAGTCTCATGCCGCCTCGTGCAGTCGCCAATATGCAGTGCTTGTATCGCCTGTCAACGCGCTGAGCTGCCTCGGATGTTTTGGACACCGATTTGTCCAACCGGAGGCAGTCATGATGAAGTCGAGCATGAAGCAAATCGAAACCAATGACGTGAATGATGATACTGAGGTCAGCAGGGTCGAGCGCAGTTCGTCCAGGCAGTCTCCTGGCCATGCGTTCCCTGGCCAGGGAACGACGCGCCGGGCCTCGCTCACACCTGGCCAGCGCTGGAGTGTGGCACGCAAGCGGGAGGTTGTCCTTGGTTTGCTGCGGGGAGAATCGAGCGAACTACTCTGCCGTGAGCTCGGGGTACCGATCTACAAACTGGAGCAGTGGCGCCAGAAGGCTGACGCGGCCCTTGATGGCGCTCTGAAGGAGCGCTGGGGTGATCCCGCCGCCGGTGAACTGGCCTCTGCCATGCAGCGGATTGGCGAATTGAGCATGGAGGTCGAATTGCTGCGCTCGCGGATCGAGCGCCCCGGCCCTTTGGCCCGAAG
>SHWG01000090.1 GCA_009693905.1 Rhodospirillales bacterium | reverse complement strand
GGGCTCAACCCCGCGCGCGTCAAAAGAAACGTCCCTATCGGAGGGTCGCGTGGGCTCAACCCCGCGCGCGTCAAAAGAAACGCCCCTATCGGAGGGTCGCGCGGGCTCAACCCCGCGCGCGTCAAAAGAAACGCCCCTATCGGAGGGGCGTCGGCGCGGTCCTCTTCGACAAACGCGGGCGCGTGTTCGTGGCTCGGCGCCTCGATACGCCGGGCCCTGCGTGGCAGTTGCCGCAAGGGGGCGTGGACGCGGGCGAGAGTCCCCGGAGCGCGATCCGGCGCGAGCTCGCCGAGGAAATCGGCACCGATCGGGCCCGCATCGTCGGCGCGATCCGCCGCCTTCTCGCCTACGACTTGCCGCCGGCGCTCGCGGCGCGTTCCTGGGGCGGGCGCTACCGGGGCCAGAAGCAGAAATGGTTCGCGCTTCGCTTCACCGGCCGCGATTCCGACATCCGCCTCGACGCGGACGCGAGCCCCGAGTTCGGCGCCTGGAAATGGGCGCGGCTCGAGGACCTGCCCGGCCTCGCCGTCGCGTTCAAGCGGCCGGTCTATCGGGCGCTGGCGGAGGAATTCCGGCGTTTTGCCAAACCAGTCCGCGCGGCTAAGATGGCGTCCGGAAAAAAGACCAAGGATCGGATGAAAAAAAGGAATCCCGCGCGATGACCGCGCCGCCGAAAGCCGCGCTCGTCACCGGCGCCGGCCGGCGCATCGGGCGCGCGATCGCGCTCGCGCTCGCCGAGGACGGTTGGACGGTGGCGATCCACTACAACCGCTCGGAAGCGGAAGCGAACGAAACCGTTGCCGCGATCGAGGCCAAGGGCGGCCGCGCCCGGGCGGTCCGGGCCGACCTCGCCCGCGAAACCGAGACCGAATCCCTGATCGAGCGCGCCGCCGACGCGGTCGGGCCGCTCACGCTCTTGGTCAACAACGCCTCGATCTTCGACAACGACCTGTGGGACACGGTCACGCGCGAATCCTGGAACCAGCACATGCAGGTCAACCTGCGCGCGCCGTTCGTCCTGATCCAGGAATTCGCGCACCGCCGGCCCCCGGGCGTTCCCGCCAACGTCGTCAACCTGATCGACGAGCGGGTGTGGAACCCGACGCCCTTTTTCGTCTCGTACACGGTGAGCAAGATGGGGCTCTGGGGATTGACGCAAACGCTGGCGCTGGCGCTGGCGCCCGAGGTCCGCGTCAACGCGATCGGGCCCGGGCCAACCTTGCAGAGCGTCCACCAAACTCCCGAGCAATTTCGCCGCCAATGGGCGATGATGCCGCTCCGTCGCCCGATCGCGGTCGAGGAAATCTGCCGCGCGCTGCGATTCATCCTTGACGCTCCTTCCATGACCGGGCAGATGATCGCCCTCGACGGCGGCCAGCACCTGGGTTGGGCGCAACCCGGGGGCGCGGCTCCGGAAAATTGAAATCGCGATCCGATCATTCCAGGCAGGCTGCCAGGACGCCATGACCACCGAACCCGCCAAAGTCATTCATCTTCCGCGCATCGCCGACGGTCGCGCCGGGGTGCGTCACGTCTTCGTGCGCGACCTCGTGCTCGCCGGCTCGATCGGCGTCCACGGCCACGAGCGCGAGGCGCTTCAGCGCATCCGCATCAATCTCGACTTGGCGGTGGACGAGGGCGGCGCGCCGGTCGACGACAGCCTCTACAACGTCGTCTGCTACGAAAAGATCGTCGCCGGCGTCCGGGCGATCGTCGAGCGCGGGCACATCAATCTGGTGGAGACGCTCGCCGAGAAGATCGCCGCCATGTGTCTCGCCAACGCCCGGGTCCGCTCGGTCCGGGCGCGGGTCGAGAAGCTCGACATCGTTCCCGACGCCCAGAGCGTCGGCGTCGAGATCGAAAGGTTCAATCCTTCCGGCGCGTAAGAGCGGATATGCACATTTTTCGCCCGGTCCAGCGGGCGCTTCGGCCGCGACGGGCTGCTTAGGACATGGGCGGCATTCCGGGCTTCGCGTTGGCCGGAATTTGTGTTTTATATTAATGAATTGGGCAAGACGACGCGGGCGCGATCCGGGCGTGACGGGACAAAGACCAGGCTTCGCTGTCCTTGTTTTTGCGCCGGTTATCAACAAAGTTGTTCACAAGTGGACTGATGACATTGGAACCCGAAGGCGCCGACTTGATCCGAGCCGAGCTTTCGCGCCTGCCGGCCAAGCCCGGGATCTACCGGATGCTGAACGGCCAGGGCGACGTCCTTTACGTCGGCAAGGCCAAGGACCTGCGCAAGCGCGTCACCGCCTATGCCCGGCCCGAGCGCCAGTCGCTCCGCATCCGGCGCATGATCGCGGAAACGCGCGGGCTCGAGTTCGTCACCGCCCACACCGAAGCCGAAGCCCTGCTGCTCGAAGCCAACCTCATCAAGCGCTTCCGGCCGCGCTATAACATCCTGCTCCGCGACGACAAGTCGTTTCCCTCGATCCTGATCGCCCGCGACCACCCGTTTCCCCAGGTGCTCAAGCACCGCGGCGCGCGCGCGCGCAAAGGCGATTACTTCGGCCCCTTCGCCTCGGTCTGGGCGGTGAACGAGGCGCTCTCGGTCATGCAACGGGCGTTCCTTTTGCGCTCTTGTCCCGATTCGGTATTCGCCAACCGCGCCCGGCCCTGCCTGCTCCATCAGATCAAGCGCTGCTCGGCGCCGTGCGTCGGGCGGGTGACGGAAAAGGACTACGCCCGCCAGGTCGCGGACGCGCGCGCGTTCCTCGCCGGCCGCAGCCGGGAAATCCAGGCACAGCTCTCAGGCCAAATGCAGGCGGCGAGCGACCGCGCCGAGTTCGAGCAGGCGGCCGAACTGCGCGATCGTCTCCGCGCGCTCGCCCAGGTGCAGTCCAAGGAGCGCGTCCATCTCGCCGGCGTGACCGAGGCCGACGTGATCGCCGCGCACCAGGCGGGCGGGCATACGTGCATCGAAGTCTTCTTCTTCCGCGCCGGCGCCAATTGGGGCGACCGCGCGTATTTTCCCTCGCATGGACGCGAAGACGAGGCGCCGGAGGTGCTCGAAGCGTTCCTCGGCCAGTTCTACGCCGCCCATCCGCCGCCCAAGCTCATCTTGCTCAGCCATCGGTTGCCGCACCGGGCGCTAGTGGCCGCGGCGCTCGAGATTCGCGCCGGCCGCAAGGTCGCGCTCCAGACTCCGGCGCGGGGCGAAAAGCGCGCGACCGTCGAGCACGCGCTCGCCAACGCGCAGGGCGCGCTCACCCGCCGGCTCGCCGAAAACGCCTCGCAGCAGAGACTCCTTGAAGCGCTCACGGAGACGTTCGCGCTTGATGCGGTGCCCATGCGGATCGAGGTTTACGACAACAGCCACATCCAGGGCCGCGACGCCGTCGGCGCCATGATCGTGGCCGGGCCGGAAGGGTTCATGAAAGGGGCCTATCGCAAGTTCACGATCAAGTCCGAAGACATGGCCCCCGGCGACGACTACGCCATGATGCGCGATGTTTTGGCGCGCCGGTTCTCCCGCGCCCTCAAGGAAGACCCCGACCGCGCCTCGGGCCAATGGCCCGATCTGGTGCTGCTCGACGGCGGCGCCGGACAGCTTTCGGCCGCGTCCCAGGCTCTCGCCGATCTGGGCTTGGGCGACATCGCGTTGGCCGCCATCGCCAAGGGGCCCGAGCGTACTTCGGGCCGCGCGCGTATTTTTCTTCCCGGCCGCGAGCCGTTCAGGCTCGAGGCGCGCGATCCGGTTCTCTATTTTATCGAGCGGCTGCGCGACGAGGCGCACCGCTTCGCCATCGGCGTCCATCGCGCCAAGCGCGGCCGGGGCATGGCGCGCTCGGCGTTGGATGAAATTCCCGGCATCGGCAACCGGCGCAAACGGGCGCTGCTCCACCATTTCGGCGCGGCCGAGGCGGTTTCCCGGGCGGGACGCGCGGAACTGGAACGGGTGCCGGGCGTCAGCCGCGCGATCGCCCACAAAATCTATGACTGGTTTCACCCTGAGGGTTAGAGAAGGCCCGCATAAGTCGATTTCGTCATTCCCGCGCAAGCGGGAATCCGGTTTTTCAGGAGCGTGGACCCCCGCTTTCGCGGGGGTGACGGTTTGGGGACTTGTTCGGAGGTTCTCTGAAGCTAAAATGACGGCGCAATGACGTTCCAATTGCCCAATATGCTGACCTATTCGCGCATCGTCGCCGTGCCGGTGGTGGTGTTGTTGATGCTGGTCGAGCGCCCGCTCGGCAACTGGCTCGCGCTCGGGGTCTTTGTCGCCGCCGGGATCACCGACATTCTCGACGGCCACTTGGCGCGGGCCTGGGGGCAGCAATCGAGCCTGGGGCGCATCCTCGATCCGATCGCCGACAAGCTCCTGGTTTCGGCGGTGCTGCTGATGCTGGTGGGCGTGGACACCCTCCAGGGGTTGGCGCTGCTGCCGGCGGCGATCATTCTTTGCCGGGAAATCCTGGTGTCGGGCCTGCGCGAGTTTCTCGCCGATGTCCGCGTCGGCGTGCCGGTGAGCCGCCTCGCCAAGTATAAGACCGGATTGCAGATGACGACGATCGGCTTTCTTATCGTCGGCGACGCGGGTCCCGCCTTCGGTCCCTTCTCGACGACCGAAATCGGCGTCGCCGGGCTCTGGGTCGCGGCCGTGCTCACCATCGTCACCGGCTACGATTATCTCGTCGCCGGGTTTCGCCACATTAATTCCGGCGAATCGCGATGAAAGTCTTCGGGCTCGCGGGGTGGAGCGGCAGCGGCAAGACGACGTTGATGGTCAAGCTGCTGCCGGAACTGAAGGCGAAGGGATTCTCCGTCTCCACCATCAAGCATACGCACCACAGCTTCGATATCGACAAACCGGGCAAGGATTCGCACGCCCACCGCATCGCCGGCGCGAGCGAGGTGATGGTGTCCTCGGCGACGCGCTGGGCCCTGCTGCACGAATTGCGCGGTGAGCCGGAACTGGATTTGAACGCCCTGATCGCGCGGATGGCGCCGGTGGACGTCTTGTTGGTGGAAGGGTTCAAGGCCTATCCCCATCCCAAGCTCGAAATCCATCGCCCGGCGCTGGAAAAGCCGCTGCTTTGCGCCATCGACCCGCACGTGGTGGCGGTGGCGAGCGACGCCGCGCTTCCCGAAGTCCGGGTGCCGGTCTTCGCCCTCGACGACGTCGCCGGGGTCGCGCAATTCATCCTCCGCTTCCTCGGATTGGAGGCTCGCGTCCGTCATGGCGCAGCTTAAGGACGACTGTTTCGCCTTCGCCGGCGGCCTGATCTCGTTCACGGAGGCGGTGCGCGCGCTGATGTCCCGGGTCGGGCCCGCGCCCGCGCCCGAAGAGATCGCGTTGTCCGAGGCGCTTGGGCGCATTTTGGCCGAAGACATCGCCGCGCCGTGCGACGTGCCCCCGCACGACAACGCCGCGGTCGATGGCTACGCGGTCTTTTTCGCCGATTTGAACGCCGAGGCCGAGACGCGCCTTCCCGTAACCGGCCGGGTTGCCGCCGGCCATCTCCTCGGCCGCGCCGCGCGTCGGGGCGAGGCGATCCGCATTTTCACCGGCGCGCCGATTCCCAAAGGGGAGGGTGGCGGTCCCGACACGGTGTTCATGGAAGAAGACGTGCGTATCGAGGGCGACGCGGTTTTCTGTCCCGCCGGATTGAAGCGGGGCGCGAACCTGCGCCGGCGTGGTGAAGATATAAAGAAGAACGATTCGGTCTTACGCCAGGGCCGCCGGCTCCGGCCCCAGGACTTAGGCGTCGCGGCCTCGGTCGGCCGGGCCAAGGTTCCGGTCTATCGCCGCCTCAAGGCCGCGGTTTTTTCCACCGGCGACGAGGTCCGCGACCCCGTCCCGGGCGCGGAAGTGCCAAAAACCATGGACCCGGCGGCATCCTTGGCGCCCGGTCTTTCGGTCCCGCCGGGAGGCGGGCGAATGAAGGAATCGCCGGCTTCGCCGGCCGGGCGGCCTGCGCCGCCGGGGGCGCCCGAGGGCTGCATCTTCGATTCCAACCGCTATGCGGTGATGGGCTTGCTCAAGGGACTCGGCGTCGCCGTTTCCGATCTCGGCATTCTGCCCGACCGGGAGCCCGCGATCCGCGAAGCGCTGGCCCGGGCCGCGCGCACCCACGATCTGCTGGTCACCTCGGGCGGCGTCAGCGCCGGCGAGGAAGATCACGTCAAGGCCGCGATCGAGGCGATCGGCGGGCGGATAGATCTCTGGCGGCTCGCGATCAAGCCCGGCCGGCCGGTCGCCTTCGGCGCCGTCGCCGGCGCGGCGTTCGTGGGCTTGCCCGGCAATCCGGTCGCCGCGCTCGCGACCTTCATGCGCGTCGCCCGGCCGATGATCTTGAAGCTCGCGGGCGCGAGCGAAGCCGAGATCGAGCCGCTTCGCTTTCGCGTCGCGGCGGACTTCGCCTATGATAAGAAGGCCGGCCGGCGCGAATGGGTGCGCGCCAAGCTGGTGTCCGGCGCGAACGGCGGGATGCTCGCGCGGAAAGTGCGCGGCTCGGGCTCGGGCATTCTCACCTCGATGACCGAAGCCGACGGCCTGGTCGAACTGACCGAGGAAATAGAGACGCTCGCGCCCGGACAAAGCGTGGACTTTATCCCCTTTTCGGAGCTGCTCGCATGACCGTCCGGGTTCTCTACTTCGCTTATTTCCGCGAGCGCGCGGGACGCGCAAGCGAAGACGTCTCCCCGCCCGCCGATATCGTCACCGTCGCCCGGTTGATCGATTGGCTGAAGGAGAAAGGCGAGGGGCGCGAGCGGGCGTTCGCCGATCCGGCGCTGGTCCGGGTCGCGGTCAACCTGGAATATGTTAAAATGGATCATCCGGTCCGGCCGGGCGATGAAGTGGCCTTCTTTCCCCCCGTGACCGGCGGCCGGCGACGCCGGGATGGAAACGCATGATCCGGGTCCAGCGCGAGGATTTCGACATCGGCGCCGAGATGGCCCGCTTCGGCGCGGGCAACGCGCGGGTGGGCGGCGTCTGCGTTTTCGTCGGCCTGGTGCGCGATATGACCGAAGACGCGGGCGGGGGGCGGACCAAGCCGGTCGGCGCCATGACGCTCGAACATTATCCCGGCATGACCGAGAGCGAGATCGCCGCGATCGAGAAGGAAGCCCGCGCCCGCTGGCCGCTCGAAGACGTGCTCGTCATTCACCGCCATGGCCGGCTCGAGCCGGGTGACAGGATCGTGCTGGTGGCGACGGCGTCGGCGCACCGCGAGGCCGCGTTCGAGGCGTGCCATTTTCTCATCGACTGGTTGAAAACCAAGGCGCCGTTCTGGAAGCGGGAAGAAACGCCCTCAGGCGGAGAATGGGTCGAGGCGCGCGCCACCGACGACCGGGCGGCGGCGCGCTGGACCAAGACGCCCAAGAGCGGGCCATGACCCGCGATTCCGACGACGAGCGCGGCCAGAAATGGCCGCTCAAGGCCTACCAGAACCCGCGCTTTCTCGCCAGCCGCGAGGCCCGCTCGGTGCGGCTGCTGGCCGAGTTCGAGGAGCCCCGCGCGCGCTTCGCCCACTACGACATCTCCGACACCGTCGTTTTCTTCGGCTCGGCCCGGCTCTTTCCTCGCGACGTCGCCGAGGAGCGATTGCAGGCCGCGCGCCGGCACAAAGGCGACGTGGCGGCGGCCGAGCGCGCGCTCGCCATGGCGCGCTATTACGAAGACGCGCGCCAGCTCGCGGCCCGCCTGACCGAATGGTCGAAGGGGCTCCATGACCCGGCCCG
>SHWG01000089.1 GCA_009693905.1 Rhodospirillales bacterium | reverse complement strand
ACTTGAAGCCCAATCGGCGTTTCAAGAGCGGATCGTGCAGCGTGACCTCATGCATGCTCAAACGCCCTCTCGTAAGTGGCCTATTAAGTACGCAAGACGCGCGCCCGCCTTGGCTGTCGCATCGAGATCGAGGTCATCAATCTCGTCCTCAAATGCCTGTGTGCTGCTCAGGATATTTCTTTCCTTGCCGATTGCTGTCTGCAGGTTGCTCCGCAGCCGGTAAGAAAGTACCGAGGCGACGCCACGATAAAACCGCGAAGCAAACAGCGGATCACTAGCGAGTTTTGCGTTAAGTGTTGCTTCATCCAAGGACGCCAGAACAACATTACTGCCTGCTATCACCCTCGCTAAGGTCTTACGACGATCAACAAAACTCACCTCACCTATGATGTCGCCGCTGCTCAGCCCTTCCAACCGGCGGCCGTCCGAGGCCTCGACCTTACAGGTTCCTTTAAGCAGAATAAAAATTGTCTGGTTAGTCAAGCCTACGTCAATCACAATGTCATTGACCGTCAACTCCACCCTGCGGGAACTCTGGTGGATCCATGACATATCATCGTCGTTTAAATGATCAAAAAAAATAAGCGAAGATCGCACTTTTTATTCCTTTTCCCCGTTTAGCAAATCATTAAATAGTCCGCTTTCCTGCGCCAGTGCATTAAAATTGCCTTGCTGGACGATACCGCCCCGCTCAAGCACAATAATTTTGTCACAAGCCCTCAAGGTGCCCAATCGATGCGTGAATACAAATCGCGTAATGGTCAGTTTTTCAATCACCTCACACACTACTTTCAAGCTGTTGTTGTCAAGCGCACTGGTGGCCTCATCAAAGATCAGCAACTTCGGATCGCCGGCCAGCGCACGGGCTAGTGCCATCAACTGAAGTTGCCCTCCCGAAAACGTAGCGCTACCTTCGCTGATGGCCGTATGAATGCTCATTGGAAGCGCCCGCACAAAGACCCCCATGCCGACTGCATCCAGCACGGACATAACGCGTTCTATCTGTAGATCACGGCCAGCAGTGATGTTTTCGAGTATGGACCCGGAAAACATCCGGTGGTCCTGTAGCACCACGCCGCACTGCTGCCTAACCTGCTCGATATCGACGGCAACCAGGTCGTTCTTGTCAAAATAGATCTGCCCCTTGCTTGGCGGCAGCAAACCCAACAACAACTTGACCAGCGTCGACTTGCCACAGCCAGACGCACCGGTAATGCCCACATACTCACCCGGTTTGATTACCAACGACAAATTAGACAGTACCCACGGCGCTTCGTCTGCATAGCGAAAAGACATCTCCGCAAACTCTACTTCGCCAGTGATTTCTTTTACGGCCTTACGACCAACTACCGACTCTGGAACTGCCGATAGGATGACTCCCGCCATGTTCACCATGGGCGTTAAACTAAAAACCGACATGATGGTGGAGGCCAAGCTCGCTACGCTACCCGTAACCAGCGACAAGGAACCTACAAAGGCCACGTAGTAACCTACGGTTGCGCCATCATCGGGTTTGGCCCAATAGGCAATTATGGCGAACACCAACCCGAGCATGAGCACACTTACCGACTGTTGAAATGACGAATACAGGTTGGCATAGCGTGCACTGCGGACCGTTCTCCGGCGCATTTCAACAAAGTTGTCACGCCACCGAGAAAAGGCCCTGCGCTCAGCGCCAAACATCTTGATCGGCAGCATATTATTTACCAACTCATAAACGACAGTCATCACATTTGTGGTCATAGCCTCACCCTCTACGTAGGCCGCGAAGCTGTGTTTCCCGAGTAAATACGCCAGCAACAAACTCAACCCCGCCATCAATACAACAGCCAGCGCACCGAGCGGGAAGTAGCTCGTCAGCACACACAGGCCGACTACCAACGTAGCCAGATCCATGCCGGTAGTAACTATCAAGCGCAAACTCATCCGCCGAGCGTTTTCTAGGGAAGTGAATCGCCGCATAATGTCAGCGCTGTTATGCGCTGCAAAGAACTTCAAAGATAGCCTAAACAGGCGCTCTAGCCCCCCCGCCTGCAGATGGGTGCCTACACTGGCCTCTAGGCGCTGCACTATAATTTCAGCGGTATACCGCAATATCAGCATAATCAGATTGCAACCAATCACCAATGCCACCACGGCGAGCAGCAAAATATTATTCCTGTGAGGTATAGCGTAGTCAATCACCATGCCGCTGGAAACGGGCACGGCATAGCCTAGAAGTGCGATGATGACAGTTAGTGCCAAATAGACCGCGACTTCAAACGGATACAGCTTGAGCACTTTCACTAAGATGCTCGAGAAGCTCAATGGGCTATCTGGCAGCAGGGCGTACAGCACGACCCCAGTAGTCTCAAAATCTTTAGCGTTGTCACGGGTCAGCGGTTGGTATTTTCCCCATCGGCCGGGTCCAGTGAGCACCATGGGCGTCTGGTATGGGCTAGACCGCATAAGAAACGGTTTCTTAGAGGCGACCTCCCTCACGATAATCACGCCGTGGTCGTGCTTCCACCAGGGCCCGTTAAGCATGACTGGCCGAGCGCACAAACCCAGCGCTATAGCGGCCTCGCTGATCGAGGCATCAGGCCCAACACCGCCACGAACAGGGTTTCCGGTCAGGCCCAGTAACTTTGCTGCGAACTGGCAAGCCGCAAAGACATCGCCCTGTGGATGTGGGCGTCCAGACACCCGGGTGTCTGTCCCCAACAACTGATCGAACTGGCCGAGCGTCTCATCTAAGCTCGGCAAATCATGGGTCATATCGCTCATAAGGTGGCGCCCCCACTTGACGCTACAAGCACTGCGTAGGTGCCACCTGTAGCCATTAACTGATCATGCGACCCCGTCTCATGGACGCGTCCCGCATCCATCACCAAGATATTGTCTGCAAGGCGCATATTAGCTATACGGTGTGTGGCGAAAATCAGCGTAGCCTGGCGCCCTCGCAGATTACTCAAAACAGCGGCCTCGGTCTTACCATCCAACGCAGAAGTGGCCTCATCCAGAATCAGAATTTGGGGTGAACGCACAACAGCACGGGCCAATGCGATCCTTTGCTTTTGCCCCCCACTGATGTCAGCCCCACCTTCGCGCAAGCGACTTCGATAGCCGCCTGGTCGCTGCACAATTTCCTCGTGAATCATGCATAACTGACAGGCAGAGACGACTTCTTTTTCACTGATATCTGGGTTCCATAGCGTGATATTGTCAAGGATAGTGCCCTCAAAAATCTGATCTTTTTGCGGCACCAGTGCAATCGAATTACAAAAATTTATACGCCCTATGTGGCTCAGAGGCATGCCGCCCACCAAAATTGACCCCGACGCAGGGGGCATTATTCTAGCGAGAATACTCAACAAAGTAGACTTACCGCTACCCACGCCCCCAACTACACCCAGGTAGCTGCCTTGCGGTATGACAAAACTCGCTTCGCGCAAGACCTGCAGGTCCCCATAGGAAAAACTAAGATCTTTTCCAATAACGTCCCACGCTTCCGGCAAGCCCTCACTCGGGTGTTGCTGCCTCCTTGGTGCAACCTGTAGTAAATCGTTGACGCGTTCAAAGCTGCCGCTGGCGTTGTTAATTTGAGAGAAACCGGAAACAATCTGATTAAACGGCGAGAGCAAAATGTAAACCATAGCGTTGTACGCCACAAAAACGCCAATAGAAAATTGGCCCTGGATGACCTCCAACGCTGACAGACCTGTGATACAAGCCATGACGACACCTGTCACAGCCCCGGGCAAGATGCCAAGCACGGAAGCATAAGGTGCATTTTCCTGCTCAGCATTGTTCACTGCGATGTAGCGATCGAGCACCCGCTGCAGCATCGCATGACTGGAGCCAGAGGCGCGGCTGTGCTCAACCAGACTCAAGGCATGGGTAAACTGTGCCTCATAACGACCGCGTGCGTAGGCCAACCTGCGACTTAAGGTCGCAGTGCGGCGAACGATCCAGCCAGACAACATCGCATACGACAGCAGCAGAGCAAAAGTCAGGGCCGTCAGATACATACTGTAGGTCAGCATGACCAAGCCCACAACCACAACCTGTATCGACGAGGTAATCATTCCCACCATTGAGCCCGACACGGTTCCAGCAACCGTGTCGGAAAGCATAACGCGGCCACCGATCTCGCCGCCAAAACGGCGCGCATAATAGTCTAGCGGCACCTGGAACAACTGGGTGACAATGCGCGTAGCCAGCGTTAAGGCCAGTCGCGTCTGCAGTTTTAAGATGCCCGCCCGCTGCATCCATACAACCGGGCCAAGCACGAGGCCAAAAACACCTATGCCCACCATGAACCAAATGCGCCAACTGTCGATACCTTTCTTAATCAGTACGTAATCAATAAAAATAGATGTCAGCGCGGGCACCAGCGCCATCATCACCGCAATACCAAAGCTCACGAGAGAGATCGCGGCTATGGCAGTCCCGGCACCCGTCGCGGCTTTGGCAACTTCTCGCAGCACCGATGGGCGGCCTCCCGTACGCGTGAAATCGGCATCCGGAACCATACACAGGGTCACGCCAGAGTATCCTTCTTCTAGGTCAGAGAAACTCAGTCGTCTGCGCCCCACCGCTGGGTCGACCACGTCCACTACATCACCTTGTATTTGTTCAAGCACGATGAAATGGTTGAAGTTCCAGAAAAGAATCTGTGGCATGGCAAAATCTGCCAATTCAGTCGCATCAGGACCAAAACCTTTTACACTGAGATTCATCTGCTTGGCCACGCGCACCAATGCCCCAGCAGAGATGCCATCCCGGGCCGCCCCACAAAGCCCTCGCAAACGATCCAGCGGTTCCCAGCGACCAAAGAAAAAAAGCACCATGGCCAAGCAGCAGGCACCGCATTCGTTTACCTCAAACTGCAATATCTCGGGCACTCGCCTCCGTACGCCGGGTATCCGCATTCCGGAAAACAGGCTGGAAAGAGAGGCAGTCACTACTTTTTCGCTCCGACTTCAGCCGGCTTTCCCTGCATTAGCTCCAGAGCATTTACCCATGCGCTCTCGCTTATACGCTTAACGGCTGGGAGCAAAAGATATATAATTCGCGTATTATTGTAAACTATCCAGCCAGAGACTATGGTTCCGGGATCCATTAACCGACCGGGCCCGCGTGAAGAGGTCCATGACAGACCACTGCTACCACGCGTGTCCGTCGCAACGGTAATCGAAACCTTGTATGGGGCCTCGTTTTCAAACAACTTGCGCACCAATTTTTGATTTTTAAATACCCTCATCAACGTATCATCATCCGCCGTGCTGCTACTGATCTGGGTCACCACCCCTTCAATCCGACCGTATTCCTGCTCCTCATAAATCAACGGCAGGATTTGGGTCGGCATGCCTACAACGAGTTTCTTCCCTTGTATTGCGGGAACAAATACGACTGCATTTGTTACCAGATTTTTGCCGGTATAAGCACCATTAAAGGGCGTAACAGTAGCCACCCGTCGCTCCCGAGTGGTTGGCTGCTGCAAGTCGGTGAGTAACTCCGAGACCACGCCGTCGTGAGGGGAATTAATCACACCCTCCATTTTTTTCCTATCTAGCAACGCCTCCCACTGTCGCACTTGGGTGCCTATCTGTAGTTGAAGTTCCACCTTTTCCCTTCGCTGCCTTTGCACCAATTCTGAGAAGTTGGTTTCCGCCTCCACCATTTGACGCTTGCTGACAAAGATTTGGTCCTCGACCTGCTCTCTCTCGGTATGGACCGTATCCACCCCACGGGCTGAGAGAAAGCCCAGCTTGATCAGCTCAACATCTCCATCGCGCGCCCTGTCCAACCGCGCCAGTCTTTCACCCAAGGAGCGATGCCGACTCGCAGCTTCCACACGCTGCTGCTTGAGCGTCCCCTCAGACGCTGCCAGACTTTCTTTATGAAAGGTGTCCAGCAGCCGTTCTTTGTGACGCAGATCCTGTAAAGCCAGCCGCGCCATCTCGATTTCGTTTTCCAACCGAAGAATGCTAACCCGGGCAATCACCTGCCCATTCTTAACTGTATCTCCAACCTTGACAAAAAACTCCTCTAAGCGGCCATCGCTGGCCGGCATGACGGCATAACTGATTACTTCGGTATCGGCCATTAACATGCCTTGCCCTTCCACTACCACCGGCACGCGCACCAAAAAAGAACTGACTAACATGACCAGTACCGCGATGACGAAGAAGTAAGCTGTTGCAATATAGGCCGGACTAACAATGTGTAAGGGTATCGCCGTTACCTCATTCCCAGAATGAACTCGACTTGCTAAATTATCGTCAGCCATCTGATCCTTTAAAACTGGTTGGTGAAAACGTTTTTACAAAAATAAATTAACTAATTCATTGCTACATTCCACTAAGAACTTAATTATACTGTGTTATTAAATATGGCATTCTCCCGACATCTTCATACATCCACGGAGGTATGTCATGGGAAGCGGATTGGAAACGCGATTTGAACGCTTCGCCGAGACGATGATACGGGCGCTGGGACATGCGGATCGGGCAACCCCTGCGCGCTGGTATCTGCGCGGCCTGATGCTGGCGGGAAGCCGCAAGAGCGTGGAACCCATGGCCGCGCGCGTGCAGCCGCAGAATGTGCGCTCGGCGCACCAGTCGATGCATCACCTGGTGGCCGACGCGACTGGATCGACAGAGCGTTGCTCGCGGCAGTGGCGCACGAAGTGGCGCCGGTGCTTACCGTGTCGGGTCAGACACCCTGTTACTGGATTATCGATGACACGGGCCACCGCAAGTATGGCAGCCACTCGGTCGGAGTGGCGCGGCAATACTGCGGGCAGCTGGGCAAGGTCGACAACTGTCAGGTGGCGGTGAGCTTGTCGGTCGCCACCGAGGAAGGCAGCTTGCCGCTTTCCTACCAGTTGTATCTGCCTAGGGAATGGACTGAAGACAAAGCGCGCTGCAAGCGCGCGGGCGTACCCACGGAAACAACCTTTGCGACCAAGGGCGCGATAGCGCAGACTCAAATCGAAGCCGCGCTGGCGGCCGGCATCCCGCGCGGCCCGGTGCTCATTGATGCCGGTTACGGTGATGCAGCGGCCCTGCGTGATTGGTTGAGCGCGCGTGAACTGGTTTACGCAGTGGGGATACGCCCGGAGACCGGCGTGTGGTGGGGTGAGCATCAACCCGCGCCCGTCGCGTTGAAACAGGTCCGTGGCCGGCCCCGCACGCGGCTGCTGCGCGACGCAAGCCACCGCCCGATCAGCGTCAAGGCGCTGGCCGAAGCGCTGCCGCAAAGCGGCTATCGTACGCTCACCTGGCGCGAAGGCACCAACGCCCCGCTGCGATCGCGCTTCGCGCGGGTGCGCTGCCGTGCGGCGCACGCCGACCGCACGCGCCCAGAGGAATGGATGCTCATCGAGTGGCCCAAGGGGGAGGCCGAGCCCACCCGTTACTTTCTGTCCACCCTGCCGGCGGACATTTCGTGTTGAGGCCGAACGAATATTGACCACCTGTGCCGATTGAATATTGACCAGGGGCTTTTGCTGACCTGACCACGGCCAGCTGTGGATAACTATATCTGTTTTTGGGTTCTGTTACTCCTTTTTATCATTTTGGCTTCGTCAGCAGAATCTGTGGGTGAGTTTCACCCATTTTAGAAAATTGGGTGTTCACGCTGGTTGAATACTTTGACAAGCAAAGTTATCCACGGGCGCGCGTGCGGCTCCCTGCATAGAGCCAGAGCGCGCGCGCCGGTGGG
>SHWG01000088.1 GCA_009693905.1 Rhodospirillales bacterium | reverse complement strand
GATGAACTGCTCAACGGTGAAATCTTTTACACGCTGCAAGAGGCCAAGGTGATCATCGAGAGCTGGAGACGGCACTACAACACCATTCGCCCGCACTCATCACTCGGCTATAAACCGCCGGCCCCAGAGGCTCTACAATGGCCGGATTCACAACCTGGGCCAGCTTCGCCGGCCTCCCCAGCCGTAGCGCCACGGCTGGTCATGCACTAACATTCAACCCGGACCACCCAACGGGGGCTGGCCACCGGATAGTTTCCTCATCAACGATGTCGACCGTCTGGCTCGGCCAGCTTATGAGGCGGCGCTGGCGAGCGCGGGAGTGCCGATGACGACAATTCGCTGTACAATTCCCCAAGAGCAGCAATACGAGTTGTTTTACGATGCTCACCATTTGAACGAGAAAGGGCGAAAGGTACTGTCAGAAAGCCTCGTGCCCTATCTGAGGGGCAACGTTCAGCCAGCGCATCTCCCCATCGAAAATCAGAATTGCCTGATCCAGCCCCAATTAAGTAGTCCTTCTTGATGCAAAAACATGACTCAAGTCAGGCCACTTTAGCGCGGATGGATCGGTACTTGTCGCTGGTGGGCAATAGGTCTGCCGCATTCGAAATTCTCTAAGATTGGCTACGAACGCTCAGCAGTTTCGTGGATTTCCAGTGCATGGCCTCTTATCGGATCCTTCGTACAAGCGACGAAGCCCAGTGGAACGCCGCTCTCGCGCCGATCGTCCAGAAGGCGCTTGTCCACTTCCCACGCTATGCGCGGGTTTACGAGCGCTATGGCGACGGCACCGCCGAATGTTTCGTCTATGAGGACGGCAGTGGCGTGGTGCTCTACCCATACATGCGGCGGACCATTCCCGACGCGCCCGGCCTCACCGATATCGTGACGCCCTACGGCTATGGAGGCATCGTGTACGATTGCCCGCCTGAATCGACGGCGCGGCTGATCAAGGATTTTCGCAGAGCTTTTACGGACCACGCACTGGAAACCAAGACGGTTTGTGAGTTTGTCCGCTTTCATCCTTATCTCGGCAATCACGAGCATCTTGTCGGGCTCATGGATGACGTCACCCTGCATTGCGAGAACGCGTTCCTCGATCTGCGGGTCGGAAAAGATGCTCTGTTCCGCGGCTATCGCGAACGCTATCGGACCTATATCCGCAAGGCCGAAAGCGCGGGCGTGACCGTCGAGATCGCCGGCGTCGGCACCTTCATCGACGCATTTTCCGACTTTTATCGCACCAGCATGGCAAGCAAGGGGCAAAAGGGCTATTTCAACTTCCGGCGCGAATTCGTCGATATTCTTGCCCAAGAGCTGCCGCATGACGTGCTCAGCGTGGCGGCCCGCCAGGGCGCCGACATGCTCTGCGTAGCGTTTTTTCTGCGATCCGGTCACTTCCTCGATTATTTCCTGGTCGCTCCCAACCTGGCGCGGCTGGAATTGCGGCCTAATCATCTGCTGATTCACAAGGTCGCATTCTGGGCGATCGACAATGGATTTCATTTCATGCAGCTCGGCGGCGGCCATCCATCGCTGCAATTCTTCAAACAGGGATTCTCGAACCTGAAGCGGCCGTACTATGTGGGCAAGCACGTGTTCGACCGGGAGGCCTACGCGCGGCTGTCGACGGAACATTGGCGCAGGCACAACGCCGTGTGGACGCCGGAGCAGCAGTTCTTCCCGGCCTATCGCGCTGAGCGGCCCGGCGAATAAGAGAGCAGACAGGTGACCTCCTCACGCAGAACGTTCTATTCCCGTTTCTTCTCCCGCGCGTCGTTCCTGTCGTATTCCACGCAGAGCCTCTATACGCAGGCCGCCTACCTGCAAAGCCAGGGCTTCGATACTTCCCTCGACCTGAACGATAAGGTGGTGCTGGAGCTTGGGGCAGGCGCCGGTCGCCTAACCCTGGCCCTTGCCGAAACGGGCAATATTGCCCAGGCCAGGTCGTACATCGTCGTTGAGCCGTCGGAGGGAATTCGTGACATCCAGCAGCAGCTTTCGGCTGCCAACGTCACCTTCCTCAATTGTTCGCTCGAAGATATTGCGGCTTTCGTCGCTCCGGGCAGCGTCGACTACTTGATCGCAGCGGGCGTGATCCCGCATCTCGACGGCTCATCGCTGGCCGATGTCCTCGGACGCATCGTGCCATTCCTGGCGCCGGGCGGCACGCTGCACATCGTTTCTTCTTTCTACGGATTTCATAAACGCTTAGCTCGGCGCCTGAAGGTTGTATGCCGGCGCGCACCTGCGATGGTCCCGGTGTGCGCGGGGTTTTCCGCGCTCGTGATGTGGCTCTCGCGATCCGTCCCCGATTTAGCTGGCCGAGCACTGGCAGTTCGAAATCTCATCTACTCATTCCAAACCTCGTTGCGGCAGATTTACCGGCAGCAGCAGAAGTTCTTCGCGGTGGAGCCCTATTCCATCTTCTGGAGCTATCGGGACTATGCGCAGGCTCTGTCTGAGCACGGCTTTGTCATCGACCGCGTGTATCCGCATTGCATTGCGATCCGCGCATCGCGCCAAGGCCCGCCGGTCATGGACTTCTCGCCCTTCCCGGCGGGTTCGAGCGTGGCCATTTTAGGCCAAGGATGGGTCTCACGCTGGTTTGCCAGATTGCTCGATCATCCGAAGCAACGGCTGGCTGCTACGACCGACCAGGCCGCGACCGCCGACATCGTCGTCATCGCCTATGATTACACCAGGGCCGAGCCCTACTATCTGGCGACTACGTCGCTGGAGGGCCGGGGATTTGTGCTCGGGAAGAATCTGTTTCTGTTTCAGATGCTGCTTTAAGGCGCAGCAGCGCGGCCCCCAGCGGCAAAGCGATTGATGCGGTGGACGGCGCCCACTCTGCGGCATCGGAGTGCCATAGGGTAGTTGCGTCGAAACGCAACCACATTGAGGGGAGCCGTCCATGGGCGAAGTTAGCACGATCGGGGTCGATATTGCGAAGTCGGTGTTTCAGCTTCACGGCATCGATGCGGATGGTGCGGTGGTGATCCGCAAGCGTGTTGGTCGAGCAAAGTTTCTTGAGTTCTTTATCGATTTACCGCCTTGCCTCGTTGGCATGGAAGCGTGCGCAACGGCGCACCAGTGGGCCCGCGAGCTCAAGAAGTTAGGGCACGACACGCGGCTCATGCCGCCGACCTATGTCAAAGCCTACGTCAAGCGCGGCAAGAACGATGCAAACGATGCGGCAGCGATCTGCGAGGCCGTGACGCGGCCATCGATGCGGTTTGTGCCGATCAAGAGCGTCGAGCAGCAGAGCGCGCTGATGCTGCATCGGACGCGGGATCTCCTGATCCGCCAGCGGACACAATTGATCAATGCACTTCGTGCCCACCTGGCCGAGCTCGGGCTGGTGGCAGCGAAGGGCCATGAAGGATTGCAGCAACTGGTTATGGCCGTGACGGAAAGTAGCGATGAGCGGCTGCCGAGTGACGCGGGCTTTGCTTGTCAAACGATCGTTGCGCAATTGCACGCGGTGCAGACCCAGGTCAACGGGCTCGACAAGCGCATCACTCAAGCTCATCGCGCCAATGCGGACAGCAAACGGCTCGAAGCCATTCCAGGGTTCGGCGTGATCCTGTCCACGGCGGTCGTGGCAACGATGACCGATCCAAAGGCGTTCAGGACCGGCCGCGAGTTCGCAGCCTGGATCGGATTGGTGCCACGGCAGAACTCCACCGGTGGGAAGGAGCGTCTCGGCTCGATTTCCAAGCAGGGCGATCGCTACCTGCGGCGACTACTTGTTCTCGGTGCAATATCCATTGTTGGAGCCGCACGCACGCGACCAGACAAATATCCCTGGGTAATCGAGCTGCTGGGTCGTCGGCCGGCCAAGGTGGTTGCGGTGGCGCTGGCCAACAAGATGGCGCGGATCGCTTGGGCAGTGCTGGCCAAGGGCGAGACCTATCGGGCGCCGACACACTCAAGCAACGTCGCCATCGCAGCGGCGGCTTGAGGGGTCTGACATAGTAACTGCGTGATTACGTCGAGGGCGTAAAGGAAAGTCGAGGGTGATGATGGTTTGATGCGAACCGGTTGGACCGGGGATCGGGAGAACCCGCGATGGGTCAAGCACTCTTGAGTGCGAGCGATTGATAGGGACCCGATCTGCGGATTACATCATGGCCAGCGGCTATCAACGCCGCACAAACAGGCCGGACACATGACTTGCACCCGACCGCAAGCAGAAAGCCAAAAGAACCCCTTGACCCGTGGGCGCCGTCCACACACGTCCACACATGACCCTATGCCAGCAATCGAGGTCTCGCCAGCGGACGATGCGCTCAGAGGAAGTTCTTATGCACCCGCGCATCCTCGGGATAGAGCGCGTCCCACAGCACCTTGTTGAGCGGATCGAGGCGGCAGCCGGCCGGGCATTTATGAAGATCGATCTTCGCCACGCAATCCTTGCGCTGCTGCGAATGCCAAATCTCCTGGAATGAGCTCTGGTTGATGTTGCCCATCGTAAATCCGCGGCCCTTGAGGTTGCCGCACATCTCCACGCTGCCATCCTCGTCGAGATAGGGCGACAGCGGCGTCGCCAGGCATTTCTTGTAGTAGCGCCCATCGTTCGTCTTGAACTGCAGCGCCTCGGCGAATTGCGAGTACTTGGCATAGACCTTGTAGCGTTCGGTTTCGAACGCCTTGGCCGCGCGCATGTACTTGAACGCCACCTCGGGCGTGACCTCGTTGTCTTCGTGCGCCGGATTGAGCTCGTTCTTGTAGGCGGGCTTGATCGTCAGGTAATCGACGCCGAGATCGCGATAGAACTCCGCCGCATAGGGAAGATCGGTGTAGTTGTGGTGATTGACGACATATTGCACGCCGATGACCGGCGTGGACGACGGCCCGCGCAACTCCACGACCTTGCGGAGATTCGCGATCACGCGGTCGAAATCGTCCGTGCCATGCATCGCGGCGTGGATTTCCGGCCGCGCCGCGTCGATGCTGCAGCGGATGAAGAAGCAGCGCTTCACCAGCGCGTCGAGCACCTCCGGCTTGTGCGTGCTCATATTGGTGAAGATGCCGATGTCGAGCCCAAAATCGCCGAGCGCGTTGAGCATCTCGGCGAAGCGGTTGTGCATCGTGGGCTCGCCGTCGCCGACAATGGTGACCGCCTTCAACCCCAGTTGCCGGGCCTCCCCGATCGCCTCGATTAGGCGCCAGTCGGCATTGACCGCCTTCTTCGCCTTCTCGCCCTCGTAACCCGAGCGGTCGCTGAGCTTTCCGGCCTGGTGCCAGTTGATGTAGCACCACGAGCACTTGTGATTGCAGTAGTTGGTCAGGCCGATGCTCAGGTGGACCGGCCGCGTGTCTCCGGTCGTCGCAAGGTCGTGCAGGCGATCGACGTGATGAAAGACCTTGCGGGGATCCTGGAAATCGTCGAACGCCGCCGGAATCTTGTCGCGGCCGACCAGCGCGGCGACCTCAATGGCCTCGCGGTGCGCCTCTTGCGTATCGTCCCGCAGGGGACCGAAAATATTCATCCGTCTGGTTCCACAGAATTGCCGAGCAACCGCCGTGCGGCCGGAATCGTCGACTAATCCCATATAATCCAAACACATCGGGCAAACAAGGCACGACCGAATAGACAACCGGGGGAACCTGCGGTAGTCATGCCGGACTTCCCATCGCGCGCGCCTGGCCTAAAATAAGCGTCGTGGGGGCGCTGAAATCCTGCCCGGACGTCAGAAAAGCCGTCACCGCGCCGCGAGCGCCACGCCTGGCGGCGCAGCTCGGTTTGCGCGGCGTCCTACTGTTGCGGCAGATGGCGACCGGAATGCCTGATACAAAACAAGCTGAAGGTTAACTGGAAACCGGCCCGTGAACAGTCAACCCACCAGTGCCGCGCGCCTCGCCCGTGGCGCACCCTTGGGCGACGAACACCTGATCGAATTCTACAGGAAGATGCTCCGCATCCGCCTGGTCGAGGAGGCAATCGCCGACCACTATGGCGAAGGCGAAATGCGCTGTCCGGTCCACCTTTCGATCGGCCAGGAGGCGGCGGCGGTCGGCGTCTGCGAGACGCTTGCGCTCACCGACAAAGTCTACAGCACCCATCGCTGCCACGCCCACTATCTCGCCAAGGGCGGCGATCTCAACCGCATGTTCGCGGAAATCTGCGGCAAGGCCGCCGGCTGCATCGGCGGCCGCGGCGGCTCCATGCATCTCATGGACCACGACAAAGGAATGATGGCGAGCATCCCGATCGTTTCGAGTTCTATTCCGATCGCGGTCGGCAGCGCGCTGGCCGACAAACGCACGCGCAGCGGCAAGGTGACCGTGGCTTTCTTCGGGGACGCCGCGATTGAAGAAGGCGTGTTCCACGAGAGCGCGAATTTCGCGGCGTTGCACAAGCTGCCCGTGGTCTTCGTGTGCGAAAACAATTTGTATTCGGTCTATACACCGCTTCGCCTGCGGCAGCCGGATCGTCCTTTGACCGAAGTTGCGCGCGCCCACGGAATGCACGCTCTGCACGGCAACGGCAACGACATCGAGGAGACGTTCGACTTGGCGGCGAAAGCCATCCAACGCGCGCGCGACGAGCAGGGGCCGACGTTCCTGCTGCTCGATACTTACCGCTGGCGCGAGCACTGTGGACCCAACTTCGACAATAACATCGGCTACCGTGACGAGAGCGAGTTCAAGGAATGGGAGGTTCGTTGCCCGGTTCGCGGCCTCCGCGCCCGGATCGGCGACGCGCTGACGGCCGAGCGCGAGCGGTCCATGACGGCCGAGCTGAATTCGGAAATTGAAGCGGCCCGGGCTTTTGCGCGGACTGCGCCGTTGCCCGATCCGAGCGACGCAAGCCTGCACGTCTACGCATGAATATCGAATCCAAGGGGCAGGAACGGATCATCACTCTCGCGGACGCGATTCGCGAGGGCATCACTGAGGCGTTTGCGCGCGACGACAGAACGTTCCTGTTCGCGCAGGGCGTTGCGGACCCCTCCGCCATGTGGGGCACGCTCAAAGGCGTGGGCAACCGCTTCGGCGAGGACCGCGTCATCGAAATGCCGGTCGCGGAAAACGGTGCGGTGGGCATCGCCGTTGGCGCTGCGCTGAATGGACAACGCCCTGTCATAAGCTTCCATCGCGCCGAGTTCGCGTTGCTCGCGCTCGAGCAGATCGTCAACAACGCCGCGAAGTCGCATTATATCAGCAATGGCCAGCACAAGGTCCCGCTCGTCATCCGCATGGTGATCGGGCGCGGCTGGGGACAGGGACCCGAACACTCGCAGAGCCTTGAGCCGGTTTTCTCGTATTTTCCCGGCCTCAAGGTGGTCATGCCGGCGTTTGCCGCCGACGCCAAGGGAATGCTGATCGCCGCCATCGAAGACGACAATCCCGTCATCTTCATCGAGCATCGTTTCGTGCATTATGCGACCGGTCACGTGCCCGAAGGCTATTACTCGAATGCGCTTGACGGACCCCGCGTCGTGCGTGACGGCGATGACGTCACGATCGTCGCCGCCTCCCACGCCGTGCTCGAAGCCATCCGCGCGGCGGATCAATTGCGCGAGATCGGACTGAGGGCGGAAGTGATCGATTTGCGGGTCATGCGGCCGCTCAACATGGCTCCCATCCAGGCGTCCGTGAAAAAGACCGGGCGCCTGATCACCGTTGACACCGGCTTCGTCATGTACGGCATCGGCGCGGAGATCGTCGCCAACGTCGTGACCCAGAATCTCTCGGCTCTCCGCGCACCGCCGGTCCGGCTCGGGCTGCCCGATCATCCCACTCC
>SHWG01000087.1 GCA_009693905.1 Rhodospirillales bacterium | reverse complement strand
CCGGCGCCAGTCCGCGTCACTATCTATCCGGCCGCGCCGCACTCCTGGACCGACCCCTCTTTCGCGAGCACGCGCCACTATCCGCACCACTCTTCGCCGTCGAAATGTCCGCTCTTGCTGATCGGTCCGGAAGGCACTTCGTTTTTCGAGGACGGCAAAATACGTCCGTTCGACCGCGAGGAAATGAACGCCTGCCGTGGCAAGAGCCGCGGCTACACCCAGGGTTTCGAATCCGCCACCCGTGAAAAGTCGACGGCCGAAACCATCGCTTTCTTCCGTCAGGCCTTCGGTCAATAAGGGCCCCCGGCCGTTCCCGTGGTTGACGGTAAGCGGATCCCTCTCTACCGTCACTATCGAGTGACAAGGGGAGAGACGCATGGCCCGCGACCGCGCGCGCACCGAAGAGAAAATCCTCGCGGCGGTCGGCGCGATTCTCGCCGAGGCGGGTGGCTCGCGCCGGATCGGAGTCAACGCCGTCGCCGCGCGCGCCGGCGTGGACAAGGTTCTGATCTACCGCTACTTCGGCGGGTTGGAAGGATTGTTCGCCGCGTTCGCGGAAAAATCCGATCTTTGGCCCACGGTCGAAGAGGCGGCGCGGATGCGAGCTATTCCCGAGACCGATCTTGCGTCGGCGCTCGCCGCCCTGGTTCAAGGCTATCTCGCGTCCTTGCGCCGCCGTCCGGTCACCCTCGAAGCCATCGCCTGGGAGATGAGCGAAAGAAACGCTCTGAGCGAGCGGCTCGACCGGTTGCGCGAGCAATGGCGCCGCGACGCCACGACCCGCGTCTTTCGCCAACACAAGGTTCCGGCGCGTGTTGACATCGAAGCGGTCATGGCGGTGCTGGCGGCCGCCGCCGACCACTTGGCCGCGCGCGGGCGCATGGGCGGCAGTTTCCAAGGCGTCGCGCTCGACGACCCGGTCGGACAGAAGCGCCTCGACGACGCGATCGGCGCGATCCTGGAAGGGGTGCTCAATTACGCGCGCGCCGGCAAGGAGTCAGCCTAACCTCTTGCCGAGCCGGCCGGCCAAGTCCTGGATGAACTGCCACGCCACCCGGCCCGAGCGCGCCCCGCGGGTCACCGCCCACTCGTTCGCCTCGTGGGCGAGGTCGAGCCCACCCGCCGCCAAGCCGTAGTGCTGGGCGTAGCCTTGGACGATGGCGAGATAGGTATCCTGGTCGCAGTTATGGAATCCGAGCCAGAGCCCGAAGCGGTCCGAGAGCGATACCTTTTCCTCGACCGCTTCGGCGGGATTGATCGCGGTCGAGCGTTCGTTCTCGATCATGTCGCGCGGCATCAAGTGGCGGCGGTTGGAGGTGGCGTAGAAGATCACGTTGTTCGGGCGGCCCTCGATGCCCCCTTCGAGCACCGCCTTGAGCGATTTGAAGGACGCATCGCCGGAATCGAAGGACAGATCGTCGCAAAAAAGAACGCAGCGCCGATCCGAATCCCTGAGACGCGCGAGCAGCGTGGGCAGCGACGGGATCTCCTCGCGGTGGATCTCGACCAGCACCAGCGCGCCCGGCATCTCGGCGTTGACCGCGGCGTGAACCGCCTTGATGAGCGAGCTTTTGCCGGTACCGCGCGCGCCCCAGAGCAGCGCGTTGTTGGCGGGCAGCCCCCGGGCGAAGCGGCGGGTATTGTCGCCGAGCAGCGCGGCTTGCCGGTCGATGCCCTTGAGCAGCGTCAGCTCGACCCGGTTGACCCGGAGAACGCTTTCCAGCCGCTCGCCCTCGGCGTGCCAGATGAAGGCTTCGGCGTCCGCGAGCCCGGCGGAGTCGGGTTTGGGCGGGGAGCGGCGTTCGAGCGCCTCGGCGATGCGCCTGAGCAGCGGCAAAAGTTCGATATCGCTCATGGGGGCGGACGGTAGCGCGAAGCACCCGCCTTTCCAAGGATTTCCGGCCCGCGCGCTCCGGCGGCGGGGCTCCGGCTTTGCATTTGCAACTCGGGGCCCGGCCGGTATAGTCCGCCTTCCCCGCGCCCGCTAATGCAAGGTGCGCGGCCCGAAATAAACGACTGAAAAAGTCCCGAAACCTAAGGAGTTATCCGATGCTGATTTCCCCCGCATACGCGCAGGCGGCCGGTGGCGGTATGGGCGGCGGCGGGTTCGAGGCCCTGCTGCCGCTGGTCCTGATCTTCGTCGTCTTCTACTTCCTGCTCATCCGTCCGCAGCAGACAAAGACGAAGCAGCACCGCGCGATGCTCGCCGCCGTCCGTCGCGGCGACAAGGTGGTGACCGGGGGCGGCATCATCGGCACCGTGGCCAAAGTCACCGACGAGAACGAACTCCAGATCGAGATCGCCGAAGGCGTGCGCGTGCGCATCCAACGCCAGACCATTGCGGCGGTGTTGACCCATCCCGAGCCGGCCAACCAGAACGCCCCCGCCGGCGGCGGCTCCGCCCCGGGAACAGGCCAAGGCGGCGGCTCTTTCCTTTCCAAGCTCTTCGGCGGCGACAAGAAATAGCCGCGGGCGAATCGCGACGCGACGCGGGACGCGAACAGGTCGGATACGACGATGGTCAATATTCCACGCTGGAAGGTCATCGTTATTCTGGCGACGCTGATGATCGGCTGCCTCGCGGCGGTGCCGAGCTTCCTTGCGACCCAGACCCTCGAAGCGCTGCCCAAGTGGCTGCCGAAGAACACGTTCGTCCTCGGCCTCGACCTCCAGGGCGGCTCGCACCTCCTGCTCGAAGTGGATAGCGCGACCGTCGTGCGCGAGCGGATGGAAGCGCTGGTCGATACGGTGCGCGCCGAACTGCGCAAGGAGCGCGTTCAGTACGAACGTCTCGGCGCGTCCGCCGACGGCGTCTCCTTTGTCGTCCGCAATCCCGCCGAAGCCGACAGCGCCCGCGAATTGGTGCGCAAGCTCGACAACGACATGGCGGCGACGACGGGCGAAGGCGGGCGGGTGATCCTGACGATCAAGCCCGAGGCGTTGCGCGCGCGCAGGCTCGCCACTATCGACCAGTCGATCGAGATCGTGCGCCGGCGCATCGACGAGACCGGCGTACGCGAACCCACCATCCAGCGCCAAGGCGAGGACCGCATCGTCGTTCAGCTTCCCGGCCTGGACAACCCCGAACGCATGAAGCAACTCCTGGGGCGCACCGCCAAGATGACGTTTCATCTGTTGGAGGAGCGCGGGAGCGTCGAGGATGCGCTGGCCGGCCGCGCGCCGCCCGGCGCGCAGGTGATCCCCGGCGCCGAAGCCGACCGTTCCGGCGGACGGCCGAGTCAATATCTGGTCCAGAAACGGGTCATGGTCGGCGGCGACACGCTGGTCGATGCGCAGCCGACCTTTGATTCGCGCACCGGCGAAGCGGTCGTTAGCTTTCGGTTCGATTCCAATGGGGCCAAGCGCTTCGGCGACGTGACCGGCAAGAACGTGGGCAAGCCGTTCGCCATCGTGCTCGACGGCAAGGTCATCAGCGCGCCGGTCATTCGCGAACCGATTCTCGGCGGGTCCGGGCAAATCAGCGGCGGGTTCACCGCGCAAGGGGCGAGGGACTTGGCGCTCCTGCTCCGCGCCGGCGCGCTGCCGGCGCCGCTCACCATCCTGGAAGAACGCTCGGTCGGGCCCGGTCTCGGCGCCGACTCGATCGCGGCCGGGAGTCTTGCCGCCATCATCAGCACCGCATTGGTGGCCGTATTCATGATCGCGGGCTACGGCGGCCTATTCGGGATGATCGCCAACATCGGTCTGCTCCTTAACTTGGTGCTGATCCTGGGGACGATGTCGTTGCTCCAGGCGACGCTGACGCTGCCCGGCATCGCTGGCATCGTGCTGACCATGGGCATGGCGGTGGACGCCAACGTGCTGATTTACGAGCGCATGCGCGAGGAGACGCGCCTCGGTCGGCCGCCGATCTCGGCCATGGACGCGGGCTATGCCCGCGCCATGACGACCATCGTCGATTCGAACCTGACGACGCTGATCGCGGCCGGCGTGCTCTATTTCCTCGGCTCGGGCCCGATTCGCGGATTCGCGGTGACGCTCTCGCTCGGCATCATCACCTCGATGTTCACGGCGATCTCGGTCGCGCGCCTGATGACGGTGGGTTGGCTTCGGGTCGCTCGCCCGAAGCTGCTGCCGATCTAACCGGAACGAGACGGAAGGAAACGAATCATGTTCCGCGGCATCGTCTGGATCCCGCCCGACACGCACATCCCGTTCATTCGGCTGCGCATGGTTTTTTTCGCCATTTCCGGATTTTTGATGGTGGCCACGGCAGTGCTGTTGGTCGCCCGCGGGCTCAATTACGGCATCGATTTTACCGGCGGGGTCATGATCGAGGCCCGGTTTCCGGGTCCGGTGGATATGGCGGCGACCCGGGCGAAGGTCGATGCGCTCAATCTCGGCGGGAGCGAAATCCAGAGCTTCGGCGGCCCGAACGAAGTGCTGATCCGCCTTGGGCGCCAGGAAGGCGACGAGAAAGCGCAAGGCCGGGCGGTGGAAAAAGTGAAGTCCGTTCTCGGCGAAGGCGTCGAATACCGCCGGGTCGAAGCCGTGGGACCCAAGGTCGGCGCGGAACTGTTGCGCGAAAGCATCGTCGCCGTGATCGTTTCGCTTGGCGGCATCATGGTCTATTTGTGGCTCCGCTTCGAATGGAAATGGGGCGCCGCCGGCATCATCGCCTTGTTTCACGACGTGATTTCGACCATCGGGGTGTTCTCGCTCTCGGGGCTCGAATTCAATCTTTCGACCGTGGCGGCGCTTTTGACCATCGCCGGCTATTCGATCAACGATACGGTGGTGATCTTCGACCGGGTGCGTGAAAACCTGCGCAAGTTCAAGACCATGCCGCTGCCCGAGTTGTTCGATCGCAGCATCAACGAGACCCTGTCGCGCACCATCAACACCTCGGGCACGGTGTTCCTGACCGTGGTCGCGCTCTCCGCCTTCGGCGGACCGGTGATCCGGGACTTCAGCTTTGCCCTGCTCTGGGGCGTGGTCGTCGGCAGCTATTCCACGATCTGCGTCGCGTTGCCGTTGCTACTCTATATGAACATCGACCGCGGCGCGCACGACCGTCCCGCTCCGGAGGCGGCGCCGGGCACGTCATGAGCCTCGACATCACGCCGCTCGTTCCCGCCGGCCGGCAGGTGATCGAGGCGTATGGCAACGGCGGATTCGTGATCGCGGGAACGCGTTACATTGGATCGGTGATCGTTTTTCCCGAACGGACTCTCGCCTGGGCCGCGGCCGTCGCCGCCGATGTGACCGAACTCGGGCTTACGCCTTTGTTCGAGGAGCCTCTACCGGCCGAAATCCTGGTCGTCGGCTGCGGGCCGCGCTTCGTCCCGGCGCCCGGCGTCTTGCGCCCGGTTTTCAAGGCTCGCGGGGTCATGCTCGAATGGATGGATACCGGCGCCGCCTGCAGGACGTTCAACGTGCTGCTGGCCGAAGGCCGCCCGGTGGCCGCCGCCTTGATCGCGGTGCCTTGAAATGAAAAGGCCCGGCGTCACCGCCGGGCCTTTTCCCGCATCCGCGCGCGCGGATCAGTAGATGTTCTGCGCCGAGACCATGGCGTAGAGCATCGGCACCGAGAGCATCAAGTTGACGCGCGAGGTCAAGCCGGCGAGACGCGCCGCACGGGCCTTGGTGTCGGCGTCGACCTGGATCATGCCCAGCGCCTTCTGCTGGTTGGGCCAGATGATGAACCAGACGTTGAACCACATGATGGCGCCGAGCCACATGCCGACTCCGATCGCGGTGCTCTTCGGCACGGCGAAACCGCCGGAGGCGCCGAGCGTGAGGGCGTCGATCAGATAGCCGCTCATTCCAGCGAGAATCAGTCCGGTGACGATCGTCGCCATCGCCGCCCAGCGGAACCAGAACAGCACCGCCGGGGCGATGACCTTGGTGATCGCCGGCTTTTGCTCGTCGGGAATCTTCGGCATGCTCGGCGTCTGCACGAAGTTCAAGTACCAAAGCAAGCCGATCCACATGACACCCGACAAAACGTGGAGCCAGCGGAACAGAAACGTAATCCAGTTGTAATCGCCGGGGATGCCCTGCTTAGTGCCGCCGGCGACGATGACGATCATCAGCACCGTCAGCACAAAGCCCGCGATCACCGTGTTTCTCAGATTCAAAAGAATATTTGCCATGACCCCTCCGTTGTTGGCTTGGGAAAAACCCGAAAACCCGTCCGGTTATCGGCCAGCGGGAACGGCCTTCGTTTAGGCGTTCCCCAATTCGATCCGCCAATATAAGGATGGCGGGCCGATGGGCAAATCCTAGTATTCAACGCCGCCCGCGCCGCGGCCCTGTCCGGGGTGCGGATTTCTCCGGGCGCGGGGTTTCGGGCGCAAAATGACGTCGGTTGATTCGCGGATGGATCGTTAGGGCCTAACCATGAACCAAGAACCGGGACAAACGGAACAGGACGCCGCCTATTGCGCGGCGCTGGCGCGCGCCGATGACCGCGACCGGTTCCTGGCCGCGCAGTTCGCGCCGCCGCGCGCGCGCGCACGCTTGCTCGCGCTCTTGGCGCTGAACGTGGAAATCGCGCGCGCGCCCCGGGCGGCGCGGGAGCCTCTGCTCGCCGAGTTGCGCCTCAAATGGTGGCACGAAGCAGTATCGGCCGTGCTCGCGGGAAACCCGCCGCCGCGCCAGCCCGCGCTCGCGGCGTTCGCGCGGGCGGCCGAGGGCGCGGGCCTCGTCGCCGAACCTTTTGAGCGCCTGATCGTCGCCCACGCGCGCGATCTTGTGGCGAACCCGCTTTGCGACGCAGCCGACGCGGAGAGCCACGCCGAAGCCCTTGCCGGCACGCTCGCCCACGCCGCGCTGGCACTTCTCGGCGTCACCGACGAAACGGCGCATCGCGCCGCCCGCGCCGCCGGAATCGCGCACGCCCTGGTCGGATTGGATGGTGTCGGCGGCTATCCCGTCCGCGATCTTATTCGCGCGCATGTCGCCCGGGCGCGGGCGGAATCGGCGCGGGTTTCCCGCGCGGCGCTGCCGGTCTTGCTGTGGGCGACGGCGGCGGAGATCCGGTCGGGGCGGATGGGCCGGGGTCGGACGCTGCCGTCGCCCTGGCTCCCCCTGCAACTGGCGTGGCGGGCGTGGCGGGGGCGCTACTGAGTGCGCTTTCCGGCCGGTGCTTGCTCGCCCGTGGCGGGGGTTTGTTCGCCGGCGCCCTCGGCATCCGGAGACGGCAAGTGCGGGCGCTTCAAGCGCATTAATTCGAGCGCGGATACCTGAGGGAAGATCGGCGGCGTGTCTTGGTAGTAGAGCATCACGGTGCCGCGCCGGGTGTCGGGGAAACCGCCGCGGGTGTCGTCGAACTTGCGGATTTCGAGGGTCGCGATTTGGCCGGTCTTGGGGTTGCGCGCGCGCCAGACGCGCGTCGGGTTTTCGTGCCGGGCCGAGGCCAGCGGCGCGATGCTGCGTGTCCAGTATTCCGCCGGGGGACCGTAGAGTCCGGCATAATACGCCACCACACGATCGAAGGATTCGGACGGAAACAGAGTCTGCATCCGCGTCGCTTGGCCCCGGTCGTAGCGGACCACCGCTTGCTGGCCGGTATAGAGGATGGTGTTGACGGTGAAGTCGGTTTCCATCGCCTGCGGCCAGTTGGCGACTTCGACGCAGAAGACGACTTGGCCGCGCGACTTATCGATGCAGCTGCGCCCCGTTTCCTGGACCTCGCCGCGGGGCGGCGCGGGCTTGTCGAGATTGAGGGAACGTCCGAGCATGAAGCCAAGCCCGCTCGGCACCGTCTCCGGCACCGGAGGCGCGCTCGGCGGCGCGGTCACCAGAGGACGAGCTTGCGCCATTTCCACCTTGCTGCCCCAGAGACCCTCGCCCGGTTCGG
>SHWG01000086.1 GCA_009693905.1 Rhodospirillales bacterium | reverse complement strand
AAAATCCGCTGTAACGGCGGTTTTGATAGACGTGCACAATCAATCGCTAATATGACCGGGGGGCGGAGGAGCATGGTCGAGCCACGGGCCGCGCGGATGTTCCTGGGAGGGGCGGTAAAGCGGTATTCGCGCCACGCGGACATCCGCGAAGCCGCCCGAAAGGTCCTGGACCGGCGTACCGGCGGCGGCGGTTTCGGCGTGCACGAAACCAAGCCCGATCGTTTGCCCGAGCGCGACGCTGGCCGCGGCCGAGGTGATGGCGATCTCGCCCGGCCGCGCCGGCGGGGCGAGATCCGGGCCGGGCTGCCAAGGCGAGCGGACTGGAGTGCCGCCGGCGGTGAAGGCGACCAGGCGGAGCGGGGAATTTCCGGGTGCGTTCGGAGCAAATCGCTCAAACCCGAGCGCGTCCGCGCTTGGGCGCAACCGGCATTCGTTGACGAACAGGATGAACCCCGCCTCGATGCGGAGAATATCGGCGGCGGCAAAACCCGCCGGCCGGGCGCGGGTGCGAATCGCCGCGTCGAGCCGGGCGGCATCGGCTTTGTCCGCGACGATTTCGAAACCCCGCTCGCCGGTGTAGCCGAGCCGGCCGACGCGGCAGGGAACGCCCGCGAGCGGAATCGCGGCGTGGCCGAAGTAGGGAATCGCCGCCAGCCGTTCGCGCGCGCCGATGGCGGCGAGAACGTCGAGCGCGCGCGGTCCCTGGACGGCGAAGATCGCGGTTGCGTCGCCGAAGTCCGCGACCAAGGCGTCGGCCCCGGCCTCGGCGTCGAGCGCCGCGATATCCTCGCTGCGTCCGCTCATCACCTCGAAGGTTTCCGCGTCCAGGCGCCAGATCGTGAGATCGGCCTCGACCGCCCCGTCCGGGCCGAGGCGGAGCGCATAGCGAATTGCGCCCGGCGCCATGTCGGCGACCGGGCGAGACTGGAACCGGGCCAGGACCGCGCCCGCGCCCGGGCCGGAAATCCGCGCCCGCGCGATGAACGAAAAATCGAACAGGGCCGCGCCGTTGCGCGCGGCGCGGGCTTCGGCCTCGGGGTCGCCGAAGTCGCGTACCAGCCTTGCGATATCGAGGGGCATCGGCGTCTTCTCTATTCAGGCGGCGAAACCGAGCCGGACCAGGATCAACGCGCCGACCCCGATCAGAATCGCCGCCACCGCGCGCTTCAAGAGATCGGCCGGCAGCCGGTGACTCATCTCGGCGCCGGCGTAAGCGCCGACCATCAGGATCGCGGCGAGAACCCCGCCGAGAACGAAGTCGATCCGCCCATGGACCAGGTTGCCCGCGGTGGCGAGCAACGCGATCGGCACCATGACGATCTGGCCCAAGCCGATGACGACGAGCACGGGCAATTCGAGCCAGACCAGGATGGGAACGAGCACGAGCGGTCCGCCGGTCCCCGAAACCGCCGAGCCTATCCCGACCACGACCCCGATTCCGGCCAAGACGGCGGGCGCCAGGGTTTCACGCGCGGGTTTGTGGTTCTGGCCGCGAACGATGGCGTGGATTCCGGAAAACACGATCAAAACGGCGATGATCGCCTCGATCGCGCTGGTGGACAGAATCGAGAGCGTATACGCCCCAAAATAAGCGCCGGGCATGGCGCCCAAGCCGAGCCACAGACCCATGCCCCAGGAAATCGAGCCTTTGCGGGCATAAAAGGCGGCGCCGACCAGGCCGGTGAACAGATAGCTGAAATTGCAGCTGGTGACGGCAAGATGAACCGGAATGTCGCCGAGATAGGCGAGGATCGGCACCAGCAGAACGCCGCCGATGCCGGTCGCGCCGATCAGAACGCCGGCGAAAAGGACGGCCAGCGCGAGGCCGAAAATGCCGAGCGCCGAGGTCATGCTTGGGCACGCCCACCCATGGCGAACGCAAATAATTTCTGTAACAGGGAAGCCCGCGAGCCGGGTTGATTAGTCATGTTCCTACGGCAATTCCAGTATCTGGCCACCCTCGCCGAGGAGAAGAATTTCGGTCGCGCCGCGGCGCGCTGCAACGTCTCGCAGCCTAGCCTATCGAGCGCGGTCAAACAACTTGAGCAGGAACTCGGCATCCCGATCGTGCTGCGCCATCAGCGCTTCAGCGGATTGACCGAGGAGGGGAAGCGCGTGCTCGAGTGGGGTAATCGCATTCTCGCCGACCGGGATGCGTTGCTGATGGAACTCGCGTTGATGCACCGCAATCTCGAAGGGCGCATCCGCATCGGCGCGATGCCGATGAGCTCGCCGGTCCTGCCGATGATCGACCGCCTGTTCTTCATGCGCTATCCCGGCGTGCAGATCGAGACCCACTTCATCGGCCTCGACAAGATGATCGACGGCCTGACCAATTCCCATTTCGACATCGGCGTCACCTATCTCGGCGAGCAGCCGCTCGGGCGGCTCAAGACCTTGCCGCTTTACGACGAGGAATTCGCGTTGCTCATCCCCGACCGCGGCTGGGCGGAAAACCGCGCGGCCATGACCTGGGCCGAGGCCGCCGGCCTGCCGCTCTGCCTGCTGTCGCCCTCGACCCACGAGCGCCAGGTCATGAACAAGGCGTTCACCAAGTGCGGGACGACGCCCAAACCCAGGCTCGAATCGGAATCGATCCTCAATCTCGTCTTCCACGTCATGCAAGGCGACCTCGCCACCATCATTCCCAATCACTTCCAGCACTTCATCGGCCCGTTCCCGCGTACGCACCTGATCGCGCTTGAAAAGCCGCAGGTGGTGCAGAAGGTGGGACTTGTCTGGGTCGATTCGACGCCGATGCGGCCGATGACCAACGCCATGATCGAGCTGATGAAAGAAGCGCTCGCGTCGGGTACGCTGGCGGACCACCTGAGCGGCAAGAGCGGCAAAGGCGCGCTTCCGGCCGCGGCCGTACCTCTTAAGGCCAAGGCCGGTTAGAGCCTACGCCAAGAATCCGGCGACGATGAACAAGATAACGCTCGCGCCGCTGAGGCCGTAACCGAGGCGGAGAACGAAACGCGCGCCGCGCGCGCCGAGGCGCCCGGGGCGGCGCACCAGCCAGCCGCCGAGGGTGGCGACGAGCGCGCCCAGGATGGCGAGCGCGATCACGACCGGGCGGCTGGCGATCAGGGCGAGAAATTCCACGATTTTGCCGCCCGCCTGCCGCCGCGAGCGAATCCTCGCGGCGACTATATGGTGGCGGCGGGGATTCGCCCGCCGCGCCCGCGAACTACTGAGCCCGCTTGGCGTAAGCCTCGAGAAAGTCGCTCTGGCCCGAGCCCATTTTGAAGCTTTTCATCGCTTCCTGGTGGAGGATGTCGAGGGCCTCGCGCTTGTAGTCGAAAGCCTTTTCGCTGGCGAGCATGGCGTAGGTGCGCGGTCGCGGCAGGTCGATCTCGATCACGGAGCGCACGGTGGCGGGGCGGGTGGAGAGAACCACCAGCCGGTCGGCGAGGAAGATCGCTTCGTCGATCTCGGAGGTGACGAATAGGTTGGTGCGGCGGTTCTCCTCGAACAGCTTGAGGAAGAATTCCTGCATCAGCTCGCGCGACATGGCGTCGAGCCCGCGGAACGGCTCGTCCATGATCATCAGTTTCGGCTGGTTGATCATGGCCCGGGCCAATTCGGCGCGGCGCTGCATCCCGCCGGAAAGCTGGAGCGGGTACTTGTCCTTGAACTCCCGGAGGCCGACTTTGTCGATCAAGCGGTCGGCCTCGGCGCGCAGCGTCGCGCGGTCCATCTCGCCGCGCAACTGGGGGCCGAAGCTCACGTTCTGGCGCACCGTCAGCCACGGCATCAAGGCCGTCTCCTGGAACACGACCATGCGGTCGTGCCCGGGCCCGGTCACCGGCTGGCCGTCCACGCGGACGATCCCGGAATCGGGTTTCTCGAATCCGGCGATGATGTTGACCAGCGTCGACTTGCCGCAGCCCGAAGGGCCGATCACCACGGTCATCTGTCCGGCGGGAACGTCGAGGTCGAGATCGGTGATGACTTGCTGGCGATGCCAGGCTTCGCCGTAGGCCATGTTGAGGCCGCGGATCTCGACGTTGACCCTTGGAATCCGACCCAAGGCGGAAGCGGGGGGCGTTTGGTGCATGGGATGCGCCCTAGAACAGCCGCCGCCAGGGCATGGCGGCGAAGCCGAGGTAGCGGATCGCGCTCGAACACAGATAGCCGGCGATGCCGATCGAGATCATCCCGACCACGATCTGTTCGAGCGATCCTCCCATGTAGGAATTCCAGATGAAGAACCCGAGGCCGCCGCCTTTCCGCGTGCCTCCGCCCGAGATCATCTCGGCGGCGACCACGACTTCCCAGGTGATGCCCATGCCGACCGCGGCGCCGGTGAAGATCGAAGGCATCGTTCCGGGAAGAATGATCTTCCAGAACAGGTCCCATTGACTGGCGCCCATGGACTGGGCCGCGCGCAAGTATTGGACGTTGATTGTCCGCGCCCCGCCGAGAACGTTGATCACGACGGTGAAGAACGCGCCGAGGAAGGTAACGAACGCGATCGACATCTCGTTGGTCGGCCAGAAGATCAGCGACGCCGGGACCCAGGCGAGCGGCGGGATCGGGCGGAGAATTTCGAACGGCGGGAAGAAAATGTCGCGGAAATAGCGGTTGACGGCGAGGGCGAGGCCGAACGGGATGCCGACGATCTGGGCGGCGATGAACCCGGCGAGCACGCGATTCAGGCTCAGATACCAGCTTTGCCAGTAGCCAGGCTCGGTGACGACCTTGGCCCAGGCCCCGAGGACGTCGCTCGGCGGCGGGACCATCCCGATCCACGGCACCTGAACGCCGAACATCTGCTTGGAGCGGGAGCACAGCTCCCAGAACAGGGCGAATCCGATCAGCGCGACGATGCCGCGCCAGAATGTCGGGTTCGTGAGCGCGCCGCCGAGCGAGGATCGGAAACCGCCAAAGGTCGAACGCGAAGGGGAAGCGACTGCCATGAAAAATGTCCTGCTGTCGGTCAGGCGAGCTCGCGCTCGCCGGCCTCGAAGGCCTTGATCGCTTCCTCATGGACCGCGTCCTTGGCCTCGGCGAACAGGACGCGGAACTCGTTCGAGCTGAGAACCTTGTAATTGCGCGGCCTCGGGATGCGGACGTCGACGATCTTTTTTACCTGCGCCGGCCGGGTGGTCATCACCACCACCCGGTCGCCGAGGAAGATCGATTCCTCGAGATCGTGGGTGATGAAGAAAATCGTGACCTTGGTCCGGTCGTACATTTCGAGCAGCGCTTCGTGCATGATCGACTTGGTGAGCGCGTCCATCGCCCGGTAAGGCTCGTCGAGCAACAGGACACGGGGATCGTTGATCAGCGCGCGCACGATCTCGGCGCGCCGGGCCATGCCCGAGGAAACCTCGCCCGGATACTTGTCGCCGACGTCGTGCAACCCGGCCTCGGCCAGCATGTGGTCGGCCTTGCCGCGCGCCTCGACCGGCGATAGCCGACCCTGGACTATGGGTCCGTAGGCGACATTGTCCCGGATCGTTTTCCACGGGAACAGCGCCCCGTTCTGGAAGACGACGATGCGGTCCGCGCCCTGCTCGGCTTTGGGCTTGTCGGGGCCGCACAGAAGTTCCCCGTCGAGATGGATGGTGCCCGACGTGATCGAGTGAAACCCGGCGATGGCGTTCAAGAGCGTCGTTTTGCCGCAGCCCGACGGGCCGACGATCATGCATATTTCTCCCGGCGCGATCTCGAGCGAGCAGTTGTCCACGGCGACCACGTTGACCCCGCCCGGATCGTAGATCTTGGTGACGTTCCGGATGCTGATCGCGCCCTTGCCGCCCGATTGGACGGCCGGCGCGGCGGCGGGATTTTTGCTCATGACCGTCACCGCCCCTCCAGCGCCAGCGCGCGGGTCCGCCACTGCATCATCTGGTTGCCGGCCATGCGGACCAGCGCCGAGGTGATCCAGCCGACGAAGCCCAGCGTCAGCATCCCGATCACCATCGGCACCGTGACGCTGTTGACGTAGGACGACAGGATCAGATAGCCGAGGCCGTAGTCGCCCGAGACCATCTCGGCCGCGACCAGGGAGAACCAGGCGACGCCCATGCTGATTTGTAGGCCGGTGAAGATGAAGGGCAGAGATCCGGGGATGACCACGTGCCAGAAGACCTGGCGCGGCTTCGAGCCGAGGCAGCCGGCGGCGCGGAAGTAGGCTTCGTCGATCGATTCGACCCCGAGCATGGTGTTGAGCACGGTGACGAACAGCGAGGCGAGCGTGGCCAGGAAGATCACCGGCGTCTCGAGCCCTTTGAACATGAGGATGGCGAGCGGCACCCAGGCGAGGATCGGAATCGGGCGCAGGGTTTCGAGGATGGGGAAGGCGTAGTCCTTGAAGCGCCGCGACCAGCCCATGATCAGGCCGAGCGGCACGCCGATCGCGGTGGCGATGGCAAACGCGATCATGATCCGCCGGACGCTGACCCAGATGTGGACGTAATAGGTCTCGGTGAAGATCGAAGTGCCCTGGAAGGGTTTTCGCGAAAACCAATCGGAAATGACGGCGACCGGGCCCGGCATCTTTTCGAAGCGCGGCAGGTTCCACACCTCGGAGAACAGCCAATAGATAAGAATCCAGCCGCCGATGCCCAGCGCCATCAGATAAGGGGTGGGCGAGCGGAGCTTCTTGTTCAAAACGTACTGAAAATAGGCGATCCCGGTCGGCGCCCGCGGCCGTGCGGGCGCGCCGCCGCCTCTTTGGATCGCAACGCTCGAAGTTCCGTCACCGCTCATCGTCAGGGATAGTCCTTAGTGCTTTTGAGTGTCGTGCCCGATCAAAACTACGGTCCCGGGAGCATCCCCCCGGGACCGTGAGCTTGGCTCGCCTGCTTACTCTTTATACGCCGACAGGGGCTGCGCCTTGATGATCCCGAGCGGGCTGGTCAGATTGCGCGCCTTCAAAACCTCGCGCGCGATCTGGTCCGCCACCGCTTCGGGGCGGACTTTCGCCGCCGCCGCCGGCTTCGCGTCCAGGCTGAAGAGGAAGGCGGTCGCGTCGTCGAGCAGCTTGCGCACCCGGTCGTTGACGACGAAGTCGAGCTGGTTCTTGACCTCGCCGCCGCCGACGTTCTTCGGATTATCGCCATAGAGAGACGACCACAGGATCTTGTGCGCGATCTGCTCGGTCTGCTGCTGGGCCATCTTGGCGACCTCACTCGCGTTCTTGCCATCGAGCAGATAGAGCTGCGCGTCGAGTTCAGCCTCGAGCCAGGCGCGGATGATGTCGGGCCGCTGCGAGATCAGGTCGTTGAGCGCGATCAGGAACCCGCCGTCGAGGGCGTCGAAGTCCTCGCCGCTCGCCGCGCGCCGGGCGATCCCCTCGATCTGCAGCTTGGAGGCGGTCGGCTCCCAGATCACCGCCGCGTCGAGCTTGCCGGCGCGGAAGTTGGTGGTGATGACCTCGATGTTCTGGTTGAGGTACTTCTCCGGTTTGATCCCGGCTTTCTTGAATGTGTCTTGCGCGAACCTGTCGGTGCAGCTGCCATGCGGCGAAGACGTGACCTTTCCATCCATCCACTTGACCGCCTCGACGCCGCTTTTGAACTGCGGCGCGTCGTTGCGGACCATGAACACGTTGCACTGCTGCTTCGAGGTGCCGAGCGAGCCGATGATGCGGATGTCCGTGCCGCCGCGCTCCTTGATGTAGCGGAAGGTCGCGGCGATGCCGGGCATGTCGCCGACGTAGCCGAGGTGCTGCTTCTCGCCGGTCATGGCGTTGACGATGATCGCGCCCTGGAGGCCGATCTGGAACTCGACCGTCGAGCCCGCGGGCAGCCGCTTCTCCCAGAACTTCTTGCCGTTCATCACCACGCCCGACCAGGACTGGGTGTAATAGGGCTGATAGCCGACGACCAGCTTGACCGGCGTTCCCGGCTTGCCGAAATCGACGGCGGCCGACGCGGGCTGGGCCGCGAGGCCGAGTCCGATCGCCGCCGCGCACAAAGCGATATTTCCGTATTTCATCTCGCGTCTCCCTTGGTTCAGTTGATGGCTCGCCTGTTGGTTACGTTATGGGATAAGGGGCGGC
>SHWG01000085.1 GCA_009693905.1 Rhodospirillales bacterium | reverse complement strand
CCGACGTGCTTTTCCGGCGTGAAGTGCCCCGCGGCCGCCCGGAACAGGCACACGATCAAAAAGCAGGTGCCGATGATGACGTGCGCGCCGTGAAAGCCGGTGGCGATGTAAAAGGTCGACGAATAGATGCCGTCCTTGAACTTGAACGCGGCGTGCATGTACTCGTAGGCCTGCGTCGCGGTGAAGATGAGGCCGAGCGCGACGGTCAGCGCCAACCCGATCACGGTTCCTTTCCGGTCGCCCTTGAGGAGCGCGTGGTGGGCGTAGGTCACGGTCGCGCCCGAGGTCAGCAGGATCAGCGTGTTCAGGAACGGCAGGCTCCAGGTCTCAAGCGGACGCACGCCCGCGGGCGGCCATGCGGTCGCCGCGACCTTGCTGAAGATCGGCATGGCGGAATGGAAGAACGCCCAGAAGAAGGCGAAAAAGAACATCACCTCCGAGGCGATGAACAGAATCATGCCCAGGCGCAGGCCGGTGGACACGGGATCGCTGTGATGGCCCTGATGTGTGCCTTCGGCGATGACGTCGCGCCACCAGCCCCAAAACGTCACCAACAACAAGACCGTGCCGGCGAGAAACACCCAGATCGGCCCTTCGTGCGCGAACCAGATGAGCCCGAAGGCCATGAGCAGGGCCGCCGCCGCGCCCACCATCGGCCACGGGCTCGGGTCAACCATGTGCCAGGGATGTTTTTGGGTCGTGGATGGGCTCGACATATCTCAGCTCCGTTGCGTTGCGGGTATGGGGATCAACTGCGATTCGCCGGGATCGCCCGGAAGAAAGTATAGGAGAGCGTGATCTCGCCGATATCCTTCGCCTCGGGCCTTTCCAGAATCTCAGGGTCGATGAAAAAAGAAACCGGCATGTTCATCTCCTCGCCCGGAGCCAGAGTCTGCTCGGCGAAGCAGAAGCATTCGATCTTGGCGAAGAACGGCCCGGCCTTGTGCGGGGTGACGTTGAAGGTGGCGGTGCCGGTCACCGGAACGTCGGAGATGTTCCGGGCGCGATAGTAGGCGAGCACGTTCTCGCCGACCGCGACCTTGATCGCGGAAACTTCGGGCTCGAACCGCCACGGCAGATCGCGCGCCACGTTGGCGTCGAAGCGCACCGTGACCGTGCGCCCGGCGACGGCGCCCGGCGCTTGGCCTGAGACCTGGGTCGTCCCGCCATATCCGGTCACCTGGCAAAACAACCGGTACAGGGGAACGGAGGCGTAGGCGAGCCCGGCCATGCCGGCGGCCGTCCCGAACAGCAGAGCGGCGGTGGCGAAATTGCGGCGGGCATCGATCATCGGCGGGGCTTGCCTTCTAGTGCGCGGGCTCGGGAGCGATCCGGGGCGTTTCCTCGAAGGTATGGAAGGGCGCCGGCGAGGGCACCGTCCATTCCAGCGTGGTCGCGCCCGGCCCCCACGGATTGGCCGCCGCTTTTTCGCCGGCGGTGAAGGTGCGGAAGACGAGCCAGAGGAACCAGAGCGTGCCGACGATGGTGACGACGGCGCCGAGGCTCGAAACCATGTTCCAGCCGGAGTAGGCATCCGGATAGTCGGGAATGCGCCGGGGCATGCCCGCCATGCCGAGGAAGTGCTGCGGGAAGAACAGCAGATTGACGCCGAAGAAGGTGAGCCAGAAGTGCACCCGTCCGGCCGCCTCGGAATACTGGCGGCCGCACATCTTGCCGAACCAGTAATAGAAGCCGCCGAAAATTCCGAACACGGCGCCGAGCGACAGCACGTAGTGGAAGTGCGCGACCACGTAATAGGTGTCGTGCCAGGCCATGTCGGGGCCGGCGTTGGCGAGCTGGATGCCGGTCACGCCCCCGAGCACGAACAGGAAGATGAACCCGCACGCCCACAGCATCGGCGTGTCGAAGCGGATCGAGCCGCCCCACATGGTCGCGATCCAGCTGAAGATCTTGATCCCGGTCGGCACCGCGATCACCATCGTCGCCGCCACGAAGTAGGCGCGGGTGTTGACGTCGAGGCCGACCGAATACATGTGGTGCGCCCAGACGACGAATCCGATCACGCCGATCGCCGCCATGGCGTAGGCCATACCGAGATAGCCGAACACCGGCTTGCGCGAGAAGGTGGACACGATCTGGCTGACGATACCGAAGGCGGGAATGATCATGATGTAGACTTCGGGGTGGCCGAAGAACCAGAACAGGTGCTGCCACAGGATCGGATCGCCGCCGCCGGCGACCTTGAAAAACGTGGTGCCAAAATTGCGGTCGGTGAGCAGCATCGTCAGTCCGCCGGCCAGCACCGGCATCGCCAGCACCAGGAGGAACGCCGTCACCAAGGTTGCCCAAACGAACAGCGGCATCCGGTGCATGGTCATGCCCGGCGCGCGCATATTGATGATGGTAACGATGAAATTGATCGCGCCCAGGATCGAGCCCGCGCCGCCGACGTGGAGGCTCAAGATCGCCAAGTCCACCGCCGGTCCGGGATGGTATTCGTTGCTCGACAGCGGCGGATAGACCGTCCAGCCGGTGCCCGGCCCGCCGGCGGTGAAGCCAGCGGTGAGCAGCAGCACAAGCCCGCCCGCGGTCAGCCAAAAACTGATATTGTTCATGCGCGGGAACGCCATGTCCGGCGCGCCGATCATCAACGGCACGATCCAGTTGCCGAATCCGCCGATCAGCGCCGGCATGACGAAAAAGAACACCATGATCAGGCCGTGGGCGGAAACCAGCACGTTGTAGAACTGAAGATCGGTGATGTACTGGAGCCCGGGCTGGGAAAGTTCGAGCCGGATCAACCATGACATCAGGCCACCCACGAGTCCGCCGATGGCGGCGAGCACCAGGTACATGGTGCCGATGTCCTTGTGGTTGGTGGAATAGGCCCACCGTTTCCACCCCGAGGGATGGTGATCGTGGGAACCGTGGGCGTCGCTTGTTCCGTAGGCCATGGCGGAAGTCCTTTGGGTGAATTGATCGGCGATGGGGTGCGGCGGCTTCAGCGGGCCTGGGCGACCCGCACCGACTCGGGTTCAAGGTTGGCGGCGAATTTTTTCTTCGCTTCCTCGGTCCATTGCGCGAAAGCCTGCTTGGACACCGCCCGCACCTGGATCGGCATGAAGCCGTGATTGAGCCCGCACAGCTCAGAGCATTGGCCGTAATAAGTGCCTTCCTTGGTGATGCGGACCCAGCTCTCGTTGGTGCGGCCGGGAACGGTCTCGACCTTGAGCCCGAAGGCCGGCACCGCCCAGTTGTGGATCACGTCCTCGGATGTCGTCAGCACGCGGATGTTGGTCTCGACCGGCAGCACCACTTCGTTATCGACGGCGAGCAGGCGGGGCTGGCCGGGCTTGAGATCCTCGGCCTGAATCATGTTGCTGGTGAAGTTGAGGTTGCCGTGATCTGGATAGTGGTAGGACCAGTACCATTGGTGCGAGACGGCTTTCAGGGTCATCTCCGGCTTGTCGGTCCGGTCCATGAAATACAGCAGGCGGAACGAGGGAACCGAGATCGCCACCAGGATCAGGATCGGGATCGCCGTCCACAGCACTTCGAGCGTGGTGTTGTGGGTCGTCGGGGACGGCGTCGGGTTGGACTTCTCGTTGAACTTGACGGCGCAGTAGCACATGAGCGCCAGCACGAACAACGCGATCGCGACGATGATCCAGAAGAGAAAATCGTGGAACCACTGGATCTGCTCCATCACCGGCGACGCGGCCGGCTGGAACGAGATCTGCCACGGGAGCGGCTGGGCGGCCAGCGCCGGCCCCGAGCCGGCGGGCGCCAATGCCGCGGCGCCGGCGCCTATCCAAGCGAATCGTTTGAACATGGCCCCATCCGACCAATATACCCGGCAACGTGCTGAGAAAGGCTTTTCCCAGGCGGCCGATCGTCAGTTTAACCTGCGTCGGGGGCGCGATCCACCCCCCTTGTCCCTGGGTGGTCAAGCCGCTTGCTTTCCAGGGCCCTCCTTTCGAAGATGGGCCTTCGTCACCGACAGTCCAAGCTTAAGCGAATCGAAAGAATCGGCGCATGAAAAAGTGGGTTTGGGCCGCCGCGCTCCTCGCGGCCGCCGTGTTCATGTATCTTTCCATCATCTGGAAATCATCCTGATCCGGCGCCAGAGCGGTTCCCCACCATGGACGTCCAGGACCTGACCCACGCGATCGCGGCCCTCAACGCGCTTTCGGCCGGATTCCTGGCCGCCGGCTATGCGTTCATTCGCCGGGGCGACCGGATGCGCCATCGCCTGATGATGCTCTCGGCGCTGGCCGTCTCGGCGGTCTTTCTCGTCGTCTATGTGATTTACAAGCTCAATTCCGGATTCGCAAAATTCGGCGGCGCGGGATTCGTGCGCCCGCTCTATTTCACCATTCTCGGCCTGCACATCGCCGCCGCCATCGCCATCGTGCCGCTCGTGCCGCTCACGGTCTGGCGGGCGCTTAGCGGGAACTTCGCGGCGCATCGCCGCCTCGCCCGCGTCACCTGGCCGGTGTGGATGTACGTCGGCGTCTCGGGCGTCGTGGTTTACGTCATGGCCGTGCACCTGTTCCCGTATCATGGTTGAGACTCCGGATTCGGAAACAGGCGAGTCACCCCAACCCTCCCCCATCGAGGGGGGGGGGGTAAAAAACTTGCGCGCGTGGATGGGGCTCGGCGTGCTCGCGCTTGCGCTCGCCGGCGTCATGGCGGTGCTGCTCGCGCTCTCGCGCATCCCCGAAAGCGAGATTCTTTTCCCCTGGCCGGTGGCGTTTTTCGAGCGCGGCCTGGTCGCGCACGTGGTTTTTTCCTTCGTCGTCTGGTTCCTCGCCGCGTTCGGTTTGCTGCTCGCCCTCGCCCTGCCCTCCGCTCCACGCGCGCCGCTCGACCGAATCGCCCTTGGCGGCGTTGCGATCGCCTTCGTGTTCCTGCTGATTCCCTCGGTTTCGGATCGCGGCGAGCCGACCCTCAACAACTACATCCCGGCCATTACCGATCCGCTGTATTACGCGGGCCTCGCGCTGCTCGCCGGCGCGCTCGCGCTGCCGGTCGGGCGTTTTCTCGCCGCCGGCGCCGGAGGCCGAGCCCCGGACTCTCCGTTCGCGCTCATGCTCGCCGCGGGCGGCGCGGTCTATCTTCTCGCACTCGCGGCCTTCGCCCGGTCGGCGGTCGCGCTTTGGCCCTTCGCGCCATCCTACGATTTCAACGAGGCCCTGTTCTGGGGCGGCGGACATATTCTTCAATTTCTCAACGTCGCGATCCTGATCGCGGCCTGGATCGCGCTCGCGGAGAAGAGCCTCGGCGGCGCGGTGGTCCCCAGGCCGGTCTTTCGCCTCGCCGCTCTCGTGCTCGTCTTGGGCGCGCTTGCCGGCCTGGCCATCGATCTCGTCCTCGATGTCCACGCCCCGGCCCGGCGGGAGGCCTTCGCTCTGCTGCAATACGCCCTCGCGCCCGCACCCCTGCTCGCGGCCGGCGCTCTCACCCGGAGCCTGATCCCGGCCGCGCGGGCGCGGCCCGAGGTGCGCCGCAGCCCGGCGTTTCTCGCGCTCGTGCTTTCAGGCGCGGTCTTCGCCGTCGGCGGATTCCTCGGCCTGTTCGTGGACGGCACCGACACGCGCACGCCCGCGCACTATCACGGCGTCATCGGCGGAATTAACTTGGCGCTGATGGGGGTTTTTCTCGGCCTCGCGCTGCCCCAGGCCGGACGGGCGCCGCGCCCGGGAAGACTCGTCGCCCTCCAACTCTGGCTCTACGGCGCCGGCCAGACGATCGCCAGCCTGGGGCTCTTTTGGGCCGGGGGTTACGGCGCCCCGCGCAAGGCGCCCGCTAGCGCGGCGCCGGGGCTGGTCGAGCTTGGAGCCCAACTCGGGCTTTATCTCAACGGCTTCGGCGCCTTGATCGCGGTCATGGGCGGGATTCTGTTCATCGTTACAGTGGCCGGCGCGCTGTTGCGCCGCGAGCGGAACGTGTAGAATCGACACCTCATGCCTTTGGCCATAACCCGGACCACCGACACTCCCGCTCCCGACTTGGCGCCCCTGCCGGCCGCCGAGGACACCCACCGTTTCCGGGTCGCGGATTACGCCGTCATCCTCAAGCCCCGGGTGATGTCGCTCGTGGTGTTCACCGCCTGCGTCGGCCTGACGCTCGCGCCCGGGACGATCGCGCCCGCCGCCGCCCTGATCGCCGTCGCCTGCATCGCCGCCGGCGCCGGCGCCTCGGGCGCCATCAACATGTGGTACGACGAGGATATCGACCGGGCCATGCACCGGACCATGAACCGTCCGATTCCGGCGGGCCGCATGCGGCCGATCGAAGCGCTGGCGACCGGGATCGTGCTCGGGACCGCGTCGGTGGGTCTTATGGCCGCGTTCGTCAATGCCGCCGCCGCCGGCCTGCTCGCCCTCACCATTCTCTATTATGTGCTGATCTACACCGTATGGATGAAACGGCGTACGCCGCAGAACATCGTCATCGGCGGCGCTTCGGGCGCGCTGCCGCCAATGATCGGCTGGGCGGCGGTCACCGGCGACGTCGGGTTGGGCGCGATCGCCTTGTTCGCGATCATCTTTCTCTGGACCCCGCCGCATTCGTGGGCGCTCGCGCTTTACCGCAATGCCGACTACGTGGCCGCCGGCGTGCCGATGATGCCGGTCGTCGCCGGCGCGCGGGCGACCAAGCGCCTGATGCTCGCCTATACCGCTTTGTTGCTGCCGGCGACGCTGGTGCCGGTCATGATCGGCATGTCGGGCTGGCTTTACGGCGCGGCCGCAATCGCGCTCGGCGGCGTCTTCGCCGGCCACGCGATCCGGCTCGCGCGCGACCCGGGCATCGGACCGGCGCGGCCGATGTTCCTTTATTCGATCTTGTATCTGTTCTTGATCTTCGCCGCCCTGCTCGCCGACCGGGCGCTCGCGGCGCTGATTTAACCGGCGATCAGAACGCGACGCGGGCGCCGACCATCAGAAGCCGGATGTCGTCGAAGCTGGCGCCGGTCCGGTCCAGTTCGTAGGCCTTGCCCAACAGATAGACCTGGCTGCCGACATCGTCGAAATGCTGGACGACGCCGATCGAGTACGTCTTCGCCTCGTCGTTGTTCTGGCCGTAGTTGTTGTAAACGCCGTAGTCGATGCCGAAGGCGGTCGGGCCGACCCCGAAGACCTTGGCGATGTAGCCGATCTTGCCGTAGATGCTTTTGCCGTCGTCGCGGGTTGCCGCCTTGTGCTGCTGTTTGCCGGCCGAGACCGAGGCGTTGAGCCCGCTTTCGTGCAGGATCGAGGCCGAACCGACGATGCGATCCTCGACCGTCGTGTTGATGCCGCTCAAGTTGGCATAGCCGAGCGCGGCGGCGAGTTCGAAGGGTCCCAACTTGTCCGAGTAGCGCAGCGCCGCTTCTCCCGGGCCGCCCGAGGTGAACGAGCCCGAGGCGAAAAATCCGGCGATGGTCGGGGTATCGTAGCGGATGCGGTCGTCCATGCTGCCGTTGAGCGAATTGATGACGTCGCCGACCGCGGGCGAGTTCGTGTAGCTGCGAGTCCGGGTGTTGTAGAAGACGAACGCGGAGCCGATCACGGAGGAATCGGCGTAGTTGCCGGAAACAGCGGTGCCGGAGAGGTCCGATTCGACAATCTCGTCGGTCGCGGTCGAGCCCTGGCCGAGCCAGATCCTGCCGAAGCGCTTGTGGGTCATCATGACCTCGGCCTTGCGCTCGGTGTGGGTGGTGTTGGCGCGGTTGGAATCGCCGTTGCCTTCGTGGAGCGTGACGATGCCCGAATGGTTGGAGGATGCCTCGAACTCAAGCTGGGCGCCGAAGGAGAAATCTTCCGTGACCGTCGCTTCCGCCAGGAAATTGATCCGCGTGGTCGCGGCGCCGTTGTCCACGATCAGGGTGCGCGAGGTCTTGCCGTCGTCGGCGAACAGCACCGCCTTGTTGACGTGGCCGCCGATGGTGAGCTTGACTTTTTCCTGGCCGTTTTTAATTTCGGCCGCGGCCGGGCCGGAGATCGCCAAGCTCGAAACTGCAAGCGCGCCGGCGAGCCAAGTTGCCTTGCGGCAAGTGGGGAAGGCGCTCATTTTTTCCGGTGCTTTTTCCGTGGCGCATGTGGATAAGTAGTAGGACTCTAACTTATGGTTAACTACCCATAGGGGGTTGTCCGGGCAACGCATGACGCGAGAATCGCGCGGCTTCTCCCTATCCTGTGTCCAGAATGACACACCTGAGCTTTGGATTATCCATGGCGATTCGCGTCGGCGAGCCCGACTA
>SHWG01000084.1 GCA_009693905.1 Rhodospirillales bacterium | reverse complement strand
TCCAGCCGGGGCGCACCTTTCCCCTGCCCGCTCCCTTTTACCCCAAGCGGTCATTCGGCGCCACCCTTGACGGACGTACCGAGCCATTTTTCCCGCGATTCGTCGTAGTTGATGGCCGGATCGTAAAGATCGACCTTGAGCGCAAGCTGCTCGGCGACAAGTTGCCCGATCGCCGATTTAAGCTCAAATGCGGCAACCAATTCGTCGCGTTGGGCGCGGACGTGGTTGACCTTGGCGTCGAGAAGTTCTTGTTCGGCATTGAGCACGTCGAGGACGGTGCGCGATCCCACCGCCGCTTCCCGCTCAACCCCTTCGAGGGCGACGGTGGCCGCCCGAATCTGCGAATCGAACGAATCGACCCGGGCCCGGGCCGACAGCAGGGTGTCCCAGGCGCGGGTCGCGGTCTGGACCGCGTCGCGGCGCTCCTTGTCGATCAGGTTCTGGCGTTCGGCCGCCGCCTGTTTGGCGCCGCGCACACGGGCGTAGGTCGCGCCCGCTTCGTAAAGCGGCATGGAAAACTTGAGCTTCGCCTCGACATTCGAAATGCGCGAGCTTTCGTTCGAGGATTCCCAGTCCTTGCCCGCCGAGGCGACGATCCTGAACGTGGGCAGCAATTCGCCCTCCACGCCGGCAACGCGATCCTTGGCCGCGCGCTGGTCGAATTCCGCGGCGATGACGGCCGGATTCTGGACCGCGGCGTCGCGGATCGCCTTGTCCTTTTCGTCGGGCAGGCGGTCGGGCGCCGGCGGCAGGGTCAATTCGGCCGGCGGCGTGACGCCGATCGCCTTGACGTAGGAGGCGCGCGAAATTTCGAGATCGCCCTCGGCCTTGATGCGCTCGGCGGTGGCGCGCGCGAGGCGGGCCTCCGCCTGAAAGACGTCGGTGCGGGTGATTTCACCGACCTGAAATCGGTCGCGGGTCGCTTCCAGCTGGCGGCGCAGGACCTGTTCGTTGCCGCGATTGAGGTCGAGGACCGCGATTTCCCGGTAGAGATCGAGATAAGCAGTTGCCGCGTCGAGCAGCACTCTTTGCTCGACGGTCACGAGCCGCGCGCGTTCGGCCTTGACGTTGTTTTCGGCTTCGGAGGTCGCCGCTTGGGTGCGGCCGCCGCGGAACAAGGGTTGGGAAAGCTCGATCTTGGCGCTTTTCGGCTCGCGGTCCTGGCGGGCGGAACTGGTGGTCGAGGGAATATTAGTTTCGTAGCGCGCGCCGCCGGCGTCCGCGGTCATATCCACCGTCGGGCGCCAGCCGGCGAGCGCCTGGGGCACCTGTTCGTCGGTGCTCCGCACCCGGGCGCGGCTCGCGAGCAATTGCGGATTGTTACGGTAGGCTTCGGCCATTGCGTCTTCGATGGTTTGGGCGAAGGACGCCGCCGGCATGGCATACGCCAGCGCGCATCCGAGCACGGTCGAGACAATGCGCGATTTTGCCAAGTTCGAGGCCGCCTCACCCTGGAAAGCGTCGCGGCGGGTCTGAAAAAAACGCGCCAAATTCCCTTATAACCACAACTCCTTGTGGTTCCGAGGAGAATAATCAACTTCATCTTGGTTAACAATGGGACCAGAATCCGCCCCAGGCGGTCAATGGCCTGAAAAAGATCAGTTTATTCAGATTGTTAAGCAACCGCCGCCGCTCGCCCCGGGGGAATCGTCGGAAAACCGCGCGAATCGGTTAAAAAATGAAAGCGGGCTTGCGGGCGAACCCCGGCAGCAAGGGCGTGCCGCCGTCGAAAACCTCGCGCCGGGCGAAGGCTTCGCCGATCCGCGTCACCAGCACGCCCTTGCCGGCGCGGTGTGAAGCCGGCCCGCCGTGCGCGACGATGGCCGCGAGCCGGCCGCCGTCGGCGAGCTGGGAAACGATCGCTTGCGGAATCTCCTCGACCGCGCCGTCGAAAACGATCGCGTCGTAAGGCGCCTGGCGCGGGTAGCCAAGGCCAAGCGGCCCTTCGATCACGGCCACCGCGTCGGCGCCGATCTGGCCGAGCCGCCGGCCGGCCTCGGCCGCGAGCGCGGGATCGCTCTCGATCGCGACGACCGCGGAAGCAAGCTTGGCGAGCAGCGCGGCCAGATAGCCGCTCGCCGCGCCGACCAAGAGAACCGCGTCCGTCGGTCGGATCTGGGCGGCCTCGATCAAGCGCGCGGCGAGCATCGGTTCCATGAGATAACGGCCCGGCGCGATCTCCACCGCCTCGTCGGCGTAGGCGAGCGCACGGCGGGCCTTGGGCGCGAACATTTCGCGCGGGATCGCGCCCATGGCCTCAAGAATGCGTTCATCCGTGACCCGGTTGGGCCGGATCTGGCAGTCCACCATGTTGCGGCGCTGTTGGGCGAAATCCATCGACACGGCTCCGTTCGAACAAGCTCCTAGGCTAACGGAAAAAGCTTGGAAACTCAACGGAAACGGGACCTAACGATGCCGCCCTGCCTTGACGGGGCTAGAGGGCGTGTCTATGGTCCCCACCCTCGCGCGGGACAGCAAGTTTGGCGCGGTCCCGCCGATGGGCGGGCGAACAAGAAAACACGACACGCGCCCGTTCATTTGTTTTTGCGGCTTGCGCCGCCGGGGCGCGGTGGCAGAGTGGTGATGCAGAGGACTGCAAATCCTTGTATGCCGGTTCGATTCCGGCCCGCGCCTCCAGTTTTATTGTAAGATTCCATCGAAGATATTTATTCCGGCGTAGCTCAGTTGGTAGAGCAAGCGGCTGTTAACCGCTGGGTCGTAGGTTCGAGTCCTACCGCCGGAGCCAGTTCGACCCGAACGGAAGCCCGCCCTCACCCGAGGGCGGGCTTTTGGCCGGCCGCCGCGCCCTGCCGCCGCCGCCATTGGAGCGCCACGACCAAACCGAGCAACAGCAGCGCCGGCACGTAAATCCAATGCTTGGAGGGACGGTCGGAGGAAATCAGCACGGTCTTCACCGTGAACCCGCTTTCGAGCCCGACGCGCTTGGCGTACGAGCCGAAACGGATCGCGCCGATCTGAACGCGATCGCCGGCGGCCATGAAGCTCGCCCCGGTGGCGGCGAGGCGCTGGCGCCCCTCGCCTACATCGCCGAGCGGTAGGCTCACGGTCTTGGTCACATCTTCGCCTTCGATGTTGGTGCCCTCGATCACCAATATGAGCCGCGCGTCGCTCGGCTGAAGGCCGGCGATCTCGAAGATCCGCCCGGCCGGCGCCTCGACGAACGGCGCATACATTTTGTCCATGAAATAGCCCGGCCGAAACAGGGCGAAGCACACGGCGAGCAGCAGCAGCGATTCCCACCACCGGCTCTTGACCAGGAACCAGTTCATGCTTGCCGCCGCGAAAACTAGGATCGCCGCCGTGCTGATCGCGATCACCAGAACCCCTTCGAGCCAATGGTCGATGTCGATCATCAATAATTGGGGATTGAAGATGAACACAAACGGCAAGATCGCGGTGCGCAGACTGTAGATCGAGCCTTGAATCCCGGTTTTGATCGGATCCTCGCCCGATATGGCGGCGGCGGCGAAGGACGCGAGTCCGACCGGCGGCGTCACGTCGGCCATGATCCCGAAATAGAAGACGAACAGGTGCACCGCGATCAGCGGAATCGCGATTCCGCCTTGCGCGCCCAACTCGACAATCACCGGCGCCATCAAGGTCGCGACCAGGATGTAGTTGGCGGTGGTCGGGATGCCCATACCGAGGATCAGGCAGATGACCGCGGTCAACACCAGCATGACGATGACGTTGCCGCCGGAGACTAATTCGACCAGGTCGGTCATCATCAGGCCCATGCCGGTCAGCGTCACGGTGCCGACGACGACGCCGGCGGTGGCGGTGGCGACCGCGATTCCGATCATGCTGCGGGCGCCGAGGTTGAAGGCGTCCAGCAGGTCCCACAGCCCCCGGCGCGCGGCGAGGCCAACCCCCGGCCCGCCGCGAAAGAGCGCCAGCAACGGCCGCTGGGTGGCCAGGATCGCCATGATCGCGGCCACCGCCCAGAACGCCGACAGGCCCGGCGACATTTCCTCGACCATCAGGCACCAGAGCAGCACCACGATCGGCAGAAGGAAATGCAGCCCGGTGCGCGCCACCGTCCAGGCCTCGGGCAGGCGAATATCGGGATTGGCGGGATCGTCCATCTCCAGGTCGGGGTAGCGGGCCGCGTAGCCGATCGTGAACAGATACGTCGCGATGCCGGCGATCGCGACCACCCAAGGCGCGGCCCCGCCGAAGATCGCGCGGATGCCGATGATGCCGTAATAGATCGCCCCGCACACCGCGAAGGTTCCGCTCCAGCCCAGGGCTTGGCGCAGCCAGCGTTCGCGGCGCGGACGCTCGAACGGTCGGGTCAAAGCGCGGGCGCCGATCTTCACCGCTTCGAGGTGCACGATATAGAACAGCGCGACATAGGAGATGATCGCCGGCAGGAACGCGTGCTTGACGATCTCGGAATAGGGAATCCCGACGTATTCGACCATCAGGAACGCGGCCGCGCCCATCACCGGCGGCATGATCTGGCCGTTGACCGAGGACGCGGTTTCGATCGCGCCCGCCTTGACGCCGCTCAGGCCCGTGCGCTTCATCATCGGAATGGTGAAGATGCCGCCGGACACGACGTTCGAGACCGACGAGCCCGAGATCACCCCGTTGAGCGCCGACGACACTACCGCGACCTTGGCCGGTCCGCCCTGCAAATGCCCGAGCAGGGCGAACGATATCTGCATCATGTAGTTGCCGGCGCCGGCCTTATCCAGGAGCGAGCCGAACAACACGAACAAAAAGACGAAGCTGGTCGAAACCCCGAGGGCGATGCCGAACACGCCCTCGGTCGTCAACCATTGATGCTGCAGGAACTTGGTGACCGACGCGCCTTTATGCTGGATCACCTCGGGCATGAAGGCGCCGGCGAAGGTGTAGGCGATAAAGGCCAAGGCGACGCACACCATCGGCAGGCCCAGCGAACGGCGCGTCGCTTCGAGCAGCAGCACGATCCCGGCCCCGGCGCAGGCGAGGTCGAACCCGGACGGTTGGCCCGGCCGGGTGGCGAGCGACGCGTAGAACAGAAAAAGATAGCTCGCGGCAAAGGCCGCCGCCGCCGCCAGCAGCCAATCGGACAGCGGCACGCGATCGCGCGGCGAGCGGCGGAAGGCCGGATAGCAGGTGAACGCGAGAAAGACGCCGAAGCCGAGATGAATGGCGCGCGCTTCGGTGTCGTTGAGGATAAAAACGCCGAAAACGAACGGCAACGGCGAGGCGTACCAGAACTGGAAGACCGACCATGCAACCGCGATCGCGAACAGCGCCGTGGCCGCGAGCCCTTTCGGTTCGCGGGCGCCGAGGTCGGCCGCGGCGACGAGTTCCTGCAGCTCCCGTTCGCTCGCCGGTCGCCTGGGTGCGGATTTATCGGTCATGCCAACCCGGAAAAAATCCGGCCCGCCGTTCGGGCGGGCCGAATGATTGGCGTCAAGTTACATCCATTTCTTTTCCTTGTAGTACTTGACCGCGCCGTCATGGTGCGGGGCCGAGTTGCCGTCCTTGATCATTTTCGCGGGATCGAGAGCGGCGAAGGCCGGATGGAGCTTCTTGAATTCGTCGAAATTCTCGAACACCGCCTTGACCACGTTGTAGACCACGCTTTCGGGAACCTTGGCCGAAGTGACCATCGTCGCCATCACCCCGTAGGTCTGGGTCGGCTGCGGATTGGCGTTGTAGAGGCCGCCGGGAATGGTGGCGTAGGCGTAGTAGGGATAATCCTTGACCAGTTTATCCACCACCGCGCCGGTGATCGACACGAGCTTGGCGCCGCAGGTGGTGGTCGGATCCTGGATATTGGCCGAGGGATGACCGACGCCGTAGAAGAATCCGTCGATCTTGTTGTCGCAGAGCGCCGGGCCGTGCTCGTCGGCCTTGAGTTCGGAGGCGAGCCCGAAGTCGCCGATCTTCCAGCCCATGGCGCCGATCAACTGATCCAACGAGCTGCGGGTGCCCGATCCGGGGTTGCCGACATTGAAGCGCTTGCCCTTGAAGTCCTCGAACTTCGCGATGCCCGCTTCCTTGCGCGCGAGTACGGTGAACGGTTCGGGGTGGACCGAGAAGACCGAACGCAAATCGCCATACGCACCGCCGGCCTTGAATTGCGCCTCGCCCTTGTGGGCATTGAAGTGGACGTCGGATTGGGCCATGCCGAAGTCGAGTTCGCCGGCTTTTATGGTATTGATGTTGAAGACCGAGCCGCCGGTCGATTCGACCGAGCAGCGCAAGCCATGGTCCTTGCGGTCCTTGTTGAGAAGGCGGCAGATCGCCCCGCCCGCGGCGTAATAGACGGCGGTGACGCCACCGGTGCCGATGGTGACGAATTTCTGCTGTTGCGCAATACCGCCGGCAGGCGCGCCGAATACGGCGACGCCGAGCGCGAACCCCAGTAATTTTTGCATCGTCTTGATGGCCATGAAAATCTCCTCTGGTCGATGATTGTTGGTTAGACCGGTTGCAGGCCGGTTTCTGATCTTGGATTCGATCCCGTGCCAAGGATCGCGTCAAGGCCTATCGTCGATAACGTCCGTTCAGGCGGCGGCACTCGCGATCGCGGCGTCCACCGCCTCGCCCAGACGCGCAACGATCATGTCCACGTCCGCGTCGCCGACGATGAAGGGCGGCGCCAGCAGCACGTGATCGCCCTGCCGTCCGTCAAGGGTGCCGCCCATGGGATAGACGAGCAGGCCCCGCGCCATCGCCTCGCGCCTGACGCGCGCGTGAACTTTGAGCGCCGGATCGAACGGCGCCTTGCGCGCGCGATCCTTGACCAGTTCGATGCCCCAGAAGAGCCCGCGGCCGCGAACGTCGCCGACGTGATGATGATTGCCGAAGCGCTCCTGCAACCGCTCGCCGAGCCGCGCGCCCTGGCGGCGCACGTTGGCGAGCAGCCCGTCGCGGGCGATGACTTTTTGCACCGCGAGCGCGGCGGCGCAGGCGACCGGATGGCCCATATAGGTGTGTCCATGCTGAAAGAATCCCGATCCCTTGGCGAAAGCATCGAATATCTTCTCGCCGAGCAGCGTCGCGCCGATCGGCTGGTAGCCCGCACCCAGGCTCTTGGCGATGACCATGAGGTCGGGGGCAATGCCCTCTTGTTCGCACGCGTGCAGCGTGCCGGTGCGGCCCATGCCGCACATGACTTCGTCGAGGATGAGGAGGATTCCGTGGCGGTCGCAAATCTCGCGCACCCGACGGAAATAGCCCGGCGCCGGCGGCACCGCGCCGAGCGTCGCGCCGACGACTGTCTCGGCGACGAAGGCGATGACGGTTTCGGGACCGAGTTCGCGGATTTTCGCTTCGAGTTCGTCGGCGGCGCGATAGGCGTATTCTTCGGCCGTTTCCTCGGCGCGGCGCTCGCGGTATTCGAAGCAGGGCGCGACGTGGTGTGTCTCGATCAGCAAGGGCGCGAACATTTGTCGCCGCCAGGGATTGCCGCCGACCGAAAGGGCGCCGAGCGTGTTGCCGTGATAGCTTTGCCGCCGAGCGATGAAGTAGCGGCGCTTATCCTCGCCCTTTTCGACCCAGTACTGACGCGCCATCTTGAGCGCGGCCTCGACCCCTTCCGAGCCGCCGGAGACGAAATAGACGTGGCTGATCCCTTTCGGCGCCCCGGCGACGAGGGTGTTCGCGAGTTCTTCCGCCACCTCGGTGGTGAAAAAACTGGTATGGGCAAAGGCGAGCCGTCCGGCCTGCTCCTGGACGGCGCGGACGACGTCGGGATGGCCATGACCGAGACAACTCACCGCCGCGCCGCCCGAGGCATCCAGGTATCTCCGCCCTTCGGCATCCGCCAGCCAGACGCCCTCCCCGCCGACGGCGGCGGGATAGGTGGCGTGGATTTGGCGGTGCAGGATGCGGCTGGTGGGTTTGGTCATGTGGCGAGATGGGCGAGAATTTCAATGTCACACTATCGACTGATTTGCGTCCGAGCAACACGCCCCCGGCATGCCGTGCACCTTGCCGTGGTATTGCGCGGTCGTGGTGGCCGGACTCGCGTTTATCCGCAGCCCCGAGGGTCCGGGCGCGTCATTCCCTCGGCGATCGCTTCGGCCAGGGCGGTGTAACCGCGCTGGTTGAAATGTCCGATATCGTTGGGTCCGTGCAGATAACCCCATTCAAACGCCCGGCGGCGCAAGTGAGGGCGCGTGTCGATGAAGCCGGCGGCGCCGGCCTTGGCCGTCGCCGCGGCGATCGCATTGCATGTGCGCGCATGGGCCTGGTC
>SHWG01000003.1 GCA_009693905.1 Rhodospirillales bacterium | reverse complement strand
AGATCGCGGAGCACGGTGCGGGCGATGGTCGGGTCCAGGCTGGCGACCGGCTCGTCGGCGAGCAGCAAAGCCGGCTTCTGGTTGAGGACGCGGGCGATGGCGACCCGCTGCTGTTCGCCGCCCGAGAGCGTGTCGGCGCGCTGGAACGCCTTGTGCGCCATGTTGACCCGTTCCAGGCATTCGAGCGCGGCGAGCTTCTCCTCGCGGCCGAAATGGTAGACCAGCGACGGCAGCAGCGCCTTATATCCGAGTGTCCCGGTCATCACGTTGGTCAGGACCGAAAGCCGCTTCACCAGGTTGAACTGCTGAAAGATCATGCCGATCCGGCGGCGCATCCGGCGAAGCGCCCGCCGCGCGATCGGAACCGGCGTGCCTTCGAAGCGGATTTCGCCGCCGCTCGGCTCGACCAGGCGGTTGACGCAGCGCATCAGGGTCGATTTTCCGGCGCCGCTGCGCCCGAGCACGACGATGAACTCGCCGCGTCTGGCGCTGAACGTCACGTCGCGGAGCGCGGGCGTGGCGCCGTACCGCTTGTTCAGGTTGCGAACTTCGAGAATCGGCGCGGCCGCGCCGGTCATGGTCCGTTTCCGGCGCGGCCTGGGCTCACTTGCCGCCCGCTTTCTTGAGTTTGTCCTGGAAGGCCATCAACTCGCGCACCGAGTCGTAGTCCTTGTCGGTCGCCGGGTCCATCGCCTTGACGACGCCGAGCTTGCCGAACTGGACGTTGCCGATCGCCATCAGTCCCTTGCGCAGCTTATCCTGCAAGTCCTGGGGCAGATTGGTGCGGACCACGAACGGCGAGCCGGGGATCGGATCGGAAGCGAAGACGATCCGGACATCTTCTTTTTTCAACTGGCCGCGCGACATGGCGAGATCGTAAACCTCGTCGGCGATGGCGGCGGCGTTGACCTTGCCCTCCTTGACCGCGATCAGCGAGGCCTGGTGGGTGCCGGAATAGTAGAGCGACTTGAAATCCTTGTCCGGATCGATGCCGTTCTTATGGAGCGCGAGGCGGGGCGCGAAGTTACCCGAGGTCGAGGCCGGATCGACCAGGGCGAAGGTCTTGCCCTTGAGATCGCCGAGATTTTGAATCGGTTGCGCCGGGTGAGCGATGATCAGCGCGCGGTAGGAGGACTTGCCGGTTTGCTCCATCACCCCGCGCGCGACTGGCTCGACCGGCGCCTTGACCTTGTCGCGGGCGAGAATATAGGCGGCCGGGCCGAGGAACGCGATTTCGAGCTTGTCGGATTTGAGTGCCTCGACCACGGCGCTGTAGTCGATGGCGACGAACGGCTTGATCTTCATGCCGATCGCGACTTCGAGCGCCTTGATGAACGGCTGCGAATCGGCGATCAGCTTTTCCGCGTCCTCGGACGGGATCAGGCCGAAACGGATTTCGTTGGTCTGGGCGGCCGCGGGCAGGGCGGCGATCAGGCCGAGCAGGGCGGCGGCGATCAACGTGCGACGATACATGGTCATTCCTCCTGGGTTAAACGGCGTTGTTTTCTAGGGCGCGCCGGACTTGACGCCCAATTCCTTCATCGCGCGGCGAACGGCCTTGAGCGCGCCGTTTATCTCGCGCTTGCCGATCGCGCCGATGCAGCCGATGCGGAATGAATCCGCGACCGTGAGCTTGCCCGGATAGATGATGTAGCCCTGGTCTTTGAGCGAATTGTAGAACCGCTCGAACTTGAATTTCGGGTCTTTGGGCATGTGGAAGGTGACGATGATCGGCGCCTGGAGCCGGTCGGGCAGCAGGGTGACGAAGCCCATTTTGCGCATGCCCTGGACGAGACTCCGGCAGTTGCCGCCGTAGCGCGCGCTCCGGCCCTTGACCCCGCCGGCTTTGTCGAACTGCTCGAGCGCCTTGTCGAGCGCGACGATGACGTGGATCGGCGGCGTGAAGCGCCATTGCTTGGTCGCCTCCATCGCCTGCCACTGGTCGTGGAGATCGAGGCTGAGCGAATGAGCGTTGCCCTTGGCGGCGGCAAGCGCCTCATGGCGGACGACGACGAAGCCCATGCCCGGCACGCCCTCCAGGTTCTTGTTGGAAGACGCCATCACCGCCTCGCACGGCGTCTGGGTCAGATCGAGCGGGATCGCGCCAAAAGCGCTCATGGAATCGAGCAGCAGCGCCCGGCCGCGCGCCTTCACGACCCGGGCGATCTCGCCCACCGGGTTGAGAATGCCCGAAGTCGTCTCGCAATGAACCGCGAGCACGTGGGAAAGCTCAGGGTCGGCGGCCAGGCGGCGGTCCACTTCGGCCGGATCGGGCGGCGTATCCTCGGGGGTCTCGTAGGCCGAATAGGCCCGGCCCATGGTGTCGAGAATCCGACACATGCGCTTGCCGTAGGCGCCGTTCACCAACACCAAGGCCTTGTTTTTTTTCGGCACGAGCGTGCCGATGGCGGCCTCGACCGCGAAGGTGCCGCTTCCTTGCACCGGCACGGTGACGTGGGTCGCGCTTCCGTTGACGATGGCCGCGAGCCGCGCCCGCACCCGGGCGTTGATGGCGATGAAGTTGGCGTCCCGCGAGCCCCAGTCGTGGAGCATCGCTGCCTTGGTCGCGGCGGTGGTGGTCAGCGGCCCCGGGGTCAGCAAAATGGGGTCGCGAGCTTTGGACTTCGCGCGCTTGGCGACGACGCGACCGCGGGTTTGCGCGCGCCGAGCGCTAAATGGAGCCTTGCGGACGCGAAGGAGCGAGCGGGCGGAGGGGGTGAGCATGGCGGGTTCTCTTGAAGGGATTGAGAACCCGATTATCGGGGAAGTGCCCCCGCGAATCCAGGCGTGCGTGGACGAATCCCCGCGCGCTAATAAAAAAATTTTTCCCCGGACCGGGGCCCGGCGGCGGCCTTAGGGTGCCGACGCCGGGCCGGATTTCAACTTACTTTTTCATCGCGAAGTCGCGGAGCGGCTTGATCGAGAACAGATAGTCGTCCTTCACCAAAGGCTTGTGGCAGGCGAGGCATTCGGCTTGGTTGGAGGTGGTGCGCGGGGTGTTGTCGGCGTTGAAGATGCCGTAGTTCCAATCGGCGTTGCGCAGGATCTCCGGGATGTCCTTGCCCCAGCCCGCCCGCTTCTCCATGACGGTGGTGAAGGCGAGCTTGTCGGGCACCAGGTTTCCGTCCGCGCCCTTGATCGGCTTCTTGTCGGCGTCGAGCTTGGGGGTATGGACCTCAAGCGCGAACACCGCGCCGTTGGGCGCCGCCTTTCCGTCCTTTGCCGCCTTGACGGCGATGTCGTTGGCGTAGAGATGGCGAACTTGCGGGCGCTCGGGATAATTGACGGTCTGGTAGAGGGTGAACGTCTTCTTGAAGTCGGCGGGGAGCTTGACCTTGTCCATGACCAGCGTCGGGAACATGGACGAGGTGTCGGTGCCTTTCGCCGCGCCCTGGAGGCCGGCGTAAAACGCCGCCGTGTTGGCGATGTCGGTGGGCAAAATCTCCGCCGCGATCGCGTTCATGATCGCGTTCTTGCGCGCGCCCGACTTGAAAGCCTGGAGCTGGGAGGCGAGGTAGGCCTGCTTCTAGCCGGCGAGATTGGGGATGGTCGCGCTGACGCTGACGCCATTGGCGCCGTGACAGGCGGCACAGACCTCCTCGGCTTTGGCCTTGCCGGCGGCGGCGTCCGCGGCCGGCGCCTGGGCGTGCGCCGGGGCGAGGGCGAAAAGAGACGCGCCGAGAACGAAGAAAAACCTGATCATGAAAGCCTCCCGTGGGTGACGATTTTATCTATTCTTGGCGCGATTATGGCGGCCCGCCCGGGGCGCGGCAAGAGGCGGCGCGCGGGCTCACGCAACGGTGAAGTCGGTCGGCGTTGCCGCAAGCTGGTCGCGCTCGCGCGGCGCTTGGATGGCGGAATTGTCAGGCACGGGAGGGCGAGCCCCCTTCACGCCGGTTCGCGATAGGGCATCTCCCCCAGGTAACTCTTCTTGCCGATCCCCAGGCCGTTATGACGCAGGATCGCGTATGACATGGTTACATGGAAATAGAAGTTTGGAATGACGTGCTGGATCAGGAATTCCTGACCCGCGAGAGTCTTTCCCTTCCAGCGGGGCTGGGATATCCGCAGTTGCGCCGCGCCGGCAAAGCTCTCGGGCGAGAAGCCGCGCAGATACGAGATCACGCTTTCGATGCGGGCCTTAATCTCGGGCAAGGTTTGCTCGGTATCGTCATGCGCCGGGGCGTTCTTTTCGGCATTGGCCAGCCGGGCGGCGCCGAGCTTTGCCGTGTCGCAGGCGGTTTGCAGTTGACGCATCAAGCCGAATTGGTCGGGTGCCAGCCGCGACTGCAACAGAACGCCGACATCGAATTTCTTCTCGCCCGCGTACTTTTCGGCCTCATCCAGGATGGCCAGAAGATTCCCCAGCATCTTGGTGAACTGGGGAACAATTAATTCATAAATCATTTGGACCTCGGATGGCGCGTGGGTTGGGGCGTTTGATCCTGATCTATTGGCACGAAATGTCCAGCATGATGGAAGCCATTAGGGTTCCGGTCCCGCACGATTGCACTTACGCGGCCCTGCCCCCGGCGCCGTAGCGGTCGTCCGCGCTCTAGTGCAACGCCAGCCCTGAAAGGGCGACGAGGACAAGGCCGACTCGGCGAAAGGCGCTTTCGCTCAAGCGGGAGTACCATTTCAGGCCGAGCCAGTTTCCCGCCATCACGGCCGGAATTCCAATCGGGAACAAGAGGATCGTCGCGTCGTCGATGCCGCCGATGCCGCCGAACCAGAGTAGCACCATGAGAAACACGCAGACCGCGACCGGTTGAAACACGGCGCGCCGTTCGTCCTTGGGCCAACCGCGCGCGGAGCTCCAAAGCGCTGGTGGGATCGTGCCGAAGCCGGTGGCGGCGCCGAGGACGCCGCCGAGAAACCCGGTGCCGCCGTCAGCGGCGCGCCCGCCCCAGGCACCGACGGTCCAGTTCGGCTTGGCCAGGCCGTGGACGCAAAAGAGAACAATGAAAATTCCGACCCCGGCGCGGAACGGATCGGCCGGAACCCAGAGCAAGAGCTCGGCTCCGAGCGGAATGCCCAGCGCGCCGCCGACGAGGAAAGGCCACAGGCGCTCGATCTTCACGGCGTGACGCAGCTTCCAGGTGGAATAGCTCCGGATCAAAATCGCGTAGGCCGCGATTAGGATCGTGGTCCGGGCGGGCGTGAGTACGTGGAGCCAGATGGCGGCGGCGACGCCGAAGGCGAAGCCGGCGAGGCCCGCGACCAGGGAGGCGGCAAAGGTCGCGGTCACGAACAAAGCGAGTGCAAAAGGATCGAGGGCGGCGAACATATCTATTTCTCCGCCGTCTAAGGGCTTGCTCGAATACGATGTGCGCGGCGCTCGGCGCCGCGCGGTCGCGGGTCGAGGTCCCTCAAGCCCGGGTCCCGCAGCCTGTCTTGCAGATCCCGGAGCGTTTCGGCGCGCACCCGCCGGCCGAGTTCGCCGATCTCGCGCGCGGCCGCCACGCGCTGCGCGCGCCCGCCGATCTCAAGCACCACGCCCTTCTGCGCGTCGACGACCGGCGCGACTGGGGCAAATGGCTGGCGGAAGCGGGCATCGCGGACGTGGACCCGGCGCGCGGCCTCGTGTTCAATCAGGCGCACTTGGCGATCGACGCTGCCGTCGGAGGGCAAGGGGTCGCCTTGGCGCGCACCGCGCTCGCGACTTGGGACTTGCTCGCTGGGCGGCTTGTGCGGCCGTTCGCGCTCGCCCTCAAGGTTCCCTACGCGTACTGGATCGTGTGCCCGAAAACGACCTCAGGCCCGCCGAAGATTTGCGCGTTTCGCGATTGGCTGCTGGCCGAGGCGGCGGAGGAATCGCTCAGGCTGCGACGTTGACGCCGGCTATCTCTTCCGCCACGCGCTCGCGCGGGCGAGCACGCCGCGGGTGAGCAGCATGTGCAGCACCCGCACCGCGGCCGAGGTATAGACGATCATCATGCCCATGGCCGCGGCCGAGGCGAGCTCGCCGGAATCGTCCATGTTGAGGACCGCGACGCTCGCCAGCGCCGTGTGCGGGGCGTAGAGGAACACCACCGCCGAAACCGTGGTCATGGCGTTGACGAACAGATACATGCTGATATCCAGCGCCGCGGGCATGCACACCGGCACGCTGACGCGCCAAAATGTCTTGTAGACCGGAACTTTGAGCGAGGCCGAGACCGACTCGAACTCGGCGTCGAGTTGCTTTAAGGCGGTGACCGCGGTGAGGTGCGCGACGGTGTAGAAATGGACGATGGTGTTGATCACCAGGATCGCCATGGTGTGATAAAGGCCGTTCAGCGGATTGTTGGGGGCGTTGAAGAAGAAAACGAAGGCGAGGCCGAGCACCAGCCCCGGCACCGCCATCGGCATCATGGCGAGGAATTGGAGCAGAGCCCGCCCGGTGCGAAAGGCGCGGCTCTTCTCGACCAGATAGGCGCCGACGAACACGATCGCGGTGCCGATCACGGCGGTCCACGCCGACATGACCAGCGAGTTGCGATACGAGGCCCAGCCGCCGCCGTCGCGCAGGTCGAACTGGTAGTGATAGTTGGTGAACGTCAGATTATAGGGCCAGAGCTTGATCCACGAGGCGTAGGCCGCGACCGCGAGCACGCTCAAAATCGCCAACCCGATCAACCCGCAGAAAACGAGGAAAAACGCGTCCCGGCCGCGCTTGGGCCTCGGCTCGTAGGGCACCGCGCGCGCGCTCAACGCCGCCGACTGGCGCCGCTCGGCGATCCGGTCGGCGAAGAACGCGAGCACCGCCGGCGCGAGCAGGATCATGCTCACCACCGCGCCCATCTCGAAGTCGTGCCGGCCGATCACCTGCTTGTAAACGTCGGTCGCCAACACGTTGTATTTGCCGCCGATGACCTTGGGCACCCCGAAGTCGGTGATGACCAAAGTAAAGACAATGAAGAACGCGCTGATCAGCCCGTAGCGCGCGGCCGGGAGGGTGACGGTAAAGAAAATGCGGGTCTTGCTCGCGCCCAGCGACTCGGCCGCCTCGTAGAGCCTGGCATCGCTGGTCGAAAGCGCGATCAAAAGAATCGTCAGCGCGTGGGGGAATACGTAGAACAACTCGCCGAGCACGATGCCGACCGGGCCGTAGATGCTCTCGCCTATGAGCAGGCCCTTGGCGAGCCCCTGGGTGCCGAACAGATAGACGAGCGAGATCGCGGGCAACAGCGACGGCATCAGGATCGGGATCAAGGCGATGCCCTTGAACAGGCTCTTGCCCGGGATGCAGGTCCGGGTCAGGCCGTAGGCGAACAGGAACGCGAGCGGCACCGCGATCAGGGTGGTGATCAGGGTCACGACGACGCTGTTGCCGATCGAATCGAACAGCGCCGGGGTCGAGAAGTAGGTTCGGTAGTTGGCGAGGCCGATGAACTGGCCGTCGGCGGATTGGAATCCCTTGGCGAGCAGGGCGTAGAGCGGCAGGGCGACGCCGAGGACGAGCGCGCCGACGATGATGATGGTCGTGATCGCGAGAATCCGGTCGTCGCTTGAGACCTTTGCCCGGATCGGGGCGGAGACGTAGGCGAGTCCGGCGGGAGACAGGGGCGTGACGGGCGCGGTCACGGCTTGGTCCTATCGCCGGCAAAGACCAGGATACGTTCGGGCGGGACGGCGACGACGATGCGCGCGCCCACGCGCAAGTCGAGATCGCGGACCAGGTTGGTCGAAAAATCGGCCTTGAGCTCGAAGCTGTCGCCTTCGCTTTTCAGCGTCACCCGCCAGAACGAGCCGAGGAACTCGATCGCGCCGACCCGGACGGCGAATGCGTTGGTTTCTCCGGCCGAAACCCCGCGCACGGTCACGTCCTCGGGGCGGATGCACACGCGCACCGCCGCGCCCGGCGGCAGCATGCCGCCGGCGGCGAATGCGACCGGGCCGACGCGCACCGACCCGTCTTCGGCCGAGACGCCTTCGAGAAAGTTCATGGAGCCGACGAAGTCGGCGATGAACGGGGTGGCGGGATGGCCGTAGATGTCCTCGGGTGTGCCGACCTGCTCGATCACGCCCTGGTTCATGACCACGATCTGGTCGGCCATGGTCAGAGCCTCTTCCTGGTCGTGGGTGACCATGATGGTGGTGACGCCGAGTTTTTCCTGGAGCGCCTTGATCTCGCGCCGCAGATGAACGCGGACCTTGGCGTCGAGCGCGCTCAAGGGTTCGTCGAGCAGCAGCATGCCGGGCGAGGTGGCGAGCGCGCGGGCCAGCGCGACCCGTTGCTGCTGGCCGCCGGAAAGCTGCGCCGGATATTTATTGTCGTGGTCGGTCAACCCGACCAAGTTCAACAGCTCGTTCACCCGGCGCGCGGTTTCGGCCCGGTTCCCCCGCCGGCTGTCGAGGCCGTAGGCGACGTTCTTTCTGACCGTCAGGTTGGGAAAAAGCGCGTAGGACTGAAAGACGATGCCGAAATCGCGCTCCGCCGGCGGCAGTGCCGAGATGTCCCGGCCGGCCTGGACGACGGTGCCGGCGGTCTGGATGTCGAGGCCGGCGATGGCGCGCAAGAGCGTGGTCTTGCCGCAGCCCGAAGGGCCGAGGAAGCAGACGAAATCGCCCTCGTGAACGTCGAGCGAAAGGTCGCGGAGCGCGGTGAATTTGCCGAACAGCTTGGTCAAGCCGCGGATCGAAAGATAGGGCGCGCGCGTCGCCCCTTTTTGTCCTTCGGCCGCCGTCATCGGATTGTCCCAGGCTCTATTGCATGTCACCCCCGCGCAAGCGGAGGTCCAGCTTACCGATCGATCCAATCGAACTGGACCCCGGCTCTCCTCCCGCTTTCGCGGGAGTCGGCCGGGGTGGCGGGATGAGCAAAAGCCGCCCGCAACGGTTACGTCACGGCTTCTTCGGTTCGGACTTGGCGTCGTAGCGCTTCTGCCACTCGTTCAAGATGCGGATGCGGTTGTCCGCCGCCCAGGCGAAGTCGTTCTTGGCGAACTTCGCCGGGATGTCCTGGAGCTCCTTGGTCGGGTTGGGGACGCCGGGCATGGCGACCGCCTCGTAGCCGGGTGCGTAGAGGTCCATGGCCTGGCGGCTGACCGACCAGTCGGCGACTTTGCGCGCGAGATCGCGCTTCTTGGTGTTCTTGACGATGGCGAAGGATTCGAGCTCCCAGCCGAGGCCTTCGGACGGGAACACGACCTCGAGCGGCGCGCCTTCCTGTTTCGATTTGACGCCGCGGTAGGCGAACGAAACCCCGAGCGGAACCTCGCCCGCGGCCGCGGTCCGGCACGGCGCCGAGCCCGAATGGGTGTAGCGGGCGATGTTCAGGTGCAGCTTGTCCATGTAGGCCCAGCCGTCGTTTTCGCCCCACATCTGCAGCCAGCTCGAAACGTCGAGGAAGCCTGTGCCCGAGGAATTCGGGTTGGGCATGATGACCTGGTCCTTGTAGATCGGCTTGGTCAGGTCGGCCCAGGAGGCGGGGATCGGCAGGTTCTTCTTTTTCGCTTCGACGGTGTTGACGCAGATGGCGGCGGCGTACACGCGCTGGCCGACCCATAGCGGCGGGTTGTTCTTGGCGTCGTAATAGCGCTTGTCGAGCTTATCGAGCCCCTTCGGCGCGTAACCTTCGAAGTAACCCTGGTTGGCGAGCATCACCAGGCTGGTGGCGGCGAGGCCATAGACCAGGTCGGCCCTGGGGTTGTCCTTTTCCGCGAGCAGCTTGGAGGTGACGATGCCGGTCGAATCGCGGACCCACTTGATGTCCACGTCGGGCACCGCATCCTCGATCGCCTTCTTGAACTTGGTGAGCTCGTCGGCCTCGATCGCGGTGTAGACGAGCAAGTCGGTCTTGGCGAACGCGGGCGCGAGCGCGAACGCGCTCAACGCAACCCCGGCGGCCACGCCTAAGGCGATTTTCGACACGCTTTGGAATGTCATGGATCAATTCTCCCTTTCGCTCGATTTTGATGGTCCCTGGCCCGGATCGTCTCGTTCGGGGACGGCCGGAAACAACATTCTTCCACACTATCCCTCAGGGCGCTACCATCAAGGAAAGTCGGGGCTCTAGGCTTTTTTACCCCCTATTGTGATGCGCCGGCGCCGGGAAAATGATATTTCCAAGACCGGGAGGAAACGCACCGATGCTCGCGGAACGGCGCCGCGCCCTGATCCTCGATGCTCTCGCCCGGGCAGGCTCGGTCAGCGTGACCGGACTCTATCGTCGACTCAAAGTCTCGCGCGAGACCATCCGCCGCGACATCCACAAGCTCGATGGCGCGAACAAGCTTTGCAAAACCCACGGCGGGGCGCTCGCGCTGGATTCGGCCGAGCCGGCGGTCGCCGAGCGGATGGAGATCAACATCGCGGGCAAGCGCGCGATCGCCAGGCGCGCCGCCGCGATGGTGTCCGACGGGGCGAGCGTGATTCTCGATTGCGGCACCACCGCGCTTTGCCTCGCCGAGATTCTGGTCGCGCGCCGCCGCCTCGTCGTCTACACCAACGATTTCCAGGTGGCGGAACGCCTCGCCGGGCGGAACGACAACCGGGTTTTCCTCTTGGGCGGCGAGGTCGCGGGCAACCAGGGCGCCGCGTTCGGCCGCGACGCCACCGCCATGCTCGCGGGTTACTTCGCCGATCTCGCGTTCGTCAGTCCGGCGGTGGTCTCCGCGCATCCCTGGCTGATGGATTACACCCGCGAGGCGGCGGCGCTGCACGAAACCATGATCGCGAATGCGCACGCCGTGGTTTTGCTCGTGGACCGGACCAAGTTCGGCCGCACCGCGCCCGTCCGCGTCGCCAACTTCGAGCGCGCGCGGACGCTCATCACCGACGCGGCTCTCTCGGCGCCTCGGCTCCGCGCGCTCAAGACCATCGCCGATAAAATAATCGTCGCGAGGTAGGGGGGCGGCGTGAAAGGCTTCCGCCGCGCCCAGCGTTACTTCGACCGGGTCAGATTGAGATAGGCGAAGCCGGCCGAAGCCCCCAGGCCGAGCCCGCCGCCGATGCCGACCGGGATGAGAAAAATGCCGTTGCCGGTGCCGCCGAGACCGACCTGCGCGCTCGCGCCGAGGCCGAGTCGCGCCGTCGCTTTCGCCCCGATATAGGAGCCGGCCAGGGTATCGGAGGGCGAGCCGCCGCCGATCACGATATACGCCATGCCGTCCTGCATCTGGTAATCGAGATCGATGCCGAGCGAAATTCCGGACGTCCCTTCGTATGTCCGGGATTTGCCGACCCCCTCGTAGGTGCACGTCACCGGGTGGCGCGAGTGGAAAATGAAGGTTATGCCGGTGGTGTTGGGAGTCTTGTGGCAGGTGAGGATGCCGAAGATCGCCCCGTCCTGATCCTGGGCCTGTCCGGCCGAGCCCATCAGCAGCGCCATCGCCGCCGCCGCGGCCATCGCGTGCTTCTTCATTATGGCCTCCCTGCGCTCCGCCTTCGTATCCCGAAGCCCCGCGACCGACAGTATAGCGCCCCTCGCGCCGCCCCAAGGGTCCATTGAAATTGTATCCCAGGCCGAAGCCCGCAAGGGCAAGGCCAAACCGCCGGTCTTCAAGACGGCCAGAGCGCTCGCGCGCGCTCAAGACCACCGCCTATAAGATCGTCGCGGCGGGGCAAAGTTCCCTCTCCCCTTGCGGGAGAGGGTGGCGAGCGAAGCGAGCCGGGTGAGGGGTCAGTCGGCCATTGTCCGGCGTTTATTTCGCGCGCGCCCACCTTGTTCCATCGCCGCCCCGCACGGCGGCGAACGGTGCATGTCATGCATTGATATAGTGCACTAAGTGCACTATCCTGCCCGATAATGCCGACGCTGGTCGAACTCGCGAAATGCAAGATTCAAATCTACGCGGGCGACCACGCGCCGCCCCACTTCAAGATTTATAGACCGGGAACGAACGCGAATGTCGCTATCGAAACGCTCGAAATCATCGCCGGCAAGGCCGAGCGCAAAGCCCTCCGCGAGGCGCTCCTCCGCGCGGCCTGGAACAGGCTCAACGCGCGCGGTTGACCGCGGCGCGTTGCCCCTGTTGCGCTCGATCCGGGCGCTCGGCCTCTATCGGGTCGCGGTCGTGTGGAAGGACGGGCGCAAAAGCGAGGTCGATCTCGCGCCGCAGATTCTGCGCTATGCTGTCTATCGGCCGCTGCGCGAGAATCCGGACGCCTTCGCGCGAGCGAAAATCGTCGCGGGCGGCGTCGCCGTCGCCTGGCCCGGCGCGGGCGTCGACATTTCGGCGGACGCGATCGCGGCGCTCGGGCGGTCGCAAACCATGACGCCCGAGGAATTCCGCGCGCGCCTCAAGCGATTGGGACTGAGTTTCGACGCGGCGGCGGCGACCTTCGCCATCAGCCGCCGCCAGATCGCCTATTATTCGGCTGGCGCCAAGCCAGTCCCGCGCCACGTCGTCCTGGCGTTGTCCGGCTTCGAGGCGGAATTGGGGGGAGCGATCTAAAGCGCGGCAAAATTCAGGCCCAGAGGCACTGTCTCGGTTTGCCCTCATGCTTCGACAGGCTCGGCATGAGGGGCTCTATCGCCATGACGGCAAGCTGGCGGCGATCCTCGCGGTGCGCCACGACAAAGAGGCTGGGTATTGAATCGCCCGCGGTTCGCGGTTCTTTCCGGGGCTGACGTTTAGTGTTCTCGATAATCGACCATGAGCGGTCATAAAGCGAAGCAATGTAGGGAGGAATATGGCAATGTACGTAAATCGAGTAGTTCGCATCTCGTTGGCAGGTGGTCTGATTGGGTTGATAGCGACAAATCCGCGAAGAGCTCTTGAAAATGCCATCGATAAAGGCAATCAAGATGGCTTTCACTGTCATCAGATAGTACCGCATAGTGAGCGAAATATATTTGTGTTCTTGCTTCAGATTGTCGTCTTGATATTGACCATCGGGATGTGGACCTGGGGCGGCGGCTATATCCTTCTCTTCCAGAAAGAGAAATCGTCCTAGTACCCACTATCGCAAATTCGGGAGTCAGGGCCGATGCGGAAAGCTGAATGTTGAGAGTCAGTTAGCATCGCGTACCTCACGCACGAATTGGTGATTCCGGGTACTAGGGGTACGGTTCTAACGTTTGATACCCGATCTATCCATCCGTCATCGCCGGGCTTGTCCCGGCGATCCACGGCTCGTGGATGCCCGGCACAAGGCCGGGCATGACGAGGAGTGGGAGCGAAGCGTTAGATTCCATCCACAGCCGGGATTTTGCAAATCCTTCCCAAGTGTATTGACAATATTCCTATGATAGGGTATATATTTCGCGCCAACGATTCCGCGTTCTTGGATAAGTGAAAAGCTTTTTTGCCGCGTCGTCTCCGCGCCGGCGATCTTGGCCGCGCCTTTCCTGCCGGAATACGAAAATGTTGACAAATGTTGACACGTACAGGGCTGTTTCGAGCGATATCAACGGCTTAAGCCGGTTTTACCCGGTGCATCTCCGGTGCACTTCCGATGCATCTCCGGCGCAAGGCGTGTGCCGGCGGTGTCAGGCTTTCGCCGCCAGCCGGATGATCTCGCCGCTTCGCGTCTCCGCCGAACACGCCAATTCGACGAAGGCCGGGGCGACGTCCTTCGGCGTCCGCAGGTGTTGGAGGCTTTCGCCCGGAAACGCGCGGGCGCGAAGCTGGGTCCGGGTGGGGCCCGGGTCCACCAGGTTGACCCGGATTTGGGTGTTGGCGATCTCGGCTGAGTACGCGCGGACCATCGCTTCGAGCCCGGCCTTGGCGGCGGCGTAAGGGCCCCAGTAGGCCGCGTGCACGCCCTCGGGGACTCCTCCGGTGACGAACAGAACGCGCGCCGCGTCCGAAGCCCGGAGCAGCGGATCGAGGGCGCGGATCAAACGGTAGTTGGCGGTAAGGTCGAGGGCGAGGGTGCGCTCGAACGCATCCGGCTGGACGTGGGGAAGCGGGCTCAAGGGTCCGAGTTCGGCCGCCGCCCCGACCAGGATATCGAGTTTCCGGTGGCGCTCGAACAACGCCGCCCCCAGCCGGTCGATCCCGGCGAAGTCGAGCAGATCGAGCGGAACGATGGTTATATTGCGCTCCGCGCGCGCAAGTCCGCCGGTTGCGCTCGCGCCGAGGGCGCAGATTTCGTCGTCGAGTTCTTCGAGCGCGCCCGAGGTGCGCGCCAGCGCCACCACATGGGCGCCTTCGCGGGCCAGCGCCACCGCCACCGCCCGGCCGATGCCCCGCGAGGCCCCGGTGACCAGCGCGACCCGGCCGTTGAGACGACTCATTCCGTCTCGGCGAGCAGCGAAAGCTGCTTCGGCACGTTGCCGCCGTCGTGGTCGGAAAGCGGAATCGGATATTCGCCGCTGAAGCAGGCGTCGCAGTATTGCGGCGCGTTGGCGAGCCGGCCGGGCTCGCCGACCGCGCGGTAGAGCCCGTCGAGGGAGACGAAGGCGAGCGAATCGGCGCCGATGAACCGGCGCATGCTTTCGACGTCGTGGCGGGCGGCGAGCAGCTTGTCGCGCTCGGGCGTGTCGATGCCGTAGAAACAGGGGTGCGTGGTCGGCGGGCTCGAGACGCGCAGGTGCACTTCGCTCGCGCCGGCGTTGCGGACCATCTCGACGATCTTGACCGAGGTCGTGCCGCGCACGATCGAGTCGTCGACCAGGATCACGCGCTTGTCCTTGAGGTAGGCGGCGTTGGCGTTGTGCTTGAGGCGGACACCGAGGTGGCGAATCTGGTCGGTCGGCTCGATGAAGGTGCGGCCGACGTAGTGGTTGCGGACGATGCCGAGCTCGAACGGCACCCGCGATTCCTCGGCGTAGCCGATCGCGGCGGGCACGCCCGAATCCGGCACCGGCACGACCACGTCGGCGGGGACGTGACTCTCGCGGGCGAGTTCGTGGCCGATGCGCTTGCGCGCCGCGTAGACGTTGCGGCCGTCGATCACGCTGTCGGGGCGGGAGAAGTAGACGTACTCGAAGATGCAGAAGCGCCGGGGCGACTTGGCGAAGGGCTTGTAGCTGCGAAGGCCGTCCTTGTCGATCACCACGATCTCGCCCGGCTCGACGTCGCGCTCGTAGGTGGCGCCGATGATGTCGAGGGCGCAGGTCTCGGAGGCGAGGATGGTGGCCGGCCCGAGCCGGCCGAGGACCAGCGGGCGCACGCCATGGGGATCGCGCATCCCGATCAGCTTGGCCCGGGTCAGCGCCACCAGCGAGTACGCGCCCTCGACCTGGCGCAGCGCATCGACGATCCGGTCGACGACCCGGGTCTGGTCGCTGATGGCGATGAGATGGACGATGGCCTCGGTGTCGGTGGTGGACTGAAAGATGCAGCCGCGCTCGACCAGGGCGCGCCGGAGCGCGTAGGCGTTGGTGAGGTTGCCGTTGTGGGCGATGGCGAGCCCGCCGAAGGCGAAGTCGGCGAACAGCGGCTGGACGTTGCGCAGCACCGTCTCCCCGGTGGTGGCGTAGCGAACATGGCCGATCGCCATGGCGCCGACGAGGCGGCGGATGACCGATTCCTGGTTGAAGTTGTCGCCGACCAGGCCGAGCGCGCGGTGGCTGTGGAAGTGGGCGCCGTCGTAGCTGACGACGCCGGCCGCCTCCTGGCCGCGGTGCTGAAGGGCGTGCAGGCCGAGCGTGGTCAAGGGCGCGGCGTCGGTGTGGCCGTAGATGCCGAACAGGCCGCACTCTTCCTTCGGGTGATCGTCGTCGATCTCTCGGGTGAAGGGAAGGTGTCGGGTCATGGGACTGAGGCGCCCGGTACGTTCTAGCGAAGCGTTCTTTTACTCCTCCCCAGGGGCCCTGTCACTCGCCCATGATCTCGGGGTTATTGGCGTTTCTCGCCCTTGGGCGCGGCGCCGTCGATCAGGCGCTGCATGTCCTGGCGCTCCTTCTCGCTGTAGCCCTCCGGGGGGGCGCGCTCGGGCGCCTGGGGCCGGGGCTGGAGCAGATCCCGGGCGGAAGGCTCGGGCGTTCGGGTGCGGGATGCGGGATCGTCGAGCGGGCCGCCTTGGCGAATCCCGAGCCGCTCGGCGGTCGCCGGCGGCAAGAGCCCGACCAGGATATGGGCGCCGGCGCCCATCAAGGGCGTTGCCCGCGCTTTCAGGACCCAGTCGGGGCGTTCACCCGCCGGAACCGCGAGCATGTAGACGAGAAAAGCGAGGACCACGACCAGGGCGCCACGCGCGAGCCCGAACAGAAACCCGAGCGCGCGATCGAGCGCACCCAACGCGCTCGCTTTGACCCGGCCCGAGATCGCGCGGGCGAGCAGGGACAGGATAACGAGCGAGACCAGGAACAACGCCGATCCCGCGGCGATGTCGGCGAACAACGGGTTGGAGATCGCCTGGCGGAAGAACGGCCGGGCGTAAGGGAAGCCGTAGATCGACGCGGCGGCGGCGCCGATCCAGCCGGTGATCGAGAGAACCTCGTGGACGAAGCCGCGGAAGTAGGCGAACGCGGCCGAGACGAACAAGAGCGCCGCGACGGCGATGTCGAGACCGTGGATGCCGGCGATGTTAGGCATGGCTGGCATCCTTGGCCGCGACCGCCCGCGGCAGCGTCTTCGCCGCGAACAGGGCGGCGAGTTCGGTCACGTGCCGGAGTTCGCGCACGATGATTCCGGGAATGCGCGCGGGCTGGGCGCCGGCGCGGTGTGGGGCGGGCGCGAGCGCGCGCTTGAACCCGAGCTTGGCCGCTTCCTTGAGGCGGACCTCGGTGTGGGCGACCGGGCGGATTTCGCCCGACAGTCCGATTTCGCCGAACACCACCGTGTCCGCCGGCACCGCGGTTCCGGCGAGCGAGGAAACCAGCGCCGCGGCGGCGGCGAGATCGGCCGCCGGTTCGGAGACCCGGAGCCCGCCCGCGACGTTGAGGTAGACGTCCTGATTGGCGAACGAGATTCCGGCGCGGGCTTCGAGCACCGCGAGCACCATCGCAAGCCGGCCCGAGTCCCAGCCGACCACCGCGCGCCGGGGCGTGCCCGGTTGGGCCGGGGCGATCAACGACTGGATCTCGACCAGGACCGGGCGCGTGCCCTCGATCCCGGCGAAGACTGAGGCGCCGGGTTGGGCGTCCGGCCCGCGCTCGGCGAGGAACAGCGCCGACGGGTTCGGGACCTCGGCCAGGCCTTCGTCGCCCATGGCGAAGACGCCGATCTCGTCGGCGGGGCCGAAGCGGTTCTTGACCGCGCGCAGGATGCGGAAGCGGTGCGTCCGCTCGCCCTCGAAGTAGAGCACCGTGTCGACCATGTGTTCGAGCACGCGCGGGCCGGCGATCAGGCCTTCCTTGGTGACGTGGCCGATGAGGACGAGGGCAAAACCCTGGCGCTTGGCGAGCCGGATCAGTTCGTGCGCCGAGGCGCGCACCTGGGCCACCGTGCCGGGCGCGGACTCGAGCGTCTCGACGAACAGGGTTTGGATCGAATCGATGACCACGAATTCGGGCGAAGTGCCGTCGGTGAGCGACGCGGCGATGTCGCCGACCTGGGTCGCGACCGCGAGCCGGACCGGTGCCTGGGCGATACCGAGGCGTTCGGCGCGCAGGCGGATCTGGTCGATCGCCTCCTCGCCGGAAATATAGATCGCGTCGTGCCCGCTCGCGGCGACGCGGGCGGCGGCCTGGAGCAGCAGCGTCGACTTGCCGATGCCGGGATCGCCGCCGACCAGAATCGCCGAGCCGGCGACCAGCCCGCCGCCGAGGACCCGGTCGAACTCGGCGATGCCGACGCCGAGTCGGGGCGCCGGCGCGCGCTCGCCCCTCAAGCCGACGAAGGGGAGGGCGCGGCCCTTGCCTTTGCCGCCGAAGGTGCCGCCGAGCGCCTTGGGCCGGGCCTCGACCGTCTCCTCGACGAGCGTGTTCCAGGCGCCGCAGGATTCGCACCGGCCGGCCCACTTGGGCGCGGCGGCGCCGCATTGCTGGCAGACGAACTGGGACGTGGCGCGGGCCATGACTAAGCCCGCACCGCCATCTTGATCGGGCCTTCGGCGCGGCCGTGGACGAACTGATCGACGAACGGATTGCCGGAGTTATCGATCGCGGCGGGGGGGCCGTTCCAGATGATCCGCCCGTTGTAGAGCATGGCGATGCGGTGCGCGATCTTGCGCGAACTCGCCATGTCGTGGGTGATCGAAAGCGCGGTCGCGCCGACCTCGCGGGTGATCTTGACGATCAGGTCGTTGATGACGTCGGCCATGATCGGGTCGAGCCCGGTGGTCGGCTCGTCGAAGAAAATGATCTCCGGATCGGCGGCGATGGCGCGGGCGAGCGCGACGCGCTTCTGCATTCCGCCGGACAACTCGGACGGAGAAAGCTGGCCGACCTCGGGTCCGAGGCCGACCTGGGCGAGTTTGGCCAACGCAATTTCGCGGCCCTGGGCGCGGGTCACCTTCTTCCGCGCGAGCAGGCCGAAGGCGACGTTCTCCCACACCGGCAGGCTGTCGAACAGGGCCGAGCCCTGGAACAACATGCCGAACTTGTCGTTGATCCGCTCGCGCCCGTCGGCGTCGATCTCGACCACTTCCTCGCCATCCACCTGGACGCTGCCGGAGTCGGGCTGGAGGATGCCGAGCACGCATTTGATAAGGACCGATTTGCCGGTGCCCGAGCCCCCGATGACGACCAGCGATTCGCCGACGCCGACGTCGAGATCGATGCCGTCGAGCACGACCTTGCGGCCGAACGCTTTCTTCAAGCCGCGGATGCGGATTTTCACGGCCTGGGCGGCGGGGGCGCTCATTTTCCGGCGAAGAACATTTCGGTCAGGATGTAGTCGAAGCAGAGGATCAGGATCGAGGCGGTAACGACGGCGTTGGTGGTGGCGGCGCCGACGCCTTGCGCGCCGCCGCGCGAGGTATAGCCGTGATAGCAGCCCATCAGCGTGACGATGAAGCCGAACACGGCGGCCTTGACCAAGCCCGAGACCACATCCTCGACTTCCATGAAATTCCAGGTGCTTTGGAGATAGTTGGTCGGGTTGAAGCCGAGCTTGTAACTGGCGACGAGAAATCCGCCGAGCACGCCGATGATGTCGGCGATCAGCACCAGGATCGGCAGCATGGCGACGCCTGCGATCAGGCGCGGCGCGACCAGGTATTTCATCGGGTTGGTCGAAAGCGTGGTCAGCGCGTCGATCTGCTCGGTGACGCGCATGGTGCCGATCTCGGCGGCCATGGCGGCGCCGACCCGGCCCGCGACCATCAGGCCGGCGAGCACCGGGCCGAGCTCGCGGGTGACGGCGACGACGACGACGTTGGCGATCGCCGCCTCGGCCGAAAAGCGGGCGAAGCCGGTGTAGCTTTGCAGCGCCAGCACCATGCCGGTGAAGATGGCGGTCAGGCCGACGACGGGAAGCGAGAAATAGCCGATCTCGACCATTTGGCGGACGATCATGCGCCCGTAGAACGGCGGGCGGAAACAGTGCGTGACGCCGTCGATGGCGAACAGCGTAAGTCGTCCTGTGGTGGCGAAGAAGTCGAGGACGACGTGGCCGATGGGCTGGAGGAAATTCATGGCGTACCGCCCCCTTGCCAGACGCGATGCGCGCGGCGCCCGAGCCGGGTCAGCAGTTCGTAGCCGATGGTGCCGGCGGCGGCGGCGACTTCGTCGAGCGGGTTCAAGGGGCCGATCAGGTCGATGAACATTCCCGGCCGGACGAGGTTCTCGGGGATTCCGGTCACGTCGATCGTCGTCAGATCCATGGAAACCCGTCCCACGACGGCAGCCCGATGTTCGCCGACGAAGCAAATTCCGACGCTGCTTAACGAACGCGGATACCCGTCGGCATAGCCGGCGGCGACGGTGGCGATCCGGCTCGGCCGAGAGAAACGATGCGTGGCACCATAGCCAACGGTCGCGGGAGCGTCAACGTCGCGGACCTGAAGGATTTTCGCTTGCACGCGCACGACCGGCGCCATCGGCTGGTGCTGGCCGGGCACCGGCGCGATGCCGTAGAGCGCGGCGCCAGGGCGGACGAGATCGAAGTGATATTCGGGGCCGAGAAAAATGCCCGAGGAATTGGCGAGCGAGGCCCGGGGCGCGACCCCGGCGGCGGCGAGGCGGGCCTTGGCGGCGACGAAAGCGGTGAGCTGTTCGGCGTTGAGGGGATGGCGGGGCTCGTCGGCGCAGGCGAGATGGCTGAGGAACAAACGGACGTCGAGCCCCGCCAGCCGCTCCGGTTCGCGGGTCAAAACCGCCATCTCGGCCGGAGCGAAGCCGAGCCGGCGCATGCCGGTATCCGCGTGCAACGCGGCGGGCAGCGGGCGTCCCGCGGCGCGGGCGAAGGCCGACCACGCCGCGACGTCGCCCAAGCTGTTGAGCGTCGGAATCAGGCCCGCCGCCGCGATCGCGGCTTCGTTGCCGGCCAGCGGCGGCGCCAGCACGTAAATCGAACAGCCCGGCACCACGGGCGCGAGATCGAGGCCCTCGTCGAGGGTGACGACGAAGAACGTACGGCAGCCGGCCCGGCGGAGCGCGGGCGCAATCTGCTTGGCGCCGAGGCCATAGGCGTCCGCCTTGACCACCGCGGCGCAGTCGGCGCCCGGCGCGAGCCGCGCTTTCAGCAGCCGCCAGTTGGCGGCCAGGGCGTCGAGATCGACGGTGACGATCGCGCTAGCGGTACGCGGGCTTGTGCGCGCGGAGCACACGACGTCATGCGTGGTCATGGGCCACCCGAATCTAGGTTTCGGGGGAATGTTCGCGGTCGAGATCTTTGAAGCGCGTGTGGTTGGCTTCGAACAGCATCTCCACCGAGCCGACGGGGCCGTGGCGCTGCTTGGCGACGATGATCTCGGCGAGTTTCTCGACTCGGACCTTGCGCTCTTCCCACTTGACGTAGCGCTCGGCGAACTTGCCCGAATCCTCTTCGTCGCGCTGCACCGGCTTGCGCTGGTTGACGTAATATTCTTCGCGGAAGATGAACATGACGACGTCCGCGTCCTGTTCGATCGAGCCGGATTCGCGCAAATCCGAAAGCTGCGGCTTCTTGTCCTCGCGGGCTTCGACCTGGCGCGAAAGTTGGGACAGCGCCAGCACCGGCACGCTCAATTCCTTGGCCAGCACCTTGAGGCCGCGGGTGATCTCGGACACCTCTTGGACGCGGTTGTCGGGCCGCGATGGCGACGCGCCGGAGATCAGCTGCAGGTAATCCACGACGATCAGGCCGAGATTATGCTGGCGCTTCAACCGCCGCGCCCGGGTGCGCAGCGCGCTCACCGTCAATCCGGGCGTGTCGTCGATATACATCGGCATCCGGTTGATCGCCGGCACCGTGCCGGCGAGGCGGTCAAAATCCTCGCTCGACAATTGTCCTTTGCGCATCTTGTCGGACGAGATGTTGGTTTGTTCGGAAAGGATGCGCGCGGCGAGCTGTTCCGAGGACATTTCGAGCGAGAAGAAACCGACCACCGCGCCTTCGGCGCCCTTGGACCGGAAATGCGTGTTTGCCGCGTTGAAGGCGATATTGGTGGCGAGCGCGGTTTTGCCCATGCCCGGCCGGCCGGCGAGGATGACCAGGTCGGACGGGTGCAATCCGCCGAGGAGAAGGTCGAGATCGTGGAATCCGGTCGTCGCGCCGGCGAGCTTGCCGTCGCGCTTGTGAGCGCGCTCGGCCATTTCGAGCGCCTTCTTGAGCGAACTGTCGAAGGGCTCGAAGCCGCGGTCGTATTCGCCGGTGGTGGCGAGGTCGTAGAGACTCTGCTCCGCCTGTTCGATCTGCTCGGTCGCGGCCTGGTCGACCGCGCCGGAAAAAGCCTCGTTGACCATCTCCTCGCCGATGCCGATCAACGCGCGCTTGAGATGGAGGTCGTGAATCAGGCGGCCGTATTCGCCGGCGTTGATGATCGTGGTGGCGCTTTCGGCCAGTTCGACGAGGTAGGCGGGCCCGCCGATTTCGGCCATCGCCTGCTCTTGCTCGAAGAACCGCCGGAGCGTCACCGGATCGGCGAGCTGGCCGCGCCCGATCAGCAGGGTGACGGCGTCGAAGATGCGCCCGTGATGCCCAATCGCGAAATGCGCGGGACGGAGAAATTCGGAAACGCGCTCGAAGGCGCGGTTGTTGACGAAAATCGCGCCGAGCAGCGCCTTTTCCGCAGGCACGTTATGGGGCGGCTGACGACGCGCCTGTTCCAGGGAATCGTCGCTGAGCGCCGGCAGGGCGGCGGAAAGGGCAATCGGCATGGCGGTGCATCGGACCCCGCGAACGCACTACTCACAATGCGTCCGAGTCTGTGAGTTAAGTGTATTACGGGGACAGGTGGTAAAAAATGGGCTTGACTTCGAGATGCAAAAAGGTCGCGTCCGGCTTGGGCCTCAGGCCGCGCGGGGATCGCTCCGGCCGGACACGAAGCGAAGTTCAGGCCGCGAATCGGGAGCGTAGAGGTAGTCGCGCACCAGGGGCACCGCGTCCCGGCGCTTGGCCATCTGGATCTGGTAAACGACGGAATCGAGATGGCGGAAGGAGGCCTCGCTGACGGCGAGATAGAATTCCCACATGCGGCAGAAGCGTTCGTCGTAGAGGGCCTTGACCCGATCGCGGTTGGCGAGAAAGCGCCGGCGCCAGCGTCGGAGCGTCTCGGCGAATGGAGCCGCAGGACCTCGATATCGGTGGTCTCGAGTTGTTCGCGCTCGATGGCGCGGGAAACCTCGGAGAGGGCCGGAATATAGCCGCCGAGGAAAATATATTTGCGAATCCAGGGATCGGTCCGTCCTGGCCCCCGGCTGCGGCCAATGGTGTGGAGAAGGGCGATACCGTCGGGGGCGAGCCGGTCGCGCGCCTGGGCGAAGAAACGGCGGTAGTGGTTGACGCCGACGTGCTCGAACATCCCCACCGATACGACCCGATCGTAGGTGCCGGTCTCGTCGCGGTAGTCGCGCAAGGCGAACCGGACCCGGCCGGCGAGACCTTCGCGCTGGGCACGGACCTCGGCATAAGCCAACTGCTCGGACGAAAGGGTGAGCCCGGTCACCTCGACGTCGTGCTCGCGGGCGAGGTAAAGCGCAAGTCCGCCCCAACCGGAGCCGATGTCGAGAACCTTCGCGCCCGGCTTGAGCAGGAGCTTGGCGGCGATGTGGCGTTTTTTATCGAGCTGGGCGGTGTCCAGGTCTTCCGATCCGGTGCGGAAATAGGCGCAACTGTATTGCCGGTCGGAATCGAGAAAAAGATCATATAATGTTCCGGACAAATCGTAATGATGGGCGACGTTGGCCCGCGCCCGCGGGATCGGGTTGAATTGGTCGAGGCGGCGGAATATGCGCTCAAGTCCGATCCGCGCCCGATTGAAGGGGTGCAGCCCGACTTGCCCGGTGTTGAGGGAGAAAAGATCGAGCAGATTGTAGAGACTGCCGCCGTTCTCAAGCGTGAGGGTGCCGTCGGTATAGGCCTCGCCGAGCGCGAGGCTCGGGTTCAGGAATAGGCGGTGGGGCAGAGCGGGGTCCCAAAGGCGGATGGCAAGCGCCGGCCCGGGAGTCCCGGCGAAGACATAACGACGCCCTTTTGCGTCGGTCAACGTCAGCGACCCGACCCGGATCAAATACGCGAGCAGCTTCGACAACAAGAACATGGCTTTTCCCTCGGGCCACGGATGTTCTTGATCGCGAAGATTATTGTTTTTGTTCGGTGTTCCAGCCGATAACCCAGGATGGAGCGGGTGGTATTATACCCTAAATAACGGCACGCATAATACGGCTATATTCCCCGCCGCCGAGGCGCCGCCTCGGCGCTATTCCTTTTTCTTGGCTTTTTTTGTTTTGGCTTTGGCCTCGGGTTCGGCCGTGGCTTCGGGCGCGGCGGCCGCGGCCGGTTCGGCCCCGTCTTTCGCTTCGCCTTCCGCGCGCGGGCCGGCGCCTTCCTCGAACAACGCTTCGGCCCGAAGGCGCGCTTCCTCGATCGCGATTTGTTCGTCCTTCGCCCGGTCGCCGTGAACGACCGCGGCGCCGGTCTTGGCCTGGATTTTCGCTTCCTCGGCCGAGCGGGCGACGTTGACCGTGACTGTCACCGCGATTTCGGGATGGAGATGCACCGGGACCTGGAACAGGCCGAGGGTCTTGATCGGCGTATTCAGTTCCACTTGCTGGCGATCGACGGTGAACCCTGAGTCCTTGACGCCGGTGGCGATGTCGCGGGTGCTGACCGAGCCGTAGAGCTGGCCGGCTTCGCCAGCCTGGCGGATAAGGACGACGGAAAGCCCCTTCATCTTGCCGGAGATCCGGTCGGCTTCCGTTTTGCGCGAGACGTTCTGGGTCTCGAGCTGGGTGCGGCGGGACTCGAACTGCTTCTTGTTTTCTTCGGTCGCCCGCAGGGCCTTTTTGCGCGGCAGCAAATAATTGCGCGCGTAACCGGCCTTGACCTTGACCACCTCGCCCATTTGGCCGAGCTTGGCGACGCGTTCGAGCAGAATGACTTCCATCGTACGTTCTCCTAAAAAAATCTTACTCAAATCCCGGGCGCGTTCGATCCGGGTCGGGGGCCGCCGGGAATCCGGTTGCGGATCCCAATCCAGTGTTCCAGCACGCCTAGCGCCGCCACGGCGAGAAGGGCCCAGGCGGAAACGAACAGGACGACGTAAAAGCCGGCAAGAAGAGCGTTCGGATGCGGCGTCCGATCGACCAGCCCATGCACGATCGCAAGCCCCAGGAGGAAATGCGGGAGCGCCAGCGCCAGCGTCAGGTTGCGCCCCATATACCCCACATCCCCCGGCCCGATCAACGCCAACAAAGCGGCCCCGACCAAGGCCCAGGAAAGCCAGTCCGGAAGCGTAAAATCCGCCCAGGCCGGTTTCGGCCGCAGCGCCCGTCCGGCCCGGGCGAGGATGCTCTCGGCGGCGACGGCGTTAACCACGCCCATCGCCGCCCACGAAATTCCGATCCAGCCGGGGAAAGGGCCGACTATGGTGGCGATGATCTGGGTCCGGTCGGTCCCGCCGAGCATGGGGAGCAGGGCGGAAAGCCCCCGTTTGACGTGCTCGGTCACGGTGGCGCGGAATCCCTCGTCCGAGGAAAACACCAGCGCGGCGCACGCGATCATCGCCGCCGCCAAAGCCGAGAGCCAGGCGGCAATGTGTCCGTGCGGGTACCACATCGGCCCCGGGATCGGGCTTGCGGCCGGACCGTTGTTCGCGTCGTCCTCCTTCGATCCGCCGACCAGAATATTCACGCCTGGGCGTTGCATGAGTCCGAACCAAACGACGATCAGCGAAGGCAGCGCGTGCCCGACCGCGTAGAGGAGCGCGGCGGGCGCTCCGGCGAGAAGACTCGAAACCAGCACGCCCACGCCCGCGGCGGCGGCCGCGGCGCGCAGGCCGAGTCCCAGGCCCGCCAGCATCAGCGGCAGCGGTCCGAGATAAATCAGAAGGATGACGGCCGGCGCGCGGGCGAGAAACGCGAGCCCGACGAGCGCGCTTGCCACGCCGGCGGCCACGGCAAAAAGCAAGTCTCTAGAGCTGGTTCTGGGGGGTGGCTGTGGGGCCATTTTCGACGACGCCGCACCGGCGCCGACCGCCGCGGCTCTCTCAACGCACCGCGTAGGGAATCAGCGCCAGGAAGCGGGCCCGTTTGATGGCGGTGGCGAGCTCGCGTTGCTTTTTGGCGGATACGGCCGTGATGCGGCTCGGCACGATCTTGCCGCGCTCGGAAATGAAGCGCATCAGAAGCCGCACGTCCTTGTAGTCGATCTTCGGAGCCTTATCGCCGGTGAAAGGGCAACTCTTGCGGCGGCGGAAAAAGGTGCCGCCGCGCCCGGCGGGCTTGCGTGTGTCGCTCATGCGCCGCCTCCATTGCCGCCGACATCCGGGCCTGAGCCGCCTTCGTCGGTGCGGGGTCGGCGCGGGCGGTCGCGGTCACCGCCGAAGCCTCCGCTGCCGAAGCGATCGCCGCCGAAGCCTCCGCCGCCGCCGAAGCCGCCGCCGCCAAAGCGGTCGCCACGCCCCGGGCGTTCGTCACGCTGGTCGCGGGCGCGCATCATCGCCGAGGGTTCTTCCTCCAGCGCCTCGACCCGGACGGTCATATAACGGACAACGTCCTCGTTGATACGCATCTGTCGCTCCATCTCGTGCACGGCCGCCGGCGGCCCGTCGAGATTGAGGAGCAGATAGTGTCCCTTGCGGTTCTTTTTGATGCGGAAGGCGAGGTTGCGCAGGCCCCAGTATTCGCGCTTGGTCACCGTGCCGCCGAGGTCGGAGACAACCTTGGCGAAGGCTTCGCCCAGGGCCTCGGCCTGAGGCTGGGAGATATCCTGGCGCGCGATAAAGACGTTTTCGTAGTAAGTCAAAATTCCAGTCTCCCTTCGGGTTGTCTCATCCCGCATCGGTTTTTCCGGGATCGGTTCCCAAAAAAGCCGCATCGTTTCGCGGGCATAGCCGGCCGCAATCCGCGGCTGGCAAGGAGGTTTAAGAAGGCGCGCACTATACACGAAGAAACTCTTGAGGCAAGACCAGGGGGCCGCTATCACTCCGCCCCAAGCAGCGAGGCCAATCTTGCTGGAAAGCCTGGAAAATCGCCAGCCATGACGCGCGCGTTCGTGTTCCCGGGCCAAGGTTCCCAGGCGGTCGGCATGGGTCGTGAATTGGCCGCCGCCTTCGTCTCCGCCCGCCAGGCCTTCGAGGAGGTGGACGATGCCCTCGAACAAAATCTCAGCCGCCTCATGTTCGAGGGGCCCGAGGATGAACTCACGCTCACCGAAAACGCCCAGCCCGCCCTGATGGCGGTGAGTCTCGCGATCGTGCGCACGTTGGAGCGCGAGGGCGGGTTCGATCTCGCCCGCGGGGCGGCGTTTGTCGCCGGACATAGTCTTGGCGAATATTCCGCGCTCGCCGTCGCCGGCACTTTCGATCTCGCGGACGCGGCCCGGCTGCTCAAGACCCGCGGCCTGGCCATGCAAGAAGCGGTTCCGGTCGGCCTCGGCGCGATGGCGGCGCTGCTCGGGCTCGATCTCCAGGCGGCGCGGGCCGTCGCCGCCGAAGCCGCGCAAGGCGAGGTGTGCGACGCCGCCAACGACAACGCGCCGGGCCAGGTGGTGGTGAGCGGTCATAAAACCGCGGTCGAGCGCGCGGTCGTTATCGCCAAGACCAAGGGCGCGAAGCGCGCCCTGTTGCTGCCGGTAAGCGCCCCGTTCCATTGCTCCTTGATGGCGCCGGCGGCGGAAGTCATGCTCAAGGCGTTGGTCAATGTCCGCATGCACGCGCCCGTGGTGCCGGTCATCGCCAACGTCACTGCCCGGCCGGTGAGCGAGATCGGCGAAATCCGCCGCCGGCTTGGCGAACAGGTGACCGGCCTGGTCCGTTGGCGCGAGAGCGTCGAGTTTTTGCGGGAACAGGGTGTCGATCGGATTGTGGAGCTGGGCGCCGGAAAGGTCCTCGCCGGCCTTTGCAAGCGGGTCGCGCCGGAAATCAACGCGACCAGCGTCGGCATTCCGGCCGACGTCGAGACCATCCTGAAAACCCTTTAGTTCGACATCCCGGAGGACTTATTCATGTTCGATCTTCGCGGCAAGTGCGCGCTGGTGACGGGGGCCTCCGGGGGCATAGGTGGCGCGATCGCGCGCGCGCTCCATGCCGAAGGCGCCACCGTCGGTCTTTCGGGCACCCGCGTGGATGCGCTCCGTGCGCTCGCCGCCGAACTGGGTGAACGCGCGCGGGCGCTGCCCGCCGATCTTTCCGATCCCGCCGCCGCCGATTCGCTTGTCAAGGCGGCAAAAGCGGCGCTGGGAGGCGTGGATATCCTGATTAACAACGCCGGTCTCGCCCGCGACAATCTCGCGGTCAGGATGAAGGACGAGGATTGGCAGAAAGTCCTCGACGTCAACCTGACCGCCGCCTTTCGCCTCAGCCGTGCCTGTCTTCGCGGCATGATGAAGAAGCGGTGGGGGCGGATCGTCTCGATCGCCTCGATCGTCGGCGCGACCGGCAATCTGGGCCAGGTCAACTATGCCGCCTCCAAGGCCGGCCTGGTGGGGATGTCGAAGGCGCTCGCCCAGGAGGTCGCATCGCGCAACATAACGGTCAACTGCGTCGCGCCCGGGGCCATCGACACCGCCATGATTTTATCGCTCGCCGAGGACCAGCGCCGGGAGCTCGTCAAGGCCATTCCCGCCGGCCGGCTGGGAACGCCCGCCGATGTCGCCGCCGCCGTGGTTTACCTCGCGAGCGCGGAGGCGGCCTACGTCACCGGCCAGACGATTCACGTCAATGGCGGGATGGCGATGATTTGACCGGCTCGGCGTGCCGGGCAGCGTTTTTTTTCCTTCTGTTTCCCACCCAAGGCGGGTAAATTGTGCTAGGAAACCGCCCGCCGCGGCATCGACCCGGGTGCTTCGAGACGCTCTTCGGGGCTGGCGGCCATCAACGAATTTGAGGTCAATGATCATGAGCGACGTCGCCGAACGCGTGAAAAAAATTGTTGTCGAACACCTGGGGGTCGAGGCCTCGAAGGTGGTGGAGGGAGCCCATTTCATCGAGGACCTGGGCGCCGACAGCCTCGATACCGTCGAGCTGGTCATGGCGTTCGAGGAGGAATTCGGCATTGAAATTCCCGATGATGCCGCCGAAAAGATCCAGACCATCAAGGACGTCATCGGTTTCATCCAGTCCCAAGCGAAAAAGTGAGCGGTTCGGATTGCTTCCGCTCCAATCCCGGATTCGTAAAATTTAATGGGCCGCGCGCTTGATTCCACGAGACGCGTCGTCGTCACCGGGCTCGGAATCGTTTCCCCGCTCGGCGTCGGCGTTGCGAAGAACTGGGGCGACTTGCTTGTCGGTCGTTCCGGCATTCGTTCGATTCAGTCCTTCGACACCTCCGACCTCCCCGCCAAGATCGCCGGCCAGGTGCCGCGCGGGGAAACCGCCTCGGGTCTTTTCAATCCCGACGACTGGATCCCGCCGAAAGACCAGCGGCGGATGGACGATTTCATTATCTACGGCCTTGCCGCGGCGGTTCAGGCGATCCGAGATTCGGGCTGGGCGCCGGATAACGACGAGGATCGCTGCCGGACCGGGGTCTTGATCGGCTCCGGCATCGGCGGGCTGTCGGAAATCGCGCGCACCTCGGCCGTTGTCGAAGCGGGGCAAGCCCGGCGCGTGAGTCCGTTCTTTATTCCCGCGAGCCTGATCAACCTCGTTTCCGGTCACGTCTCCATCCGCCACGGCTTCAAGGGGCCGAACCACGCGGTCGTGACCGCGTGCTCGACCGGGGCGCACGCCATCGGCGACGCCGCGCGGCTGATCCTGTGGGACGACGCCGACGTGATGGTCGCGGGCGGAACCGAGGCCGCCGTTTGCCGCGTCGGGATGGCGGGGTTCTGTGCCGCGCGCGCGCTCGCGACCAAATTCAACGACACGCCGGAAAAGGCCTCCCGTCCCTGGGACAAGGCCCGCGACGGTTTCGTCATGGGCGACGGCGCCGGAATCGTGGTGCTGGAGGAATACGAGCACGCCAAGCGACGCGGCGCGAAGATCTACGCCGAGGTGGTCGGCTATGGCCTCTCGGGCGACGCCCATCACATCACCGCCCCGGCGCCCGACGGCGACGGCGCGCAGCGGTGCATGAAAATGGCGCTCAAGCGCGCCGAGATGAACCCCGAGGATATCGACTACGTCAACGCCCACGGCACTTCGACTCCGCTCGGCGACGAGATCGAATTTAACGCGGTCAAGCGGGTGTTCGGGGATGCCGCCTACAAAATCTCCATGTCCTCGACCAAGTCCTCGATCGGGCATCTGCTCGGCGCCGCGGGCGCGGTCGAGGCGATCTTCTCGATCCTCGCCATCAACCACGGCATCGTGCCGCCGACGCTCAATCTCGACAACCCTTCCGACGGCATCGACATCGACCTTGTTCCCCACCGGGCGAAAGAGCGCCCGGTTCGCGCGGCGCTCTCCAATTCCTTCGGCTTCGGCGGCACCAACGCTTCCCTCGTCTTCAAGGCCCTTCACTGACGGGGACGACGGTGGCCATTCGGCCCGTTCGCGCCGCCCTCATCCTGTTCGCGCTCTTTCTGCTTGGCCTCGCGCTCGCCGCCCAGATCGCGTGGGTCCGGCTCGACGCGCCGGGGCCACTAGCTGCCGCTCGTGCCGTTGTCGTCCCGAAGGGAGCGGGGAGTGAAGGCATCGCCCGGCGCCTGCTCGAGGCGGGCGTGATCGTCGATCCCCGGCTGTTTCGCCTTGCCGCCCGCGCGCTCGGGCGCGCGGGTCCGCTTCGCGCCGGCGAATACGAGTTCCCGCCGCAAACGAGCGCGCTGGCCGCGATCCGCCTGATGCAAAGCGGGCGCACCGTGGTGCGCCGGGTCACCATCCCCGAGGGCCTCACGGTCAAGCAGGCATTGGCGCTCCTCGCCCAGACCGAAGGGCTCGAAGGTCAGGTCGGCCGCGTTCCGGCCGAGGGGCGGCTGCTGCCCGAGACCTATCATTATTCTTGGGGCGATTCCCGCCAGGGAATCGTGGACCGGATGGAAGAGGCGATGCGCGAGACCCTCGCCCGGGCCTGGGCGGGGCGCGCGGGCTTAACCCCGCGCGCAACGGATAAGGCGCCCCTATCGGGGGGCGCCGTCCCGCCGGTCATCAAGACCGCCGAGGAGGCGCTGGCACTCGCGTCCATCGTCGAGAAGGAAACCGGGGTGGCGGCGGAGCGGCCCCGCGTCGCCGCGGTGTTCCTGAACCGCCTCAAGGCGAACATGAAACTGCAATCGGACCCGACCGTGATCTACGGCCTCGGTCGGGGCGAGGGGGGATTACCCCGCGCGCTCGCGCACGCCGATCTCGAAACCGACCACCCGTTCAACACCTACACGCGCGCCGGACTTCCGCCGACGCCGATCGCCAATCCCGGCCGGGCCGCGCTCGAAGCCGTGCTCAACCCGATGATCTCGGACGAACTATACTTCGTCGCCGACGGCTCGGGCGGACACGTGTTCGCGAAAACCCTCGAAGAGCACAACCGCAACGTCGCCCGCTGGCGCAAAATCCAGAACGAGCGCGGCAAAGAACAAAATCCGCCGCCGTCCCGATGATTACGCATTGCCCTTCCTCGGCATCCGGGCGAGCAGCGGATCGGTCCACGCCGGCGGCAGCGCCGCGAACAGCCAGGTTGCGAACGCGAGCGGCCAGGGAAAGCTGATCCGGGGCTTATCGCGCCCGAGGCCCGCTGCGATAATCCCGGCCGCCTTGTCCGCGTCCATCCGGAACGGCATCGGGAATCGGTTCGCCGCCGTCATCCGCGTCGTCACGAACCCCGGGCACACGACGTTGACCGAAATGCCGTCCGGTTTCAGCCAACCGCGCAAGCCTTCGCCCCACGTTTTCGCCGCAGCCTTGCTCGCCGCATAGGCGGGCGCGCCGGGCAAGCCCCGATAGCCCGCGAGCGAGGCGATGATCGCGATCTGGCCCCGGCGCCGCGGGCGCATCGCCCGGATCGCGGGCCAGACGGTGTTGACGACGCCGGTGAAATTCACCTCGAAAATGGCCCGGGTCTGGGTTTCGTCTTCGCCCTGCCCGCCGGTGCCGCCGGAAATTCCGGCGTTGGCGATCACGAGATCGAGCGGGCCCGCGGCGTCGGCGCCGGCGATCCAGGCGCTCATTGCCGCCCGATCGGTAACGTCCACCGTCGAAACCTCGACGTTCGCGCCGCGGCTCACGCACGCGGCGTGCGTCTCGGCGAGCCTGGCCGAATCGCGCCCGGAGAGACAGAGCCGCGCGCTGGGACGGGCGTACCAAACCGCCAACGCCCGGCCAAGCCCGCTGGAGGCGCCGGTGATCAGGATCGACGATGGTTGCGGGCGGAGCGGCATGGCGGGCGCCAGGATACCAGATTGGCGGGACGGCGCGGGGCGGGGTATAAACGCCTCCATTGGCCGAGACCGGGAGATTTTCTTGACGCTTTATTCCATGACCGGGTTCGCGCGCGCCGACGGTAAGGACGATCAAACCGCCTGGACGTGGGAAATCCGCAGCGTCAACGGCCGCGGCCTCGATTCCCGGCTGCGCCTGCCTTTGGGCTTCGAGAAGATCGAAGGGCCGTCCCGGGACCTGATCGCCAAGCACTTGAAGCGCGGCAATATCCAGGCGACGCTCGCCCTCGCGCGCACCGGCGCGGGCGGCGGAATCGCCGTCAACCGCGAGGTGCTGGAACAGGCGATTCACCTCGCGACCGAACTTTCCCACCGCCTGCCGTCGGCCCGGCCGCCGTCGGTGGACGGGCTGCTCGGGTTGCGGGGCGTGATCGAACCCGCCGAGCACGAGCCGAGCGCCGAAGAACGCGAGCGGCGCGAAACCGCGATCCTCAAGGACCTCGACCAGGCGCTGGTGCGCCTCGTGCTCGCGCGCGCGGGCGAAGGCAACAAGCTTGGCCAGGCGCTCGGCGGGCGGCTCGACGAAATCGAGGCGTTGACCGGGGCGGCGGAAAAACTGGCGGCGCTTCAACCCCAAGCGATCCGGGAACGCCTCCAGAAGAACGTCGCCGCCTTGCTCGAAGCCTCGCCCGCCATGCCCTCCGAGCGGCTCGCGCTGGAAGTGGCGTTGCTTGCCGCCAAGTCCGACTTGCGCGAAGAGCTGGACCGCCTCAAGGCCCACGTCGGCCAGGCGCGCGAGTTGCTGGCCGACGGCGCGGGCATCGGACGGCGGCTCGATTTCCTCTGCCAGGAATTCAACCGCGAGGCCAACACGCTCTGCTCCAAGTCCGAGAACGTGGAGCTGACCCGGATCGGGCTCGATCTCAAGGCCACGATCGAGCAGTTCCGCGAACAAGTGCAGAACATCGAATGATCAAACGATACCGAATTCCCATAAGAAAAATTACTTCAAAAATCTGGGAATCCGGCCGACCCAAGGGGCCGGCGGCGCGTATGCGCCGAATGACTTAAGGTGAAAAAATGCAGCATGGAATCAATCGCCGTGGCCTGATGCTGGTTCTGTCCTCGCCCTCGGGCGCGGGCAAGACGACGATCTCGCGCGAGCTTTTGCGGCGCGAGTCCGGCCTGGTCATGTCGACTTCCGCCACCACCCGCCCGGCGCGTCCGGGCGAGGTGGACGGCCGGGATTATTTTTTCAAGAGCGTCGCGGAATTCGAAACGATGGCGGAAAAAGGCGAATTCCTGGAACACGCCCGGGTCTTCGACAATTTCTACGGCACGCCGCGCGCGCCGGTGGAGGCGGCCCTGAAATCCGGCCATGACGTGCTTTTCGACGTCGATTGGCAGGGCACCCAGAAGCTGAAGGAATCGGCGCGCGCCGATCTCGCCAGCGTGTTCATCCTGCCGCCTTCGCTGGCGGAATTGGAGCAGCGCCTCCGCACCCGCGCCCAGGATCCGCCCGAGGTGGTGCGGAGCCGCATGGCCCGCGCCGCGGCCGAAATGAGCCATTGGGCCGAATACGACTACATCGTCGTCAACGTCGACGTCGAAAGCTCGATCGCCCGGGTGAGAGCGATCCTCGCCGCCGAGCGCCTCCGGCGCGACCGCCAGTCGGGATTGGCCGAGTTCGTCGCGAAGATGTGCGAGGAAAAGTAAGAAAACTCCCGCCATGTGGCCCGACCGGCGACTGATCGAACTTTTCGGGATCGAGTTTCCGCTCGTTCAGGCGCCGATGGCCGGCGCCATGGACGGCGCGTTGGCGGCGGAGGTCTCGGCGGCGGGTGGCCTCGGCTCGCTGCCGTGCGCGATGTTCAACGCGGAGCAAATCCGCGCCGAGGTCGAAAAAATCCGCCGCCGCACGCAAAAACCCTTCAACCTCAATTTCTTCTGTCACACGCCGCCCGAGTTGAACAACGCCCGCGAGGCGGCGTGGCGCGACCGGCTCGCGCCCTATTACCGGGAATACGGCCTCGATCCCGCCGCACCGGTCCCGTCGAGCATACGGATGCCGTTCGATGCGGCGTTGTGCGCGTTGGTGGAGGCATTGCGGCCCCGGGTCGCGAGTTTTCATTTCGGCCTGCCCGCGCCCGAGTTGGTTGAACGGGTCAAGCGCGCGGGCTGTGCGATCGTGAGTTCGGCGACCACGGTTGCGGAAGCGCGTTGGCTCGAGGCCCACGGCGCCGATGCGATCGTCGCCCAAGGGATCGAGGCCGGCGGCCATCGCGGCATGTTCTTGAGCGAGGACATCGCCGGCCAGGTCGGCACCTTCGCCCTGGTGCCGCAGATCGCCGACGCGGTCAAGGTCCCGGTGATCGCGGCGGGCGCCATCGCCGACGCGCGCGGGATTGCCGCCGCGCTGGCGCTGGGCGCGGCCGCCGCCCAGATCGGGACCGCGTACCTGTTCTGCCCGGAGACGAAAGTCTCCGCGCCCTTCCGGGCGGCGCTGAAAGTTGCGCGCGACGACTCGACCCGACTCACCAATTTGATGACCGGCCGCCCGGCGCGGGGTTTATTGAATCGCGTCATGCGCGAGGTGGGGCCGCTTTCCGATATCGCGCCGGAATTTCCGCTCGCCGCGGGCGCGCTGGCACCGTTGCGGGCGAAAGCGGAAGAGCGGGGCTCGGGCGACTTCTCGCCGCTGTGGTCGGGGCAGGCCGCGGCGCTCGGGCGGGAAATGCCGGCCGGCGAATTGACCGTGAAGCTCGCCGAAGAAACTCAAGCGGTCCTTCGCCGCCTGGCGCGGTCCCGCCGATAAGGCGGGCGGAAAATAGAATTCGCGCCAGGTCTTTTGTTTTGGCGGCGTTCGCCGCCTGGGGCGATGAGCGCGCGTTACTTCGCCAGCGCCACGAACTCCTCGACCGAAAGGGTCTCCGCCCGCCGGGTGCCTTCGATGCCGCGGGGCTCGGGGTCGAGGCCAATCCGTTTCAAGGACTGGCGCAACATCTTGCGCCGCTGGCCGAAGGCGGCGGCGACGGTGCGTTCCATCGCCGGCCAGGCAACCGCATCGCCGCCGAGCGGCATGGCGCGCGGGATCAACGTCACGACCGCCGAAGTGACCTTGGGCGGCGGGACGAAGGCCTTGGGCGAAACGTCGAATTCGCAAAACCCGTCGCAGAGCCATTGGGTCATTACCGATAGCCGGCCGTAGACCTTCGAGCCGGGCGGGGTGAACAGCCGTTCGGCGACTTCTTTTTGAAACATCAGCGTCAAGCGCGCGAAGGCATGGCTGTCTTCGCGAATTTGCTTGAGCCAGCCGATCAGCAGCGGCGCCGCAATGTTGTAGGGCAGATTGGCGACGATGCGCCGGGGGGCGGGGACGAGCGCCCGCGCATCCGCCGCCAACGCGTCCATCTCGATCACCCGCAATCTTCCCGGATACGCGCCTTCCAGTTCCCTGAGCGCCGCGACACAGCGGGAATCCTTCTCCACCGCCGTCACCCGGGCGCCGGCGGCAAGTAGCGCCCGGGTCAACCCGCCCGGGCCGGGGCCGACCTCGATCACGTTCGAGTCCTTGAGATCGCCCGCGGCACGGGCGATCCGCGCGGTCAAGTTGGGATCGAGGAGAAAATGCTGGCCGAGCGAGCGGCGGGGGAAAAGCTCGAAGCGGCGGATGACGTCGCGGAGCGGAGGAATTCCCGCCGGGTCCGTGTTCATATGCCGTCGCCGGTGAAGGCGGCGGCGCCGGCGCCCGAGCCCATGTCCACCCGGGCGCGCATCGCCGCCATGCGCGCGGCCATGCGGATCGCCGCGATCAGGCTCGCCGGTCTTGCCGCGCCGGTGCCGGCGATGTCGAAAGCGGTGCCGTGGTCGGGCGAAGTGCGCACGAACGGCAATCCGAGGGTCAAGTTGACCGCTTCGTCGAAGGCGATGGTCTTGATCGGGATCAGCGCCTGGTCGTGGTACATGCAGATGGCGACGTCGTAGGTCGCGCGGGCGGCGGGCGCGAACATGGTGTCCGGCGGCCACGGGCCCGACGCTTCGATCCCGCGTGCCCGCAGCTGCTCGATCGCCGGACGGATGACGGTTTCTTCCTCGCTGCCCATGCCGCCCCCTTCGCCGGCGTGGGGGTTGAGGCCGGCGATCGCGAGCCTCGGCGCGCGGATGCCGAAATCCCGGGCGAGCGCCTTGGCCGTGATCGCGGCCTTGGTGACGATCGCGGCGGTGGTCAGGGCGCGGATCGATTCGACCAGACTGACGTGGATCGTCACCGGCACGACGCGAAGCGCATCGCAGGCGAGCATCATCACCGGCGGCGTCGCGACCTCGGCCAGCGCCGCCAGGAACTCCGTGTGCCCGGCGTATGGGAATCCCCCTTTATAAAGCGAAGCCTTGTGGATCGGGTTGGTGACCAGGGCGGATGCCCGTCCCGCCCGCACCAACTCGACCGCGCGCTCGATCGAGCGGCGCACCGCCACGCCGTTAGCGGCATCGGGGTGGCCGGGTTCGACCGCCTTGGGGAGTGTCTCGGGCAGCACGGGCAGGGCGGAGCGGAATACGGTCCGCGCGTCTTCGGGCCCGGTAATGGCCTTGACCGGCACCGCCAGCGCGAGGCGGCGGGCGAGCGCCTGCATCCGTTCCGGGTCGTCGATCAGAAAGAACGGCGGCAGGCGATCCCGCTCGCGCGCGAACCAGGCTTTGAGCGCGATTTCGCCGCCGATGCCGGCGGGCTCGCCCATGGTGAGCGCGAGCGGGCCCGAGCCCGCGGACGCCGGATCGGATCCGGACTCGGGCGTGGGCGGATTCTTAGACACGGACATCCACGAAGGCCGTGCGGCGAAGATCGCGCAGGTACTGGCGGGCGCCGAGCTGCAAGCGCTCGTCGACCAGCATATTGAGCACGCGCTGGCGTTGCTCGGAATCGGCGGTGGTCATCTCGCGCTTGCAGACCATCATGACGATGAAGGCGTCCTTGGCCTGGAGCGCCTGGCTCGGCGTGTTGACAGGAAGGTTCTCCACCAGCGCGCGCGTTTCCGGCGGCAGGGAACTCAACTTAACCGTGCCGAGGCTTCCCGACATGGGCGCGCCGGATGCCTTGGCCGCCTGTTCCATGTCGGCGCAGGATTGGGCGTTGCCGACGAGAGACTCCGCCTGGGCGAGCTGGACCCGGATTTGCGCCGGCGTCGGGTTGGGCGGGATTGGGACCATAACTTGATGCAAGGTGAGCACCGGTTCCGATTCGGCCATGGCCGAACCGGCGCGGCGTTCGCGCAAGAGCAGGACGAAATAACCGCTCTCGCCGCGCACCGGCGACGAGATCTGGCCGGGCTGGAGGACGGCGAGCGCCTGGTCGACCGCGGACTCCATCTGCCCCGCGGGCATCCAGCCGAGGTCGCCGCCTTGGGCCGCCGAGGGGCTGTGGGAAAAGTTTTGGGCGATGGCGCGGAACGGCACGCCCCCGCGGATCTGCTCGACCAGGCGGGCGGCGAGCGCGGCCGCTTCGCGTTCCTTGGCCGGATCTTCGACGGCGATGAAGATCTCGGCGGCAAGACTCTGCGGCTTGCCGGCATTGGCGCGAATGCGGACGAGGTGTTCGTCCACCTCCTCGTCGCTGATCTGGATGCCGCGACGGTAGCGCCGGGTGACGATCTGGCGCCAGAAAATATCGGCCTCGATCCGCTCGGTGAGCGTGCCGAGCCTGATTCCAATGTTTTCCAGGTACGACTTCATTCCCCCCGGCGGCATTCCGCCCTGGGATTCCATGCGGCCGAGGATTCTTTCGGTTTCCGCTTTTTCGGTCTTGATGCCGAGGCGCTTGGCCTCCTGGGTCTTGAGACGCTCGTCGATCAGGCCCTGGATCGCGTCGGGAATCAGGCGCCGGCGTGTCTCGGCGGTGTCGGGAAGTCCGGCGGTCAGCAGCGTGAAGCGCAGACGGTGATCGAGGTCGAGATGCGAAATGGGTTCGTCGTTGACGACGGCGGCGATGCCCTCGACGGTGGTCCGCGCCAGGCTCGGCGCGGGCGTGCCTTGCTGCGCCAAGGCCGGCCCGGGCGCCAGCGCCAAGCCGGCCGCGATCAGAAACACGGCGGAAAAGGGCGATGGATTCATGGGCGGAAATGATAACCCCGCGCCGCCCCCTCCGCCACCCCTTCCACGGCGGCTTGCTAGAACATCGAGGAGCCTATCTCGCCGAGGGTCTTGAAGGTCAGGCGCAAAATGATCGAATCGTCGGTTTTCAGACCGCGGTCATAGAAAAACGACCGGCGCACGTCGGCGGCTATAATGAAACATTCGTCTTCGTACGTCGCATTCAGCAAAAGAGCCCTGAGAGCGTTCGCTTCGATGTCCTGAAGCGAGGCAAAACTGACGCGCCAGTTGCGCGAGAGTTGCGAAGCTGCGTTGAGCGAAAGCTGCTCCAAGGTCGGAATGCTGCTGTCGGAGACTTTTTCGGAGAACAGGTAGTTAAATCCGACCGTAAGCGCCTTGGGACCGACAGTGGCGCTGACCTCGTTGCGCAGAGGCTGGAAATTGTCTTTGTCGAGCCGGGTGCGGTAATCGAGGCTCAAATTCTTCATGGGGCGAATGTTAACTCGGCCGACGAAATCGGAAAAATGGTCCTCCAGCCCGGTGCCCCGGGCGAAGGTGCTGTCGTCGCGGGCGCGCACCGACTGGCCGAATAAAACCGAAGTGCTGCCGCCTTGATCGCCGAACACACTCCAGCGCAGTCCGTAATTGAAACGGGGGCCGGTCTCGACCCGGTCGATGCCCGCGAATCTCCGCCCGGTGAACAGGTTGGTCTCGTCGAATTCGACTTCGCGGCTGTCCTCGTTGGGAATCTTGACGAGGTTGCCTCCGTAGGGACTGACCACGAGCGAGGTGATGGGTTCGAACAACTCGCTCACGCCCTCGTGGCGGCGGACGAAGGGATAGCGCCATTCGAGAGCGGCTTCGGGATAGACGCGCCCGGCGGTCCCGGAGTAGGGGGCGCGCCGGCCCGAAATGACATGATCGTCCACATGATAGAGGTCGCCCCTGAGCGTGGCCGAGAGTTTGTAAACGTCGCCGGCCGGCCCGACGTACGGGAGATCCCAGCCGGGCGCGACGGACAGGCGCCTCACGTCGGTTCCTTGATCGCGGGTGAAGGCGAGCAGGTTCGCGTCCATGCGCGTGCGGCCCCCGCCGGCGCGCGGTTCGCCGACGTGGGAGTAGTCCAAGGAGGGCAGAATCAGCGGCGCTTGGCCCGGCTTGTCGGTATCCCGCAATCCCTGGAAGGCGTAGCCGTTGGCGGCCATGTAGTTGCGGCCCCGGAATCCTTCGGTGTAAAGCCGCGAGGTCAGCGTCGGTGGGGTGTTGTAGCGGTATTGGCGGGTGTAGGTATCGTCGGTCGAACGCTGGGCATCGACGCCCCAGCGCCAGGTGTCGTTCAGGTTGAATCGACTTTTCATGTCGACATGGCCGCGCAATTCGCCGTTGTCGTTGACCGCGCCGCTGAATTTGCCCTTGATCTCGCTTTTCTGGCCGATAAAGCGATGCTCGGCGCCGAGGCCGACGCCCTGGAGGCTCGTGAGCAGCGGGGTGAAGGTCAGATCGTGATTGGGGGCGATGTCCCAGAAGTACGGGGTCTGAAGCGTGGAGCCGAAATAATTGGAACTGCCGATGCTGGGCGGGAGGAATCCGGTGCGGCGTTTAACCGTCGGATCGGGGTGGGAGAAGTAGGGCGTGTAGGCGACCGGAACCCCGAACATCTCTAACCAGGCATCTTTGTATTCGACCGTTTGGCGATCGGAGTCGTGGATCACACGCACGGCTTTAACTTGCCACAGCAGCGGCCGCGACGGATTCGTCTTGCACGACTCGCAGGGACTGTAAACCGCCCGATCGAGATCGAGGCGCGTTCCGTCCGATCGCCGCCCCTCGGAGGCGACGATGCGGGAGCGGTCGGTCAGCAGCAGGCGCAGACTCTTCAGCGTGCCTTCGCGCATGTCGCCGCTCAGATCCACGTAGTCGGCGAAAATGACGTCGCCGTTGGGTTCGTGCAGGCGGACATTGCCGCTGGCGCTGATCTGGTCCTGGCGTTCGTTGTAAGTGATGGAATCGGCATAGAGTGAACGCGGACCTTGAATGATCTCGACGTTGCCGCTGGCGGTCACGACCCCGAGATCGCGATTGTGAACGACTTCGTCGGCGGTCAGGTTCACCGGCGGGGCGCCGTCCGGGCGGACCTGGCCCGCCGCGGGGACGGCGGTCAGCACGAGCGCGACGAGTAAAATAGCCGCGCTTGAGCGGATCGGGCTCGGCGGCGCAAGCCGCCCAGACAAAAGACCGGGCGCGGATAATGCCGCCGGGTCCTTGAGTTTTTGCGTCTTCGCGCCCGGGCGCATGCTTACCCGTCCTCCAGATGGAGCAGGAGCGCGATGCCGATCAGGCCGGCGATGCCGGCCGGGGTCCAGGCGGCCAGCGCGACGGGAATGCCGCTCGAAAGACCGAGCGCCAAGGACACGTCGGAAAAGAAATAAACCAGGAACCCGGTCATGACACCGAAGCCGACGATGCCCGGCGTTCCCCCGTGGCGGACGTGGCGAAGCGTGAAAGTCGCCGCCAGAAGCACCATCGCCATCATCAGGAACGGGGCGGCGAGAAGGCTGTGCAGGTACAGACGGTGGCGCAGGGCCGAAAAGCCCGCCAGGCGCAACGAGTCGATGAAATTGGGCAGGTCCCAGAACGACATGGTTTCGGGCGGGGAAAAACTGTCTTGAATGCGCGTGAGCGTCAGTTCGGTGGGAAGACGATGGGTGGCGGCGAACACCGTCGTCTCCTCCGGGCGGTGAAGCCAGACGTTGCGCAGGTCCCAGTATCCGTCGCCGAGGACGGCGCTTTCCGCGTCGATCCGTCCCGCGAATTGATCCGTGCCGCGATAGAGGAAGGCGATCACCGATCTGAGTTCGACATGAGAGCCGGCGACGGAAATGCTGGCGGAACG
>SHWG01000083.1 GCA_009693905.1 Rhodospirillales bacterium | reverse complement strand
CGCCGATAGTCGCGGGGCCTTTCTTCGCGGAGAACACTTGCCGCAAGGACTGTAGTTGGACGGAAGCCGTGGCGGAAGGGGAGGCAATCGAAGCGTTGGAGCGCCCGAAGGCGAAGGAACGGCAAGCAGCCGCCGGGCCATCTTCCGGCAAGGGCTCTAAGTCGAGCGGTTCTGGCAAGTTGCCGGAAGCGATCAAGGGTGAACCCCGCGCCAAGGTGGCCGCCGCTATTGGCAAAAAGCCGCGTAGCTACGACAAGGCCTTGAAGATCGTTGAGGCCGCCAAAGCCGAGCCGAAGAAATACGGCAAGCTCGTTTGCTCGCGCTCCCCATCCGTTCAAGTAACCAAGTTAGTAACCAAACTAGAAATGATTGCGAGAGAAAGGGCGCGATGAAGCGAGATTCACAATACGCAAAAAGCCAACAAAACAGTACGCAAAAAGACTAGACGGGAAGGGCCGGGAAGCGCGCCGTAGAATTACAAAACCGCTGCTCTACCAACTGAGCTAACCCGGCCCGTGGCGCGTCCGCTCTGCCGCGCGGGCGGCGGCGAACAAAATACACCGTTTTGGGGCCGGGCGCGACAGCGCCAATCGCCATAGACCCGGCGGCGTCCACGGCGCCCGGTCTATTGTCGTGGCGGCAGTCGCCGCCGGGCGACAGGCCGCCTAGCGCGCCTAGCGCGTCTAGCGCGGCCATGCTTAACTCGCCCGTCCATCCGGGCAATGTCCGCTTAATTTCTTTCCATAAGGAACGCCGATGTCGGCCAAACCCGCGTCCTTCCGGTTGCGCAGGATACCAAGCCGCTACGCCCATCTTCTCTTGCCGTTCATATTGACGATGATCATGACTTTGATCATCGCGGCGATCGCGACCCTGAGCGGCGTCGGCCTTGTGCCGGAGTTTCTCGAAATCTGGTTGAGAGCGTGGCTTTTCTCCTGGGTGGTGGCTTTTCCGGTCATGCTTCTGGTGTTGCCGGTTGCCCGCAGGATCGTGGCGAACCTGGTCGAGCCGCCGCCAAGCTGAACAGTCGCGTCAACGGTCGCGGAAAAGGCGGGCCAGCGCTTCGACGCGATCATGCAAGGCCCGGTTGCGGGGCTTGTCCAGCACGGCGTCGGCGCCGGGGCGCCAATCCTGGGATTCGCGGGCAAGCGCTTCCGCGAACGCCCAGCGGTGCGGGAATGGTTGTCCGGCAATCCGGTAAACCGCGTACATCTGGCCGGCGGTCAGCCAGCGAAACTCCTTGGGCCCGAGGCGCAGGGGCTCGACGCGAACGGCGTCGATCTGGGAAGCTTCGAGGATCCGCGCGATATCGCCGCGGGAGAGGCGGCTGGAGGCGACGGACGATTCCAACTGGGCGGAAGATTCGAAAGTCTGGCCGGCGAGCCGCGCGATCAGGGTGGGTGGCAGCCCCTCGCGGCCAAGGCGCTCGGCTGCCGCCGGCGTGATCTGGTAGCGGGGCGTGTCGTAGACGTTCTGGTTGAAGACGTTTTGCAGAATGAACAAGCCGAAGAAACAGACGATCCCGGCGATCGCCGGCGTCATCGCCCAGCCGACGCCGATCCGACCGAGGGTGCGCCAACGGATATTTTGCCGGCCCTTGACCAGCGCGACCCCGAGCACCGCGCCGACGATCACTTCGGAACTCGAAATCGGCACCAGCGGGATCGTCGGCAGGCCGAGGTGGGCGAGCAGGCGCTCCAGTCCTTCCGAGGCGAACAGGAATAGCACGAGCGAGTGCGCCATCACCACGACCCAGGCGGAGACCGGGGACAGGGTGTAAAGCCCCCGGCCCACGGTATGGACCACCTTTTCGGAATAGGTATAAACCCCGACGGCGATGGCGATGCCGCCGAGCAAAAATAACTGCTGCGCCGGGGATACCGTGAACAGATCGAACAGGCGGAACTCGACGAAAGGCGAGGCGGGAAGGAAGACGCCGACGACATTGGCGATGTTATTGGCGCCGAGACTGTAAGCGCCGAACGCGCCGGCCAGGATCAGGCCGAGCCGGGTATAGGCGTCGAGATAAAGCAGATGGAGCTTGAGTGCGCGGATCACGCGGACCGTGGCGAAAAAGAGCGCGATCGCGAACAGAGCCGCCAGAATCGGTCCCAACACCCACCCGATCGTGATCTTGATGAGCGCATCGAAGTCGGTCCAGGTCTCGCTGAACACGTTCCAGCCGATGATGGCGCCGACGATGGCGTGGGTGGTGGAAACCGGCAGGCCGGCGCGGGTCATGACCCAAACCGCGCCGGCGGCGGCGAGCGCGACCATGAAGGCGCCCGCCAAGGTGTTGACCGCCCCGAGTTTGCCGATGGTTTCCGCGGTGCCGCCGCCGCCGAATACGGCGCCGAGAACGACGAAGACGCTGCAAATCGCGGCCGCGGTCGAAAAACGGATCATCCGGGTTCCGACCGCGGTCCCGAACACGTTGCCGAGATGATTGGCACCGAGCGCCCAGCCGAGAAAAAGCCCGCTGGTAAGGAAGATGATGACGGTAATGTCCATGGGGTGGCGCGAGCGAAGCGCTAGGCCTAGACCGTCCGCTTGATGGTGTAAATGGCGAGCCGGTCGGCGACGTCTTCGGCCTGGTCGGCGATATTGTCCACCGACTCGACGAACGAACGCAGATGCACCTTGTTGGGGAGCGGCAGCTTGGAGCCGAAGATCGCCCGCTTCAGCTTGGTGCTGAGCTTGTCGGCTTCTTTTTCGTAGAACATGACCTTGTGATTATGGTCGGAGACCGCCTCGATGTTGCGGAAGAAGGCACGCGCGCCCTTGACCAGTTCGTCGACCGACAGCACGACCCGATCCGTCAGTTCCATGAAGTCGCGGCGGAACTCCTCGGGCACGTCCGGCGTTTCGATGGAGAACCCCCAGAGCGCCCCCTCCATCAAATTGAGAACGGAGTCCATGGTTTCGAGCAGGCCGAGGACGTCGCCGCGGGATTCCGGAATCAAGGTCTGGGAATAAAGCTTGGTCTCGATCGAGCGCCGGAGCGTGTCGGCGGTGTTTTCGAGCGCATTGACGTGATAGAGCTTTTCCTCGAACTCCGCGGTCGGCCCGTGGTTCATGTAAATCTGGATGCCGAAGCGGAAAGCGAGCCCCCCTTCGGAAACCTTGTTGAAAAAATTGTCGAGTTCGTTTTCCAACTCCTTGGTGCGCCGGAACAGGGTAAAATCCTTGGTGTCGCTCATCAAAATGCTCCTTGTGTGTCTTCAGCTTGGACCACCCCTGGGGCGACCACAACATTTCTCACACTATCGGGCAAAGGGCATCAGGTCGGGCCGCGCCCGAGTCGTCCCCGCGCGTAGCGAATCTTCGCCGCCGAAAATTATCGTCGCTGGCACAGGGATTCGGACATTGGCCCCGGCGATGTCCGTCCGGATCAGCGCCGCTGTCGTCGCATTCAGTATAACATACTGATAACATTATAATATTTAGCCATTTAACCGCCTGAAACTGTTATCTTGTGGAAAGGTTATATGAGCACTTGTTAATTTTATGGGATTCCTTAAAAATCTCGGGGGAGAGTGACCTTGAAACAACGAGGCACAAGGGATGCTGGGAGGCGTTCCATCCATTTAATTAATGTTCGTATCCGAGACACCCGGATCGCCCGGAGGCTGGGCGCACGTTCGTCGCCGTCATCGCGCCGCGAATGAAGTTCACATGAGCTAGCCAGATTAACAGTCGAAGCGGGGACATTCACATGGTCTACACACGCAAAAGCCCGGCCGTTCTCATCATCGGCCTTGTCTTGCTCGCTTACTGGTTCGCTGTGAACGGCGGCTACCTCGACGAGACTCTCAAGTATCTCAACACCACGCGGGCCAAGCCGGAGATGATCCAGCTCAGCCTGATCTTCGGTATAGTCAGCGTCGCCGCCGGCCTGTGGTACTTGTTCGGCCCCCACGAGGAAGGGGAACTCGACTACTACGCCTCGACCATCGCCGGGGGCATGTTCATCCTGGCGTTGGCGATGATCGTGAGGTGGTATCTCGATCCCGGGGTCGCCAAGCTCAGCCGCGAAATCGGGCCGGTGCTTCCCGGCAAGCGGTTCATCCACGACATGTTCGGGCTCAATTACATCGTGCTCGGCATCGTCGCCGGCATGATCATCGTCAATGTGCTCAAGATTCCAGATTGGGCGCAGAACGGCGTGCGCTTGTCGCGACTCGGCCTCAAGACCGGGGTTATTTTGCTCGGGACCCTCTATAGCCTTGGCGAACTGGTTCAACTCGGCAAGCTCTCGGTCGTGCTGATCGGGTTTTTCGTGCTCGGCTCGGTTGGACTGGTGCTGTGGATAGGCGCTCGACGGCACATCCCCAATTCAATGGCCGGCGTGCTCTCCGCTGGTATCGGCGTCTGCGGCGTCTCGGCGGCGGTTGCTTCCGCGCCCGTGGTCCAGGCCAAATCGGAGGAAATCGCCTACACCATCGGCACCGTTTTGGTGTTTGGCGTGGTCTGCATGTTCCTCTTTCCCGTCATCGGGCATCTGACGGGTATGGGTCATGTCCAGTTCGGCGCCTGGGCCGGGACTGGGATTCTCAATTCGGCACAGGTGGCGGGCGCGGCGCTCGCTTTCCAGCCGGACGGCATCGAAACCCTGAAGGTCGCCGAGATTTTCAACATCACCCGCGTGCTGTTCCTGCCGATCATCGTGCTCTGGCTCGCGGTTTGGTATGTGCGGCGCGAGGAAAGCGTCGGCCGGACGGTCCAGCAAGTGGACACTACTCGGGTCATCTTCGAAAAGTTCCCGCTCTTCGTGCTCGGGTTCATCCTGATGTTCGCGCTGTCCTCGACCGGCATTTTTGCTCCAGCTCAGCATACCTCGGGCCGCTACTTCGACAACTCCAAGAGCAAACTCCTGGTGGAGAAGGATATCAATACGCTCAAGGCCGAATCGAGCAAGCTCAAGCGCGACGATCAAAAACAAGCCCTGAACCGCTTGCTCGAGTCGAAAAAGGCCATGAGCATCGATCACGACACCACGCTGCGCGGTATCGTCAATTCCGGCGTGCTGTCGCGCGATGCCAATGCCGTTTTGACCAGGGCCCACAACGCCGCCTATCAGACGTCGAAGAAGATCGCGGCTTTCCGCGACTGGCTGACCTGGCTGTTCGCCTTCGGCCTGACTGGCCTCGGTATGCAAATCACGATGGCGGCGATGCGCCAGGCGGGCGGCCAGCCGCTGGTGATCGGCGGCGCGGTCGGCACGGTCAAGGCCGTGTTCTCGCTGATTGTCGTGCTTATGTTTGTGCGCGAAACCATCTGAGGGGGAAGGAGATCGTCATGACCGACCCGAAAAGCCAGAACATCGACGTCCACGCCACCGAGACCGGCTTCAAGTACCATCGCGGCTCGGCGCTCTCCATCTTCAAGAGCGACCGCCACGAGGACATCATGGCCCTCATTTTCGCCGCCACGATCGCGTTCGGGGTCTACTTCTTCATCAACTGACCCGGACGCTGTACTATAGGCCCGGCCGGCGCCCGAAGCGTCCGCCGGGCCTTTTCCTTGCGCGCGAACCATGCGGAACAAGCGAAGATGAAGGCGCGGACCATTCTACTCGCAAGCCACGGCACGGCTGGCGCCAAGGCCGCCGAGACCGCGGCGTTCGGACTGTGCGAGCCGGGCGGGCGCATCCGCCATCTGGTGGTGGTGCCGGATTTCTGGAAAGGAATGCTCGGCGACGACTGGCTCAACAACGCCGCGGTCCACGTCCGCTTCGGCCGCTACGTCGAAGGTCAGTTGGAGCGCGAAATCGTCGCGCACGCGGAAACGGTCGCGGCGGAAGCCAAGCGGCGCGGGTTCGATTACGATTGCGAAGTCCGGCTCGGCAAGCCCGCCGAGTGTCTTGTCGCCGTCGCCGGCAAGGAGGCGTTCGATCTGGTGGTGGTCGGCTCGCCCCGGCCCAAGGGCGCCCCGGGCTTGCGCTCGCGCATGGATCCGGAAACCCTGGCGAAGGGTCTGACGGTTCCGCTTTTGACGGTGCCGCATCCCGGTCGGGACGGCGGACGGCGGAAAGACAAGGAATGACGATGGAAAACCGTCCGAACTCGCCCGCGCCCGTAACCGCCGGTTCGGCGGACGAGGACCGGCGCGACCAGGCTTGGGTGCGGATCAAGACCGAGCTTGCGCCGGCCGAGCTTCTCGCTTTCGTCCAGGAAGACCCGGAGCGCCTGCTTCGGATCAATTCCATGTACGAATTCTTGTCCTGGCAAGGCGCGGGACGGGACACCTACGTGATTGGCATTCGCAATCACGCTAACGGCCGCATGTTGGAGACGACCATGGGAACGGAGCGCGCGCCCAATGGTCTGATCCTGCGCTACAGTCGCGGCCTCAAGGCCTCGACCTCTTTTCGCGTCGAGCCGGGGCCGGACGGCCCGGGCGCCGATTTGATCGTCACCGACGACTACTCCCATGTTCCGGAGGCCGAGCGTGCCGCCCGCGTGGCCGAGGTGGACAGCAGCCTCAATTGGTGGGGACAGGATTTATTCCGCTATTTCCGCCACTGGCGCCGATGGTCCTGGTTTCCCGGCTGGCGCTGGTACATGGAGCGCGTCTGGAAACCGATGAAGCCGACGGCGCGGCGCATCGTCTATATCCTCTACGTCGTCACGGTGGTCGAGATCGTCGCCGTGATCGCCGCGGTCGCGATCTTCGGCTTCGGCTGGGACGAATATTTCCGCGACGTTTAGACGTCGCGCAAGGTTGGCTTGGGCCGGGAAGCCGCGTACAGCGCGATCGCCGCGGCCGAGGCGAGATTGAGGCTTTCCCAGCCGCCGGCCATCGGAATCTTGGCGAGAAAATCGCACGAATCGCGCGTCAGCCGGCGCAAGCCTTCGCCTTCGGCGCCGAGCACCAGGACAATTTTGCCCGTGAGATCGGTTTGGCCGAGGGTCGATTCGGCGCGAGCGTCGAGGCCGACGCACCAGAACCCGGCGTTTTTCAAAAGCCCGAGCGCCCGGGCGAGGTTGACGGTCCGGACCAGCGCGACGCGCTCGAGCGCGCCCGAGGCGGCCTTGGCGAGCGCTCCGCCGGCGGGGGGGGCGTGGCGATCCTGCATGATGACCGCCGTGGCGCCAAACGCGGCCGCCGCGCGCATGACCGCGCCGACGTTGCGCGGGTCCGTCGCCTGATCGAGCACCACCACCCGCGCTTGCGCGAGGTCGGCGGTGCGTTGGCAGACGTCTTCGACCGCGAGCTCCGGGAGGAGATCGGCGAGAAGGGCAATTCCCTGGTGCGCGGCGCTGTCGTCGAGCAGCCGGTCGATTTCGGGCTTGGGCAGGGTTTCCGGGTTGGCGCGCGGCTGCCCCCCGGCGGCGAGGGCTGCCCGGATCGCGGCGCCGTGTTGGGCCAGGGATTCGGGCGAAACCACCAGCCTCCGGCAGGACCGGGCGGGGTTGGCCAGCGCGGCGAGGACCGCATGGCGGCCGTAAAGCCACCCCCCTCGGGACGGCCCGACATGCCGGGCGACCGTGGGCTTAGGGGTAAACCGTGGCCCCCCTCGGCTGCGAGAGTTACGGCCTTCTCGTCTATTTTCACCTTTTGGTGACATTAGCTACCTGATAAATCTCTAATAGGTGACATTGGTGGTGGGATTTGGCGGGGAAAGCCTGAAAACCCTGGGGAAACCCTGGACCTGGGCTTGCCTTCCTAGGCTTGCACTTGCGGTGTGGATGATTTACCATGCCGCGAATCAGGTGTCTGCATGCGTTTTCCAGCGCCGGCTGCTGTTGGCTGCGGGAGAGTCGCAAGCGGACGCTTGATTTTTGTTTGAATGTTGACACTGCTGCTTTAGCTGCGTATTGCGGGCATCCCTTTTCGGGGAAAGCCAGGTTCCAGCCACGATGGAGGGGTGCCCGAGCGGCTAAAGGGGACGGACTGTAAATCCGTTGGCGTACGCCTACGTTGGTTCGAATCCAACCCCCTCCACCATAAGGGTTCCGGACGGTCCGTCCTGATTGGTGAAGAGCCGGGTTCGGAAACTTAAGACCTCGCGGGTGTAGCTCAATGGTAGAGCAGAAGCCTTCCAAGCTTACGACGAGGGTTCGATTCCCTTCACCCGCTCCAGTATTCCGTGCCAGACCGGCGCAAAAACCGGCCGCGAGACGCTAACTAGAAAGATCGAAACCGGATATCGCCAGCCCGCGACCCAAGAACGAGAGATCAGACCATGGCGAAAGAAAAATTTGCGAGGACGAAGCCGCACTGCAACGTCGGCACGATTGGGCACGTGGACCACGGCAAGACGTCGTTGACGGCGGCGATCACGAAGGTGTTGGCGGAGAAGGGGATGGCGCAGTACACGGCCTACGATCAGA